>JBBQBM010000001.1:0-85898 GCA_038317375.1 Saccharimonadales bacterium (SeqCode)
CCAGATGATTGCTACGATTTTAGTACGTAGCAGTGGATAGGACGTACTTATTATAATATAAAATCAGGGTATTTACAACTGTATACGATCAAACTCAATACCGACGACGCCATATTGCGTTTGATCATCGATACTATAAAATTCATTAATCTGATTCTCAAGCCATTCAACACTTTCGCCACCAAATTTACGTGGATCATTATGACTAATAAGGTTATGAAAGTTTTGGTAGTTGAGCAGACCTATGACACGTACTGATATTGTCTGTGTCGTGTCTTCTCGATTAGTAAACACAAGCTCGTCACCGAGATTGATGGACTTACGTTTATCGTCGAATAAGCGAGACTCGATAGTTTTTTCACCGGCTACAATTGCATTAAACGGCTCGGTGGCTAATTGAAGTTGGTGTGTAGTCATAAGTCTATTCTATCAATATACATCTCAATTTGATAAGTTTTATTAACTAAGCTAAAGTACAGTGATTCGTTAGATTCGAAGGTGTAATATACTGTTAGTTCGAATCCAGTCGCCGGAGCCAATGCATATCAGACCAAGTCAGAACCGTTAATTCGGTTCTGACTTTTTGATACCCAGAATAGAATTGAAACCACTGATCTGCTACTCCCAAGACCAGATTAAGTATTGACACGTATATGAATATGTACTAATATTCAACCATATGGTTGAACAATCATTACGTATTAACAATATTTTTCATGCACTCGCAGATGAAACTCGTCGAGATATTTTGATGCAGCTCAATTATGGTGAGAAAACTATCACAGAGATTGCAAAGAAGTATTCAATGAGCTTTGCTGCTATTGCAAAACACCTGAATGTACTAGAAGCGGCAACCTTGGTTTTTAAGAATAAACAAGGAAGGCAGCAAGTTATTTCAGCTAACCCGAAAACGGTTACCCATATTACAGAGTACCTAAAACAATACGAAGTTTTGTGGAATGAGCGATTTAATAATTTAGAAAACATCCTAAAGGAGGATTAAATGAACGAAACAATACTGACACACCAAGGTACTAAATTAACTATTGAGCGAGTGATAAATGCCTCAAAAGATAGAGTTTGGGAAGCATATGCTGATGCAGATATATTTGCTAAATGGTATTCAACTGATGGCTGGACAACACGTGTAAAGCATTTTGACTTTACTGCAGGGGGTTACACATTATTTGCCATGAAGTGCGAAGATAAGAACCAAGAAATGTTTGGCCAAGAGAGCTGGAACAAGTCGGAGTTTGTCAGCGTCACGCCTAAGGACACCTTTACCTATAAAGATAGTTTTTGCGACGAAGCTGGAGACCCAATGCAAGGTATGCCTAGTACGGACATTACAGTCAATCTAGAACAAGTGGGCGATGCTACAAAAATCACATCAGTGAGCATCTTCAAATCAGAAGAAGGATTAAAGCAAGCACTAGCGATGGGAATGGAAGAAGGTATCAAGCAGACCTTCAACAAGCTAGCGAGCGTGATTGAATAGAGTCAAACTATAGCTAAATCTTGCTTAATCACGGTTATAACTTCCTCTATCGTTGTGAGCCATAAAAATGCCCTCGTCTTATGACGGGGGAATTTTTATTGTTCCAGAGCGACGGGCGAGAACGGTGAGCCCAGTGGGCTCGGCCGCCTAAAACCCCTAGAATTGTGAAACAATTCGTGGGGTGAGCGAAGCGAAGGTCAGAGCCCGGCCTCCGGAGCCATGAAAAATGACCGTCGCAAAAACGGTCATTTTTTATTTAATAGGACCATACCCAAAAACAGCAAGAGTATACTTAAGGTATTAACTTTTAAGCAAGGAGGCAGTATGGGAATTATAGCTTGGTTAATCCTTGGGGCTCTTGCGGGCTGGATTGCGTCAAAAATCATGAACACAGATGCAGAACAGGGCGCTGTGGTTAATATTGTTGTTGGTATCGTAGGTGCTGTGGTTGGTGGATTTGTCTTTCAACAATTCGGAGGCTCGAAAGTAACAGGGCTGAATCTTTATAGCATAATGGTATCTATCGTCGGTGCTGTGATACTGCTTGCTATATTTAAAGTAATAACAGGGAGAAAAGTATAATGTCAGACCAATTACGAAGAGTTGTACAAAAAGATAACACTACAGTAGATTCCGAAGGGGCTGTAGTTAGAGAAAAAACTCAAGCAACAAGTACTAAAGTTGACTCAAAAGTTACGGTTGCGAATATCATTTGGTATATATATGGCGTAGTGGGTATATTGCTCGCCTTAAGGTTTGTTTTAAAACTATCAGGAGCTAATCCTATAAACTCATTTGTCGACTTCATCTACTCCGTAAGTGGTGTTCTGAGTGGGCCTTTTGACAGTATTTTTGGGGTGGCGAAATCGACCAGCGGTACTGTAAATTCCGTCTTTGAACCATCAATACTAGTCGCAGTAGCTATATATGCGTTAGTTGCCTGGGGTATCGCGAAACTCTTAACACTAAATGAACCGTCTGAGACTGTTTAAGACTCTAAGATTCGATATTCTATGGCTGAATCGTCAAAGAAGAAAGTCCAGGCAGATAGACAGAGATCGATTCTCGACAAAATCTTCAGGGATAAAGATGGTGATATTGTCATATGGCAGTCGCCGAACATCCCACTCTATGGGTGGATAGTATTTAAGCTGCTATCTGTTGTATTCCATGGAAGTTTGCTAAAAACTGACTTTGGTCAATTAGGGAATGCTTTTCTGTTTATATGGTCATATCTTGAAGCTAAAGAAGGCGTGAATTACTTTCGAAAACTGCTAGGTCTAGCGATTTTGGCTTCAATCGCCATAAGCTTCTTTCGGTAAGTCTCTTTTTGGACAAAGCCTAGATCGCTATAAAGCGTGATTGAGTCGTATTGATTGCGCATGTAAAATATAGGTATGAACAAAAAAGTCTCTAGTGGGGTCGTGCACAAACTACCAACTGATTTGAAAGACGCCCTTGTATCTGAGCCAACGGCGCTGATGGCGTGGGAGGACATTAGTCCGCTAGCTAGAAACGAATGGATCTGCTGGGTAACATCGGCAAAACAAGAAGCTACTCGGGAGCGTCGTGTTAAAGTTGGCATCGATAAGCTCTTGTCTGGCATGCGCAGGCCGTGTTGCTGGGCTGGCTGTACGCACCGAGTTAAATAACTATATTTCTTAAGCCTATAGTTTATGATTAGAGTACTTACTTAGAGGGGGATTATGACTAAGATTAATTTAAAACAAGGGTTCTTATTACAGGGTTTTCAGATCTTGCTGTTAATAGTTACGGTAGGCTGCTTATTTGGTCGACACCGTGGAATTCAACTAACGATACACGGAAGATAACTGTTAGCGGCGAGGGAACCGTAAAAGCAGCACCCGACTCGTATCAATTTACGCCGTCCTATGAAGAGACCGGCACCGAACCAGACGCCCTAATTGCCGCTATGACAACTAAGGCCAATGACGTAACAGCAAAACTGAAGGAACTTGGCGTGAAAGAAGACGACATTGCCTTGCAGTCAAACGCCTATAACCAAAGTTGGCTAAATACTGGCGAGAGCCAAGTTGTTAGCTTTTCACTGACGATTGAAGTGGCAGATAAAGCGCTGGCGCAAAAAGTGCAGGACTATCTTTTGACTACTTCGCCTCAAGGAGCAATTAGTCCGTATTCAATCTTTAGTGGCACAAAACAAAAGGATCTAGAAAAACAGGCACGCGAAAAGGCAATTAGTGATGCACGCTCAAAGGCTGAAGAAATTGCCAAAGAAACAGGCGTTAAGGTCGGAAAAGTTATTGAGGTTAGCGATGGCTATTCCGGTGGTGGTGTTGTCGCCTTAGAAGATAAAGCTAGTAGTGCCACTAGCGCAGCCTTGAGCTTGCCAATCCTGAGCGGCAAACAAGAGGTTGGCGTTAGCGTGACAGTCAGTTTTGCGATCAAATAAAATACAACACTTTCGCGAGCAACATACCTGCTAAACTGTAGGTATTAACAATCTATGGTTGGAAGCAGGTGAGAATCCTGCACTGTGCCGCAACGGTGTGCTACTGAGTTAGTAGCGAGTCCGATACAACAGCAACTATTAACCCCGAGCAGGAGTACGTAGAAATCAATCGTCACCTCCCTGGTGATTTTTTGTTTCTTACGCCTAGTTTCTTGGGAAGAAAGGGATCAATGAAGAAGTACCTAAGTAGAATATTAACAGTAGTAGCAGCCGCAGCTTTGCTTGGTGGTGGTTTCATAGTATTAAGATCACGGGACGCTACAGCTCCGGATAGTTCTCAGGCGGTAACAAAAAGCACCAAAGTAATCACATTCAGCACAGACAAAAAAACCGTTAGTTATGACGGCCAAGATGGGAAGACTGCGCTTGAGCTCCTTAAGGCTTTAGCAACTACCGAGACCGAATCTAGCGCCTATGGTGATTTCGTGACTTCAATTAATGGCTTAAAGGCCGAAAGTAACAAAGAATACTGGTCGTTTTACGTTAACGGAGCGTACGCCAGCGAAGGCGCGGGAACATATAAAACTAGTGATACGGAGAAAATACAATGGAAGCTCGAAAGTCTATAACTATGAAAATAACTAACTCAAAAGACTGGACCGGTATAGCCATAGCAGTCGCACTAATTAGCTTCGCTGTAGTTAGCCGAGTTTTGCCACACCCTGCAAACTTTGCGCCGATAGCTGCTGTAGCACTTTTTGGAGGTGCAATCCTACCGCGTAAGTGGGCGATTAGCTTGCCGTTAGTGGCGATGGTAATAAGCGATCTATTTATTGGGCTACACCCGCTAGTTATTTTTACCTGGGGTAGTTTTGCGGCGATCGCACTAGTTAGTAGTTATCGTTTTGGGAAGCTATCGGCCAGTAACGTTGTGTTTGGCAGTATTGGTGCTTCAATCTTGTTTTACGTTGTTTCTAATTTTGGCGTTTGGATCGAAGGACGTTTGTATGCTCGGACGTTAGAAGGGCTAGCGCAGTGCTACGTCAACGCTCTACCTTTCTTTAGGAATACTCTTGCTGGCGATTTAGTTTATGCCGGGCTATTATTTGGCGCCTACGCTCTAGCAACCCAGGCTATATATAAAACAAAAACTGCAAATAATACTTAACACGTCAAGTATTATTCTTTTCAAGAAAACCCGCTTCTTAAATGTTGATATAATTAACATTGGATGGGTAGTAAAATTCGAAAATCTATCAATGTGGGATATGCCTCGATTCCTAACAGGCGTCTACACCGACATATAAAACGGCAACTTCACCACATTCATATGCAGCAACTCGGCTGGCATCGCCAGTGGAAAAACTGGCGTTACAAGAACACCACATTATTACTTGTCAGCTTGTCGCTATTCTTCTTTTTATTATCAACTCGCTGGTTAGATGGCTCAATTAGCTCACTTGGTTCGAGCGGGTACGTTGGTGCGTTTATTGTCGGCATGTTATTTGTTTCTATATTTACAGTTGCACCGGCCTCAGTTGTTTTATATCACCTAGCTGATTCGTTACATCCTCTAGAGATAGCAGTTATTGCCGGGGCAGGTGCGATGCTTAGTGATTACCTAATCTTTAGGCAATTAAAAAACGGTTTGTTCGACGAGCTAACCCCGCTTTTTAACAAATTGACAACCCACAGAGTTACCAAACTATTTTACACACCATATTTCTCGTGGCTGCTACCTTTTATCGGGGCGCTGATTATTGCATCGCCAGGACCTGACGAGATTGGTATAGGGTTAATGGGTGTATCAAAAATAAAACCTTGGCAATTTATGCTAATCACTTTTACCTTGAATTCTGTCGGGATATTTTTTGTAGTTTTGCTCGCTAGAACTTAAGATTCGGCGGAATCCTTCTCGTCTTCGTCAGACTTGGCTAAGAGCAAGTTCAAGTGTTTTTCGCGGTAGTTTTTGAACTCGGTTTTATTAAAACCATTGCGCTTTATGAAGGCGGTTATTTTTTCGGTGCCGATGTAGTGGGGCAAAATTACATACGAAGCTCCATCGCCGTAAAGATCAGCGGCTTGCTCGATACTATCAGCTGTGCAAATGAAGACAGCCTCGGGGTTATTAGTAGCCAGCCAGTGCCCTAAAAAGGTATTAGTTTTATTGTCGCTGATTGTTGATACTACCAATCTAACTTTGTCTAGATGCATCTCTTCAAGTAGCTCGGGATCGGTTGCGTCACCATACAAATAATGAATATGCTGCTTCTCAAGAATATCTATGATTTCGGGATCATAATCGACGACCACAAAACGTTTTCCCATATCTTTAAAAGTCTTAATGAATTCAACCCCACCTTTTCGATAGCCAAATAGCGCAATAGAAAAATGATTAGCCATCTCTCGTTGTTCAAAGTTAGTGGTTTTACGTTCAAAAAATCGTAGTTGGCGCTCGAATTTAACATATAGCTCGTCGTCGTACTTCATAAAATATGTCGATACCGCAAAAGTTATTAGTGCTACAAAAGTTAATGTGTCGGACGCTTTTTGGCTAACTAACCCGGCGCTAAGTGCGGCGAACATTAGAACCAAAGAAAATTCACTTATCTGGCTCATCGAAATGGCAGATTTAAAACTTGCCCTTTTTGTGTAACCAATGATCCCCATGGTGATCATTACAACCAGAGGCTTTAAGAATAGCGCGACGGCGGCAAGAACTAGAGCCGTTGTGACTACGCCGGTTAATAGACTCGGCGTCATCGACTGGCCAAGTGCAATAAAGAAAATGACTATAAAGAAATCACGCAAAGGTTTTAATCTTGATGCCATCTCGCTACTGTAAGGCAGGCTAGCTAGGCTAACACCAGCAAATAGTGCACCGATCTCGATAGAGAATCCAACAGACTCAAATAGCGCTGCCAAACCAAGCCCCCAGCCAAGTCCAAAAAGGAGTAGCAACTCCTTAGAATTTTCTAGAGTACGAGTTAGCTTTGGTATTAGATAACGGCTCACAAAATAAACTACTCCTGTTAGGCTAATCCCTCGTAGTAGAAGTAGGATAATATTTAGGACGCTACCATCATTACCGCTACGAATAGCAATGATAATTTTAGCTGCTGTGGCGACAACGTCTTGAACTAGTAAAATACCGATTGTGATCTGAGCATAGAGTCGGGTTGTTTCTTTTTTGTCGTTCAGGAGTTTGACTATGATAATAGTACTACTCATCGCAAGCGCTAGACCAATGATTCCAGACTCTAGCTTTCCGAAGCCAAGCAGACGGCTAATGAAGAAGCCGGTGATAGTCACCAGGCTAACTTGGACACTTGAGGTAATCAGAACGGTTTTACCAACCCGAGTGAAAATCTTGACACTAAGATCGAGGCCGATAATGAATAACAGAAGTGCGATGCCAATACTCGAGAAGACCTCAGTTGTTCCGGGTGTTTTTATAATGTTGAGAGCCGCTGGCCCGGCAATAATTCCGGTCAGGATATAACCGATTATTAACGGCTGGCGCAGGAGCTTCATAAGAAGTGCAACAATCGTGCCGATTCCAATGACTAATGCTAGTTCAGAGAAAATGTTCGTTTCCATTTGTACCTAAGAAACATTATACTGGTATAAGCTTAAACAATTATGAAAACATTCTTTCATCGTATTTCTAGCAAGGTTTCGATGGCCATGGGATCGCCTTATTCGTTTATGCTCGCGGTCTTGGTGGTAATAATTTGGGCTGTGTCTGGACCTGTTTTCGCCTACTCTCAAACCTGGCAACTGGTTATTAACACTGGGACAACTATCGTTACGTTTTTGATGATCTTTTTAGTGCAGAACACTCAGAACCGTGACGGCAAGGCAGTACAACTAAAACTCGATGAGTTAATTCGTTCAACGACAGGAGCCAGAAATGAATTTGTTACTTTGGGTCTTCTCAGCGATGAAGAATTAGAAGCTCTAGACAAAGACTTCCAATTAATCGGGGCGAAAAAGAATAGTCACCTACTTGCCGACATTCATGTTCATCTGGACGCCGAAAGGGCTCGCCGCCACAAATCGTTAGGCGATAGAATCAAAAACGTCGTTAATCATTCATCTATTCAGCAAGATCCTCCAGAAAATTGACAAAGACCTTATGGTTATAGTAGGATAATACCCACGTGTCAAACTAGTGAGGAAAGTTGGGTCTTTCCGGAACAGAGGAAAATAAAAACGGTAACTACCAAAATTTGTAGTTACTAAAAAAGACATCGGAGTGGAGGTTTTTATGAGTATTAAAGTACTCGTTGTACGTTCGAGGCGGAAGCGCATCAATGTTCGCAAAATACGGCCTAACTGGCAAAAGTTTCTAGTTGTTTAAGGATGCAATGGCTGCGTCGATCTTTTTAGTAAACAGTTCTAGCGAGCCAACTTCGGCGCTATCGAGCTTTTGACCATTTAGTATAAAAGTCGGAGTACCATTAATGGCATATTTGTCTTCGCCTTCTTTTCTGTCGGCGTTAATAGTGTTATTGACGGCTTCACTCGCGAAATCTTCTTTGAATTTTGTTAAGTCTAGGCTCAGGCTGGTAGCATAATTTTCGAATACGACTACGGGGCTAGTTAGTGACGACCATGATGTTTGATTCTGGTAGAGTAGCTCGTACATTTCAAAAAACTTACCCTGTAAAGAAGCTGCTTCTGCGGCGCGATGTGCGGCGACGGCATTTCTATGTATTGTTGTTAACGGAAAGTTACGAAAAGTGAACTTCAACTTATCGCCGTAGTCAGTTCTGATTTGTTCAATTATCGGGAAGAAACTACCACATGCTGGACACTGAAAATCCCCGTACTCCACTAGCTCAACTCCACTCGTTCCTGCACCAGACGAATGTTTACTAACAACGGCAGTTGTAGTGCTTTTCGTATCTGCTTTGTCTTTGGTGAAGAAAAATACCCCGCCAATTAAGGCTATAACTGCTAGTAATACTATGCCAAATTTCTTGTCCATATATCGTAACTATACGACAAATCATGAGGTGTCGCTAGCATAAGATCCCCAAAAAGGTTTAATATAAGCAATATGAGAATTGTATTACTTATAGGATTTTTTATTATTTCGTGCTTCAACATCTTACTAATTCGTAGCTTCGAATATATGAGCGTGCGCGAGCTCAAGCGCCAAGCCCGGAGTGGGAATATTAAAGCCGCCAGAGTTTATAAGGTTCGAGGTGTTTACGGTATTCAAGTCTGGATTTTATTATGGGGGGCAGTTGGTATAAGCACTTCAGCCGTGGTCTTGATTCTTAATAGTTCAGTAGCGACGTGGCTGGCAATTGTTCTTAGCATTCCAATACTCGTTTTTTTGCACGCTGTATTGCCACGTATAAAGAGGCCCAAGCCAAGCATTAATCTTGCCTCGTCTATTAGCCCGCAGTTGGAAGCTGTTTTACGCCTATTTCGACCCTTACTTTTAGTCGTGACCCGACTTGTCGGACGCTGGATAAAAGACGAACCATTCACCCGCATACACAGCAAGGAAGAGCTTCTAGAAGTCTTAAACCATTCTGAAATGGCAACACGCGTCAGTAAAGACGAAGTTTTAATAGCGACTTCAGCGCTAACATTTGGAGATGAGAATATAGGCAAATTTATGACGCCAATCGGTGTAGTTAAAACGGTTGCAGAAAAGGACGTACTAACTCCAGTTATGCTCGACGAACTTCATGACAGTGGTTTCTCGCGCTTTCCGGTTAAAGGCAGTGGCAATACCTACGTTGGTACTCTCTATTTCAAAGACGCTGTCAATATGGAGACTAGTCATGCCGTTAAGAATATTATGCGAAAAAGTGTTTTTTACGTGAACGAATCGGCCCTACTAGATCAAGCTTTGAAGGCTTTCTTGAAGACCCAGCACCATTTGTTTATGGTGGTGAATGAATATGAAGACGTCGTTGGTGTTATTACAATTGAAGATATTTTAGAACGAATAATCGGCAAAAAAATTGTTGATGAATTTGACCAGTACGATGATCTTCGTGTGGTAGCAAAATCCCTCGCAGAAAAGCAGGTGAGCCAAGCAGACCATGTCTGATGTATAATCTGTAGTGATTATGCAAAGAGTTTTATCAAATGAAGTTAAGTCACATGTCGGCAAGTCAGCTTTAGTTACTGGCTGGCTTCATAAAAAACGTCTTCTCGGCGGACTGACTTTTATAAATATCCGGGACCGCGGTGGCTTAATCCAAGTGCTTATCGAGGACAAAAAAGAAGTCGAGAAGTTGCGCGGTTTACAAATCGGCACCGTCTTATCGGCTGAAGGCGATGTCATTAAAGAGGGCCGAGCACCTGGTGGGGTTGAAATGCACAACCCAAAACTTACGATTTTAGTACCGGTGGAGCACGAATCACCGATCGAAATCGACAAGCCACTCGATCATAAGTCAGAAAACTTAAATACGCTTTTAGATAATCGTGTTGTTGGACTGCGTAACATTAAAGAAACGGCAATCTTCAAAATTCAGGATCGAGTTTTAGAAGGTGCTAGGCGCTACTTCTACCAAAACGGTTTTACTGAAATGAAGACTCCGAAACTTCTCGCAAAGCCGACAGAAGGCGGTGCAGAGGTTTTTACTATGGACTATTTTGGCAAGACCGCGAGCTTAGCGCAGAGTGCCCAATTTTATAAGCAGATAATGGTTGGGGTTTTTGAACGGGTCTTTGAAATGGGTGGCACTTACCGCGCCGAACCAAGTTCGACTACTCGCCACATGACAGAATATGTAACCATCGACTGCGAGATGGGATTCATTACTTTTGATGAACTACGAGAATTTGCCCATGGGTTACTAAAATCTGTAGTCGATTTTGTTTGGAGTGAATGCCCGGACGAGTTGAAACTATGGAACGCAGAGAAGCCGGTTCTGTCTGATAAGGCGGCATCAATCACTATGGCCGAAGTTCACGAACTTTACGAAAAGGCGACAAAAGATATTGTCCAGGACAAAAAAGATCTAACCCCAGCCGAGGAAAAGTGGATCTGTGAGTATGCCAAGGAAAATCTAGGGACAGAAGCAGTTTTTGTAACGGAATGGCCATCAAGTTCGATGAAGTTTTATCACAGGAAGACTGAAGGCAATGAAGAGATGTGTGATCGCTCAGACTTTTTGTTCCGTGGTCTCGAGATCATGACAGCGCCAATGCGCGAGAACCGCTACGACATTCTGATTAAACAGATGAAAGAGCAGGGTCTAGACGAAAAGGAAGAGGGCTATCAGGCTTATCTGAGTGCCTTTAAATATGGCCTGCCGCCTCACGGAGGCTTCGGGCTTGGGCTCGAGCGACTTACGCAGAAAATAGTCGGTCTTAACAACATTAAAGAAGCGACCCTATTCCCACGCGACATCAATCGCCTCGCGCCATAATAATACTTAACATGTTAAGTATTATTTGACATGACAATATCAGATAAAGAATTCGACGACATCATATCGTCCGCCATGGATGAATTGCCTCAAAAGTACATAACCGGACTTAATAATGTCTCGGTTGTAATTGCAGATGATCCGGACGAAAATCAACGAACAAAACTCAAGCTTCGGTGCCACGAAACATTGTTTGGGTTGTATGAGGGGATTCCGTTAACCAAACGCGGTAATGGCTATAATCTTGTTCTGCCAGATAAAATTACACTTTTTAAGAACCCGCTACTGAGAGCTAGCGCTGATATCCAAGCGTTCCGCGAAAACACTAAGCGAACTCTTTGGCACGAGATTGCACACCACTATGGGCTAGATCATGAACGAATTCACAAACTCGAAAACAGTAACTAAAGTTATAATATGGTTATGAAATATTTTCTGGTCAAAACCGATCCTGGGACCTACAGTCTCGAAGACTTTGAGCGTGATGATGAGACTGAGTGGGATGGCGTTCATAACTATGAGGCGATTAATTATATAAAGACTATGAGTCCAGGCGATAAGGTCTATATCTATTTATCGCAGACTGACAAAGCGATAGTCGGCATGGGTGAAGTAACAGGTGAACCGTACGAGAACAAAGATGACCCGCGGTTTTCTTGGGCGGTACGGTTGAAGTTTATAAAAAGAACAAAGCCGGTGACTCTCAAGCAAGTCAAAGCCGAACCAAAACTGGCGAAGTTTAAGCTAGTTACTCATTCACGGTTAAGTGTAATGTCTGTTGACGATAGTGTCGCAGCTTGGATTAACTCTCGTCTTTAGAGTCGAGCGAATGCCAGAGAGCGAGAGAAACAGCGCTGCGATGCGGCGACCACGAAGAGCTCAATTTTTTCAGTTTTTCTGGAGTTAGCTTTTTGCCTGCAAATTTGTCGGCAGCGTTTCTAAGGCCCAAGTCACCTGACGAGAAAACGTCTGGTCGAGCCAGCGTAAATAGTAAAAACATTTCAGCCGTCCAACGCCCCACGCCTTTTAGCTGAACTAGCTCAGCGATGATCGACTCGTCTTCAAGTTCGTCTAGATGATTGAGTCTAACTGTGCCATCGGTTACCCCATTAGCAATGTTTAAGATATAACTGGCTTTCTGATTCGACAGCCCGACAGACCTGAGTTGTTCGATTGTGAAAGTCTTAACTATTTCAGGATCTTCTGGTTTCTCAACGAGGCTTGCGAACCGGCTCCAGATGATATCTGCAACTTTAGTAGAAAGCTGTTGCGAAACGATACTAGCGAATAACTCTCGGGCATACATAGGCGGTGGGGATTTTTTGATAGTTCTCTTAGTAAGAGCATAGTGCTTTATCAGCTCACTAACTTTTGGATCTTTGGACTCAAAGTATTTTATTGCTGAGTTTATGTCGATCATTGTGTGAAGTCATCGTACGCCCGCGAGTACAATATATAAAGACCATGCGCATAATATCGCTAGATATACCAGAAAAACGCAGAGTAAAAAAAGGCAATCGAGCCTTTCGGATAGTTTTTGTAGTTTTCGTTATAGGTCTTGTGATAATCGGGATGCGTGTTTATCGCTCTAATTATTTGATCGCTCAACCCGCAAGCGAGATAGAAGCAACTGTAGATAAGAACAAAACACTTCGTGTCTTTAGTGGTGAACAGTTTAAGGATCTTTACAATAACTTTCGCTACGCAAATACCGATAAAATTGTCGATCCGCCAAATATAACTGGCAATACCACAGCTGACGCTAGGATTAGGTCGATAGCTGAATCACGCGGTTATAGACTTCGACGGCTGGCACGTGACGCCATCGGGGTTGCTGACGGACTTCCGCTACAATCCATTGCCGTTAAATCTTGGAATGATTTAAAGGAAGCAGCTGCCAAAGATGGGATTGTACTAACGGTGACTGCATCTTTCCGTACGTTTGAAGATCAAAGAATGATTTTCCTCGACGGACTTAGAGCTTATGGGGTCTCAACCCAAGATATTGCCGAAGGTCATGTCGACGCCTCAGTAGATAAAGTTTTGCAGACATATGCGCCACCAGGCTACTCTCGGCACCATACCGGCTTTACGATTGACCTAACCTGCGGTACCAACGGGCTAACTAATTTCGCAACGACCATCTGTTATCGGTGGTTGTCGGCAGATAATTATTTGCACGCCAAAACTTATGGCTGGGTACCAAGCTATCCGGACGGAACTGATTTGCAAGGTCCCGAACCGGAGCCTTGGGAATATATTTGGGTAACAGTCGATGCCTTGCTCAAATAAAATGAAGAAAGCGGCCTATGCTACAATAAAACAGATGAAGAAGCTCAAGTTTATAGTAGTAATATTTGCTTTGTTTTTGATATTCCCAGCCATGGCTGGCGCCCATGAAGATGATCCCACTGAAGCACCCGAGACAGTAGATGCGCGAATGCAACGGTTTGAAGAAGCTAAGAGGATTTTTACGATCCGACTAAGCGAAAAGGAGCAGGCCCGACTTGCTAGTCGTTGCGTCAGAGCTCAGGAGAAGTTATCTAAGATCAGTGACAGGTTAGATGTTCGGTCGCCAATAATTACCAAGAAATATGATTTGATTAACCTCCATCTATTAGCTGTTCAAAAACGTCTTGGCATTCAACAGGTCGACACATCTATCATCGATTTACTAATCACTAGTTTCCAGCAACTGGCAGATGATTACGATACAGCTTTGGCGGATTATCATAATGCACTCGATGACGTCACTGTAGTCGGCTGTACATCTGACCCACAGACATTTAAGGCACTACTCGAAGACGTTCGAGCAAAACGACTGGTGTTTGTTGACTCATTGGAGGCTATCGGGAACTTTACTAAGACAGAACTTAAAACGGGATTCGACGACCTTCGTACTCGACTCAACAGTAAGGGCTCAGAGCAATGAACCAAGACCCTAAGGATATAAATATCGCTGAAACTCCGACGAACCTACCGGATGAGACCGCTACCCCGGTAGTAAAAAAAGGAATTAATCTTGTTTTAGCGATTAGCATTGCCGTAGTCGTTGCTGCAATTCTTGCCGGCGGCAGCCTATTTATATTTATGCGTTCCGATACGAGAGATATGATTCGTACAAACGAGAGCGCTGAAAATGCTAAAACAGAGGAGAGTTTGTCGGACGCGCCAGATGAAACAAGTGCTCTGACTAGCGATGATCTTAATGGTATCGAACAAGATGTCGCCAGCTCGGCTGCGAGCATCAACAGTGGTGATTTTGGTTCATCAGAAGTGACCGACTCGGCACTAGGGCTATAGATGGAAAGGGCAAAGTTAACGCTCCGAAGGGCGATAACTATTATTTTAGTACTGGCATTCTTGGCCTCGGCCGCACTAGGGGTGTATAGCTTACGCCAAAATAATCTTAGAATGCTCGAGCTTCGTGATGCGGTGTTCACAGCCGACAGAGACGATGGTGACACTGGTGCGGCGCTCTCTAGCTTGCAAATATATGTAGTCTCGCACATGAATACGCGGCTACCGAAGCTGGGCAAAGAAAAGGCCATTCAGTTAAAATATACATACGAGCGCCGTCTGGCGGCCGATAAAGCCCGAGTATCTGCTGAAAGGGCCACAATCAGCGTTCAAGGTACAGATTATTGCAAAAGTACTTTCCCGGGAGCCAGTTTTGCAGTTAGATCACAGTGCGTAGAAGAGTATTACGCTGCGCATCCTGTAAAAAGCTTAGAAATTCCGGTCGAACTTTATTCATACGACTTCGTAACACCATTCTGGGTGCCAGACACGGCCGGACTTTCTCTATTAGCAACAACAGCACTATTTCTAGTGCTGTTGTTGAAGTTTACGAGTTGGTTAATCGTTAGACGTACGCTCAAGCCTACTGTGTAGTAGTTTTATCGGTACTGTCTGTTGTTGTAGCTTTACTTCCGTTTGCTTTGAAGTCAACAATTGCTTTGACGACCTTACCATCTTCTTTCAAGTTTTCCCAGAACAAGACTTTGTCTCTTGAGATGAACATTTCATCTTCTGGGCCGTGGAGTTCACTACCTAGTTTAGCTAAGCTGATGTTTTGGGCTGCTGTATCACCGGTGTCTGGCTGGACCTGCTCTACTCTAACGTAAAAGATATCCGTTAGTTGGTAGAACCTTGCGTTAACAACCGAGAGTTTCCCGAAATATACCTGACCGCTTTGGTCATTCAAAAATACCGCCTGATATTTATCAGTCTTAATTAGCTTTTCTTCGCCAGTACTTCGACCGAAGAAGACAAGCGCCATTACTGCGGAAATAAGTAGTGCCATAGACACAACCATACCGACCATAACAACTTTCATGAGTCCCTTAGGCCCCTTGTGTTTTTTGCTTGTGCTTGAATCCCCAGCTCCACTTGTTTGGCTAGAAACTCTTCCCCGTGACATAAAATCGTTTGTGTCCATTATCTATAACCACCTTATTATTTAATCTGTAATGCCTATTAGTGTAGCGCAACAATGCTTATGTTCGCAATGATAAAACGCTCAAGCTTTGATAGAAGTTACCGAGGGGATGTTTTTTCTACAGCGTCATCTGTTATAAAGATTGTTGACAAGGGTGAGCAAACCAGAGTATGTTAGGGGTACTAACAGTGTTTAAGGAGGAGTAGAAAAAATGGCAGGATACAAGCACACGAACTCAAAAGGGGTAACATATTTCCTAAATACAAAAATGGTCACACTCCGCGGTGGCAAAGAACAGAGAATCTATTACTTCAGTAAAGACGAACGCCCAGAAGGTTGCGATCTTCCAAGCAACATGGCTGTCAACGAAAACCCACGAAACGGTTTCTTGACTGTCAAGCGCACAGACAAATAGTTCAACCAGAACTCCAAAACAGCCCTTCGGTAAAACCCGGGGGGCTTTTTGGTAGAGGGGCATTTTATAGTAGACACAAGCAGTATTTTGTGCTATAATAGCACTATGCCTAAAAACAAAACAAACAACACCGGCGATACACTATTTGACCTCAATGAGGGTAGTATTTCTGATCCCTCGGTTCAAGATGAGATAGTCGGCGGCCTAAAAACCTTTCGCGAAACAGGGCAGATTCCAGCTTTAACAGATGATCAAAGGCGCTTTCTGGGGATGACAGCTCCACCGCTATGGGAGAAGGATTGGTTTCCTCTTTCTGAGGCCGAACATAACCTAGCGCTACGAGGAATAACTCAACACCTTAGAAGTAGGCCGCGCTATGCAATCTACGAAGCCCCAAGGGCGCACGATATTGCTACTCGATCAATAACCTCTTCTACTCTCTTAAATGGACCGCTGGATAGCTACGAAGAGGGCACGCAGCCCAACGAACAAGATATCCGTCACGACCCTGAGGCTCTTCGGTCTATTGCCGAAGTGCTGGTTATCCAAGAAGTGTCGTCGGCTGGCGTTTGGCCACGAAGAGGGTCTAAGAAGTTTGCAGAGCTAGTGAAGAAAAAAGTAGCCGATCTAACAGAACGGGATCAAGAGACAGTCCTAGAGTTAGCTACCAAAGTAGCCCGCGCCAATCGTTTGCGTGCCGCTTTTTGGAGGGGCGAGATGAATGAGCTAGAAGATACAGCTGCCTGGAAGGCTACAGTAACTGACGCACACCTGGCAAGACGCAATGACGGTCGCTAAACAACCGATTTTTATACTGGCACCGATGGACGATGTCACAGACACTGTCTTTCGCCAGATTGTGGCGTCTTGCGCTGCACCGGATTTATTTTTTACGGAGTTTGTGAATGTCGATGGGCTGCAAAGTCCTGGCCGGCCGGCTTTAATGCCAAAAATAGCCAAAAAGGGAGAGAAATACCCAGTTGTTGCACAGGTTTGGGGTAAAAAGCCAGAAAATTTTGAAAAAACCGCTAGTGAACTAGTCGATATGGGCTTTGCGGGAGTCGACATCAACTTCGGCTGTCCTGTAAAAACTGTCGTCAAGAACAGTTGTTGCTCGGCAATGATACTGCCTGATAACAGGGATGCGGCAGTTGAGATTATCAAAGCCGTCCAAAAGGGCGTGAATGGACGTGTACCGGTTAGTGTCAAAACTCGTTTAGGCTTCAAGGAGATTGACCTCAGCTGGATCGAACTACTTCTTAAACAAAAACTTAACATGTTAAGTATCCATGCTCGAACGTCCAAAGAGATGAGCAAGGTCGACCCGCATTGGGAGGTTATGCCAGAGATAATAGCAATGCGCGACAAACTGTCGCCCAAAACCCTGATTGTTGGTAATGGCGATATTATGAATCGAGAGGACGGGCTCAAGCTAGCCGAGGAGCACAACCTTGACGGTATTATGATTGGCCGTGGAATCTTCACCGACCCTTATGTCTTTGCAGAAAGTTCGCCCTGGGCAAACAAAACAAAGAAGGAGAAGCTGGAACTATTTCAAAAACACGTCGAGTTGTTTGCAAGAACTTGGGCTAAGGGCGAGCGCCGTTTCGAAACGCTCAAGAAGTTCGTCAAAATCTATGTCAACGGTTTCGACGCTGCGGCCGAACTACGCGCCGAGGTGATGCTCACGAGTACGCCAGAAGAGCTAATAGCTCTAATCGTGGCAGCGATAAATGCCGATACTACCGCCAACCCGGTCGACTAGGTCGAAGCCTTCGACCGCCCATTTATAAAACTCTTTGTTGCTGAGCCAAAGCGCCGTATCGCTGATTGCGAGAGTGCAGGGAAGTTTTGTGTCGTCGGTACACTCCGGAGTAAAGTTTTCGATTGTGCAAATAGACTCATCGCCAAGGACGTCGCCCATCTCACTGTTATGAAATAACGCCTCACCAAAACGATTAATGTTTTTCTTTTCAAGATAGTCGTTTAGTCGGTATAAATCCTGGCCCCAATCACGACTCGAATCAACTAATACTGGTTGATGGCCAAAGTGCTCTAAAGTTCTGCCAATAGTGTTTTGGTACCCGATGGGGGTTCTAAGCGTCCCGATGAGTACTGGAGTGTACAGCAAAGCAAGTAAGAATATGATCAGATTCTTGAGTTTGTTATGAGTAAGTTTGGCGAGGACTATTGCTGCGGCAATATATAGAAATGGCCAAGCACCAAATACGTGCCGGATACCAATATTTATATGGCTGGTTATAGAAGTGATTACGAAGATGCTGGCAAAAGACAGCAGAATTAGCAGATTCTTACTCCGCCTATATTTGAAAATTACGAACCAAGCGGCGACGAGGTTTGCACCAATGATTACCTCGGGTAGCTTTATTGCCATACCTGTCGGAAAAAATAACAGATGCCCCTGCGTGTTGCGCATGCCATACAGATACGAGTCGTGACCCCATTGGTTGTGATGGACTAGGTTCACAAGCCCGCGGATATAGGCATAAGCCGGAACGGGCGAGTCGAAGGCCCAGGCTAGGCCGGGGTGACTTTGTTTAAAGCTTGCGGCTCCTTCAACTAGCGGATCGCTCTGAGGGGTTCTGCTTAATTCTTGGGCAAACGACGGAGCTCTGAACCCATATTGCAGCCAAATTCCGAAGAATAATATAGCTGCGATGGCGACGAGGTGTTTTAGGATGCGTTTTTTGTTTGGCCAGTTCTTTTTTATGACAATAACCCCG
Source organism: Saccharimonadales bacterium (SeqCode) (assembly GCA_038317375.1). Classification (GTDB taxonomy): domain Bacteria; phylum Patescibacteriota; class Saccharimonadia; order Saccharimonadales; family JAGQMS01; genus JBBQBM01. The sequence continues at coordinate 18,936 of JBBQBM010000001.1, forward strand.
GCAATCGGCACTAGCAGTAGGCCGCTAAACTTAGCGCTAATTATTAGTAGTGTCGCTAGGGCAAAAAGCAGCAAATGTTTTCTGTCTGGTTTGGCCCAATAGTTCAAGGCGCCGAGCAAGAAGACGACTGCACCGAGGCCTAAGAATATGTCGTTGGTTATTAGATGCCCGTGCCCGTTTAGGGTTGGATCGAGAGACAGTAGCCCAGCAGCAAGTAGCCCAACCTTTTCGCTTGCTAGACGTCGACCAAGCAAAAATACGACATATATCAGTGTGACGGTGATAAGAATGCTTGGCAGGCGGCCGACTAACAAAATCTTTCGGGCGCTAGTGCGACTGTTATAAATCAGATCTTTCCCGGCCGGCCACTGATTACCTTCGTCCCAGCCCTTAAGTTGTTTGGCCGGTTTAGTGTCGAGGGGCAAGATTGCCGTTCCGGCCAGCAGCTTAAATAGCGATGGGTGCTCTGGGTTTAGGCGGAAGTCGCCAGTTGTGACATATGTATAGCCGGAGGCTAGGTGTGCGCCTTCGTCAATTGTTTGCGAATCGCGAGTCGCCAGATAAAAGTTAATCGCAAATACAAAGGCTAAGATAACAAACAAAAGCTTCGGTATTTTTTTGATTTTGTTTTTCATTGATATTTTGGTGGGGGCGGTTGGATTTGAACCGACGGCCAAAGGATTATGAGTCCTCTGCTCTAACCACTGAGCTACGCCCCCGTAAAGAAAACCGATACTCGAACTTGTTCGAGTTGCTCTGGCAAGCTTCGCCTGCCCACAGAACTTTCATGTATGTAACAAGTTACATCCTGAAAGATTCTCTTGCGAACAGCCACGGGCTATTCTCACCACTGAGCTATACCCCCTCGTCGACGTGTGATGGTAAGATAACCAGTCTGCCGACAAAACAAGTTTGCTCGGACAGACTTAGTTATCTTACAAAGCCGTCTCCTCTCAAATTCGCCAATTCCCTCGCGAATTTGGTTGGGAAGTGCACGTAACAGATGAATTATAACAGATGACGTATAATGAGATTAGGCTATGCTCGATAAAATCAAAAATAATCTTGAGTCAAAAAAACTTCGCTCTTACTTTTCGCTTGGGGCGATGGGCATTTATCTAATCGCTATAGTTTCGCTCTCTGTGGCTTGGGCGAGTTCAAAGGCAATCCAACGGAACTATCAGCTCATGAAGCAGATTTCGGTGCTTGAGCAAGAGGCCGACATTGCCGAGCAAAAAGTAGCAAATCAAAAGCTCGAGAACGAATACTATAAGTCAGATGATTTTTTAGAGTTAGCCGCCAGGAGCCAACTTAATAAAGCAGCACCCGGTGAGAAGTTGATGATTGTCCCGAAGAGTGTGGCTTTGTCAAAATTGCCGGCCGGTAGCGATCAAACAGTAGCGGTGGTTGATTCTTCAAAAGAGAAGCTCCCGAATTGGCAAGCCTGGCTACAGTTCCTAACCGGCCGCGGCATAGAGGATTAACCTCGCTTTGCTCCATGGTTAGTTGCGTTTAAACCATTGCGCACGTGTTTTCTTAGTACTTCTATGTCGGCATGATGACTTAGCAGTTCACGTAAAACCACCGATGCCTGATGGGTGAACATGTCCCACCCAGAAACAATCGTAAGTCCAGCTTGTTTGGCGAGTGTTATTAGATTTGTGTTTTCAGTCCCAAAGGTGACATCAGCAACTGCTTCGCACTTACTCACGATCTCTTGTGTATAGAATGTATCATCTATGGTTGAGCCAATGCGGGATGCGTTTACTAACAAGTCTCCGGACGTATCGGCTAAATCTTCTAGCGAGCATACGGAAGTTACATTATCGAACTGCTCCTTAATAGCCTCTGCCGTGCTGTCCGTTCGATTGCATAAGATTATCTCACTTGGCCTATTAGTCGAGTTGGATAGGGCCATGACTAAAGTTTTAGCCACTGCGCCTGCGCCGACAATAACTACTCGCTTACCTGAAATATCGTATTTTTCAGTGATAGCCGCCAGTAAACCTTCACCACCTTGATAGTGTGCTTGTAAGACTCCGTTTTGGTTTGTGATTATTCCTACTCTTCCGCTTACCCTTACCGTTTCTGAGCATTCGTCTACTAAGTCGGAGATATTGGAATCGTGCTCAAACCCTGCCGTGATGGCACCGCTGAGTTGTAAGTTTCGCAATCCTTCAACTAGTGGTTCTGCGGAGGCGTTGCGAAACAGCATGTACACTGCGTTTATTCCTACTTCTTCAAAGTAGGGGTTATATATGTCCAGCCCAGTGCCGTTCTTATCAGTATGCATCCTCGCGATGAGCTTAGTATCGGTATTAATCTTCATAATAACAGCATAACAAAGACGGGCTTCTCAAGTGTTATCAAAAAGTAATCGGTTTGCCGGTGGATTGACATTTATCTCTGTTAGAGCTATAATTCGAGCCTACATTTGCGCCTTATTGCCTAGCAATTGTTGACGTGCGGGGTGGAGCAGTGGCAGCTCGCGTGGCTCATAACCACGAGGTCGCAGGTTCGAGTCCTGTCCCCGCAACCAAAGAAAATCACTCACCCCCGTGGTGGGTGTTTTTCTTTGGTACGGAACCAAGATTTGAAACTGCGACCGAGTAGAGGTCGTAGGTGAAAACTGCCTGCGGCAGTTTGTAAACGAATCTTCTCTTGCAAACTGGTTTGCAAAGATGAAGTTCGGGGGTCGCCGGAGGTGACCGAGTCCTGTCACAGATATTTTACTGCGTAAAATTCCGCGACCCCGCCTCAACTCGGCGACATTCGTCATCCGGGCTTCCGGCCTTGCGAAAGTCCACAGGACTTCCTCACCCCGCAACCATGAAAAGTGCCCGTCCTCATGACGGGCTTTATCTTGGTTATGCTTGCATCACAGCCTAGTTTCTATAAAACTGATAAGGTGGAAAAATCACTAACTAACCATTCGGGGTGTGTTAATGCCTCAATGGACAGAGTTGAACCTCGATCTATAAGAGATTCGCCAGCCTTACTTAATAATGCCTAAACATAATTTACTAGGTGGGACTGACGGCTTCCGTGGTCATGCAACGACCGATCTGGGGCCTGGTTTAATTAACGAAGAAACCTTTGCTTTGGCAACATATGCCCTTGTTGAGCGGCAGCTAGAGCTAGGCCTGACCGGCCCGGTTATTATTGGTCAAGACACTCGAAAATCTGGCGATCGACTTCGTAGAGCTTCTATTGCCGGGGCGTTGATGCACGACGTTAAGGTTTTGGATCTTCGAGTTGCTCCGACGCCTGTTCTGCAGAAAGTAGCGCTGGAGTTGGGTGCTATGGCAACGGTTGCAGTCACGGCAAGTCACAACCACCACAACGACAATGGCTGGAAGGGAATGGTCGGCAGCGACAAACCGTCCAAAGAGATAGTTAGCGATATAAGTAATCACTATTGGAACCATGTTGAGAGTGGACTAACCGTCCCAACCGATAGCTTATATAGCGATAATCTACAATGGCCCGAACTCTTAACCTGGTACGCCGACGAAGTAATAGCGGATATCCAAAAACAGTTTGGTGACAAGCCGTTGGCGGGTAGGTTGTTTGTGATTGACGGAGCATATGGCGCTGGTCAAACAATTACACCAGCTATATTTAGGCGACTAGGCGCTGAGGTTGAAGAATTTTGTTGTGATGAATCGGGGAGTATAAACGACGGTTGTGGTGCTGCCGATCTCTCAGGTCTTGCGAGTTTTTTGAAGAATCGACCAGACATTACTTCGAATTCCAATTTTATCGGCGCACTTGCAAATGATGGCGATGCAGATAGAGTAATGTCGATAGGATTCCTGAGCACAGCTAGCGGTGCTCAACTTGTTGAAGTTAACGGTAATCATGCGATGGGGCTGCACGCAATGGGCGAACCGGGCATAGTTGGAACAGAATATACAAATAGCGGGCTTGTAAGGATGCTTGAACTGGAGGGAATAGGTTTCGAGTATTGTAAGAATGGGGATATATTCGTCACCCAGGCCCTAAGAGAGAAGCAAAGTCAGGGTGAGCCTTGGCGGAGGGGTGGCGAGTTCACGGGGCACCACGTTGACACCGATTGGCTATCAAGTGGTGACGGAGTGAGAATGGCAGCATGGCTAGCGGCTTATGCGTCCAGCAAGGAGCTAACATTCGGTTCTATACATCAAGATATCCCACTATGGTCAGAGAGAATGGCAAAAGTTAAACTTCCAGTACCTTCTAGTCAATATGATCTAGGCGAAGATCAAATGCTTCAAAAACTTATACTCCAAACAGAGCAAGAACTCGGAGACGAAGGCCGGCTAATCATTCGTCCGTCCGGAACAGAACCACTAGTGCGAGTTTGGGGCGAAGGTAAGCAACAACATGCTATCGACAAAGCCGTACGCCGCATTGAAGAAACCATAAAGCATAATATTGAGTCTGGGCAATGATATATATTCGCGTAAATAGGAGACATTATGGAAATAATTAAACACGGTAATTCGGGAGTCGTAGAAGACTGGCGTGCCGACGTCACGTGTGAGCAGTTCGACCAATACGATAGAGAAGGGTGTGGAGCTGTACTTAGTATCAACGCCGAAGATTTGGTGTTGCGGTACTTCAAGGGTACACACTTCCGCCATGACTATACGGCCATACAATGCCCAGAGTGCGATAAACATACTAGGGTCAGAGGTGTGCCCCGAAGTGTTTTGAAATTGGTCCGCACCGAAGAGGCAATTGCAGCTGCTACATTCGACGGCTTCCAAGACTAGGCTATGCAAATATGCCCAATAGTTGTATTATATTAAGGTAGTAGGTTCAGCGGGAATGGAAACATTCCGTCCAATGCGGTTGCTACATAAAGACTAAATAATTACAGAGGTCTTTGTGTAACAAGCGCATTTTTTGTTATTCAAGATTTCTAGAAAGGTAAGTATGAAAAAGCAAATAGAAACAGGACCAAACACTGCTGTATGCCAGAAGTGGGAGGAGTCGGAGCAGGGGTGGGGAACGCGTCCGGATGGCTTCTCGCTACATCTTTCACTCGACGGTCTCGCAAAATTCTTAGAGAAGTATCGGGATAGAATGCCCAAAGCAGTTCCATACGAGTATTCACGTCCTTGTGGAACACCATACGAAGTTGAGGTAAGCGACAAGGTCATCGCTGAGATAGAAGCTTCAAAAAACGGCACGCAATTCTATGACGACTATGACTACCCCGGATCTGGCGGCGTTGATGGTTGGCTACCAATGAAGCGGGACTAAGCTGGCGCCGGGCAGGCCGCATCGGGGGAAGTAAAGTCTCTGCCGTGCCGCCATAAAAGGACGAACTCGACATCACTATCTTCGGTCGGCCTGCCTGCTTCCCAGCAAGTTAACTCATATTCTTCATATGCATGAGGCGCATAGCCAACTGCTTCACGATGCTCAGGGCTACTGGTAGCCCTGAGGGCATCTTCTTCACTCTCCCATAAGCAAATTGACAATCCTTCCTCGAAGGCCTTGTAAAGTATAAGTCCGCCAGAATCTCCGGCTGCGAGCAGGGCCCTACTGTCGAATGTTAATAAGGTTTTCATATCGACATTTGGGTTTCTTCTAGAGCGAAAAAAATAAGCAATAACCTTTTTCCCGATGGGTATATTAAGGTTCTCGAATTCACTAGACCAGTCAAAGCTAGTCATTGTTCGACGGTCTCTATCCTCTGGTTTTTCGTCGAACTCAGCATAGTCCTCACGCAAGGGTCTTAGTACTTCTGGGGTCGTGTGATAATTCTCGTGTGGGGTCATGATTACATCATATACCTGTCTACAGTCTTTAGTTATAAGCAAAAGTCTATCTATTGTTCTCTAGGTGCGAGGCACTGTGTGCGATTTCATAGGCCTCATCGCAAGGGACAACTAAGACCTCTGCCGGGTGATTCTTGCGGCCGATATTTGCAACCTCGTCTTTAATTATTCCCGCATGGTTTTCTTTAGAGTCTAAGGTTAACCCTAAATAGAGTAGCTTTGAGGCTACTCGTTTCCGTAACTCTGGGGAGCGCACACCAATGGTTCCCGTAAATACAAGGGAGTCAACACCACCTAGTGCGGCAACCATCTGGCCTATGCCTTGCTGGGCGCGGTCTATGTACATTTCTAGTGCTAGTTTTGCGTCAATATTGTTGCTCTTCTCAAGTTCTAATAACTCCCTAACATCATCTGATAAGCCACTAACACCGAGTAGCCCGCTTCTTGTGTTTAAGAGTATCTGAAGTTTATCTTCGGTAATATTTAATCCGTTTCTGATAGCTTCAGTTGCTGCAGGATCAATATTTCCTGTCCGGGTCGACATCATTAAGCCCTCAAGAGGTGAGTATCCCATGGTGGTGTTATAGCTTTTTCCGTCTAGGACCGCTGTTACGCTAGCGCCGCTTCCTAGGTGACAAACAATCAGGCGTTTCGGTAATTTATCCGCGGCCTTAAGCTTCTTTACAACCGAGCCAACAGAAAGTCCGTGATAACCAAAACGCCAAATATCATGTTCCTCTGCGATGCGTTGAGAAATCGCATAACTATGAGAAATTAGTGGTTTTGTAGAATGGAAAGCACTGTCCGAGATTCCCCATATCGGTACCCCCGGAAAAGCATCTCTTAACAGTTCTGTTTCTTGCAGAGTACCGCTTATATGAAGCGACGCCCTAGGCTCAAGCTCTTTTAAGTGGTCCATCGACGTCTTATTTAATAGCCGATGTGTTTGGAAAAACGTTGAAGGGGCAACTATTCTGAGCCCAATGCACCCAACTTTATCACCATCACTAAATAGACCATTTGTTCTTAAAATATTAACGACTTTTGTAGCAGCAAACGCCAGGTTACTTAATTCGGCATCGTTCGTAATGTCGCTATTATCCGAAACAGATACGGTATATATTATGCGCCCGTCACGATGTTCAAAATGTAGGCCAGCTACTAAAGCATCATTTTCATAAAGCGCATACTTTCGACTTGCACTACCAGGGTTAGACACGAGTACTAGCTTTTTTGCCATTGCCAATCCTCTATAAAAGCCATGTCGACGCCATTCTCTTTGATATATGCAGTATTGTCATCGATACATTTCTGATATTTTGCAATCGTGTGCCGAGCTTCTTCGTATGGGATTTTATCTAAGGACGCTAACCGCTCCAACGTCTCAATTGCAAGATGATAGCGGTCGGTATTGTTGCGAACATGCATATCAAAAGGCGTAGTGGTTGATCCGTTCTCTATATAGCCGTTTATCGTAAACCTTTGGGGCGAGGTGTTGATGTAGTCGAAAATGATAGACTTCAAAGTTTCTGGGTAGCCGTGGAAGTTACAGATAACAGGCTTATCAGTTGTGAACAAAGCGTCAAAACCTTGTTTTGTCAGGCAAGTGCCTCCTTGACCGAAGCCGCAATTCGTTAAGGTCATTATGTTCACGAAGCGTAACTTTGTATTAGGGTGGTCTGATTTAACCAAACTAATTGCCGCTAAGGACTCTTTTGTTAGATAGTCTCCAACAGACGCTAAAACTACATCGGGTTCGTCGTCGCTGGCAAATTCCCAGATAGATACTCCAGTTTTTAGTGATTCACGAGCCTGCTCCGGTGTTAGCCAGCGAGGTTCTAGAGTTTTCCCGGCGACAATTACGTTAATCTGTCGGGTTGTTGATAGGCAGTGCTCTAAGACAACTAGAGTGCTATTACCGTCGGGCGGGAAATAGATATTCACAAAGTCACCCTGTCTTTGCAATACGTCGTCGATAAAACCTGGGTTCTGGTGCGAAAAACCATTATGTTCTTGACGCCAGCCGGAGGAGGTTAAGATGTAGTTTAGCGACGGAAAGGCTCCTCGCCATGGCACTTCTATGGCGTGACGCAAAAACTTAGCATATTGGTCCATCATACTCACCACTACTTGAACAAACGCTTCATACGAAGCAAAAACAGCATGCCGCCCAGTCAATATGTAACCCTGCGCCAAGCCTTGTAGATTGTGTTCGCTAAGCATTTCCATGACTCTGCCTTCTTGGCTCAGATCTTTGTCCCAGCTTTCTATCGGTAGCATCCATGCTCTCTTGGTTGTTTTGAAAACCTCGTCAAGTTTATTGGAATATGTTTCGTCGGGTGACATCATTCTAAAATTACGGTTTTCTTGGTTGAGCTTAAAGACTTCGTTAAGGAAAAGTCCTGCTCGTCGCATACTACTCGATCCGATCGTGCCCGGAGCGGGGGTGGGCTCAGAGAATTCTTCGGCGGTCGGTAATAATAAAGGTTTATAAGTAGGCTCGCCACCAAAAGCATGTTTATTAACACCCATTCGCATTGCTGGTTCTGGCATAACCGAGTTAACAAATTCACCGGCGCCAGAATCTTTATCAAATAATTCACCAATTTTGTACGACTTCAGCCAATTACTAAGTAGCTCAAGCTGTTCTGGTTTGGTTTTAGCTTCGGTCAACACAACCTGGTGAGACAAACAGTTACCTTCAATTTTCTGGCCATCAAGCTCTTTAACACCTGTCCAACCTTTCAAGGTTCGCATTACAATCATCGGCATTCTCGGGAAGTCCGTACCGGTCGACGATTTTATTTGTTTGATAGTGTCGTGCGCCCAGGCCAGCGTATCTTGCATTTGTTGGTGCGGGTCGTCGCCACTAACGATTCGGGGTTGATAGCCGTAGCCCGTAAATAGCGCCATCAGCTCATCGTCAGTCATTCGTCCATATATTGTCGGGGCTGATATCTTATAGCCGTTTAAATGTAGTATCGGTAAGACCGCACCATTTAACCGGGGGTTCACAAGTTTATTAAGATGCCAAGCGCCAGCTGTCGGTCCGGTCTCGGCCTCACCGTCACCAACCAGACAGGCGACGAGAAGGTCGGGGTTGTCCATTGCGGCGCCGTATGAGGTTGATAGAGAATATCCCAATTCCCCGCCTTCAAGAATTACACCAGGAGTGCCGGGATTGCTGTGGCTAGGGAAGCCATACGGCCAACTAAAATTACGACAAATATACTCTATTCCTTTGTAGTTATTGGTTGCTTCCGGATAATATTTTTCTAGCGTACCCTCCAGGAATAAGTTAGCTTGAAGAGCAGGGAAGGCATGCCCAGGCCCTAAAACAAACAAGATCTCCTGTTGTTTATTCTTGGCAAGTTGGCTTAGGTGAGCATATGCAAAGTTAACCCCGGGGCCAGAACCCCAGTGGCCTAAAAGCCTCGGCTTAATGTCGTCAAAAGTAAGTTCTCTTTCTAGAAGGAAATTGTCCTGTAAGAAAATTTGAGCAGCGGTCAAGTAATTTGCTGCTCTTAAATACTGCCCAATTGCCTCACTACCTGTATTCATGCTTACGTTTATTGTAGTCGCTTATCTGTTAAATACGAAATTATTTTAACCATAGGCAATTTGAGTATTAGTTTGGTACACTGTTAATCAACTAAAGGGTGTGATCAAATGAATCCAGACGAGCCGCAAAACCTAACCAGTGTTCCTGATGTGTTTCATCCGACCCAACCGGTTGAACAAAATACCGTAGCTGCGCCATCGGTTCAAGAGACTCCGGCGCCAGTCGAACAGCCAACTGAACCATTGTCGATGAATATGGACTTTGTAGCGCCGCCACCAGAAACACCTACATCCGTCGAACAACCAATCCAAATGCCTCCTTTCGCACCAACCCAACCACCTTCTTCAGAACCGGCCATGCCCGCTCAGCAAACCGACCAACCCACGCAGACAGCTCATCATAAAACCGATATTTTGGGTATCTTGAGTATCGTCAGTATCTTATTTGGCGTTTTACCAGTTGGTTTGATACTTGGGTTAGTCGGTGCGTCGCATGCTAAGAAGTCACATTCCTCTGCAGTATTGTCGCGCGTCGGATGGATACTCAATCTAATTCTGATGGTTGTACTCATACCCATCCTCGCTATTTGGTTTACTAATAACTTTCAAAAAGCACAGACTACGGCAAGAGACACCGAGCGCATACACGACACAGGAATAATAGAGGCTAAGTTAGAGAGTTTCTTCGAGACCAACTTCGGTTACCCTAACAACCTAAACGACATTGGTCTGACTGACAAGCAGGTACTGAAGGGGCCGAGCGGAACGACCATAAAGATAAATGACGTTGTAGCCGACGAGGCAGCAGCTAAGGCCACCAGCAAGCCTACCCTCTCGCAGGAGTATACATATACGCCATACGGCAAGCCCGCCTGTCTAGCAACTTGCGATGGTTACGTTCTAAAATCAGTTATCGAGAGTCCAGCCAAGGGTGTTACTAACCCCTTAGTCAAAACCGGTCTAGAGAACCTCTAAGTATTTTTCACTTTGGAGCAAGCAATGCGTACAGCTTCACTCCAGGTGGGGAAGGCGTGAAGAGTTTCAACAATGTCACGGGCCTTCAAACCCTTATGAACGGCTAGTGTTAACTCGTGGATCATTTCGCCAGCCCTAGGCGAGACAATACTTGCACCAAGCAGTACGCCAGTGTGCGAAGCTATTACCTTTACGAAACCGGTCGATTCGTTGCTTGTGTTCGAGCGGCCAATAATTGATATTTCGGCCGTTCCTATTTGTAGTTTAATTCCCTTGTCTCGAAGTTCTTGTTCGCCCGGGCCGACCGATGCGATCTCTGGGTCTACGAAAATACAGCGAGGAATAGCACGATAGTCGGCCGATACCTTCTTCCGTTGATACATATTGTGGGCGGCTATCCGGCTTTGGTATGTAGCCGTGTGGGTAAACATATATGGCCCGACGACATCCCCAGCTGCATAAATATGTTTGACGCTTGTCTGCATGTGGCGGTTAACTTTTAACCCTCTGCGGTCATATTCGACGCCGGCGTTATCAAGCCCTAGGTCAAGGTTTGGAGCTTTTCCGGCAGCTAACAAAACTTCTTCCACAACCACACTATGCCGCTTCCCGTTTGTCTCAAGGGTCACGGTCTTATTACCCTTAGTTCCGCTAACATTCAAAACCTTTGAGCTTACATGAACGCCAATTCCGCGTTGTTCGAATAATGCGCCGAGTAGTTCGCCAACTTCTGCGTCTTCTCTGGCTAGCAAGTGTTTGTCGAAATCGGCAATGTGTACCTTAGACTCAAACGACCAAAAGAGTTGAGCAAATTCGCAACCAATTGCTCCGCCTCCAATTATAAAAATAGATTTTGGCGGTGATTTTAATGCAATCGCTTCGCGGAAAGTGATAAAGCCGGTTTCTTTTAGTCCCTCTATTGGCGGCACGACATTTCGTGTGCCTGTAGCGATTAGAAAGTTTCGTGCAGTGTAGCGCTTGTCACTAAGAGAAATCTGCCACGGACTCAAAAAATGAGCATGCCCTCGTAGCACCGTGATGCCATCACTCTTATAAGCCTCGCGTCCGTCTTCGACGCCTGTTCTAAAAACGACTTTTACTCGCCAAGTGTTAATAGCCGAATAATTGAAAGTAAGCGAAGAAGTCTTGACCCCAAATTGCCCGGCATGCTTTGCTGTTTGATAAGCCTCAGCTGCTTGCAATAACGCTTTGGTTGGCACGCAGCCGTAGTTTGGGCATTCGCCACCGATCGTGTCGGCTTCAATGATTGCCACTTTTTTGTGTTGACCAGCTAAAATATGCGCTGCTACGCCACCACCCGCACCGCTTCCGATGATGATTAGATCAAAATCAAAATGAGTCGGTCTCTTAGATCTTAGTTTATACATTTCCCACCTACTCCTTTTACCAGACTATCCGATGATGCATATAGGCATAGGCCGCATCGGGGTTATAAGCATATAAATATTTGGCCGCCACACGACGGATGTCGTTGCTCAAGACTTCGCTTTTTTTGACAATCCAGGCCTCGACATCACCGGCGACTTTTTCGGCGATAACCTCGGCAGTACCAACCGGTTCTCGCATGGCAAGGCAGGCAGCAAAAATACTAGCGTATAGTTTTTTAGCGTCGAATGGTTCGGTATGACCAGCTCGCTTTACGATATGTTTCATCGCAAACTCCATACCGCAACGCCTAAATCGGCGGCAAAGCCACCGTTTTGGTCGTTGCTTTTGATACATAACTGCGTCACCGTCTCCGCTACTCTTTCGCAGTGTTCTCGACACAGCTCAATCCGTTGCTCGCCGCTTCCTTGTTCTGTTATCAAATATGAAGTTTGCATAGTGCTAGCCGAAGTTTACCGTGCCGTTGGCAATTAAGATTAATATCCAGCCTAAGCTGACTAATAGCAGCCCCATGAATAGTCGCATAGTGCCTTTGCTGTCTTCCTTCCATTTTGCGACAGCACTGATCTTTGCGCCTCCAGCCACCATGAACAAAATCACAATTAGTGGCAAGACAAATATGAAGTTATAAAGCACCATCATCATCAGTGCCGTGAAATCGAAGTTAATTCGTAGAATCGTAATGATGGCTAGGTACGGCGCGCCGGTGCAGGGCAGCTCAACAGCCGCTACAAAAGCACCTAAAAACATCACGCCCATAATGCTCGTTTTTGACGTCGAATAATCATGAATCTTATTTGCAAACTTAGTTGGGATCTGTAGGCTAAAGCCCTTGCCGTACCAGAAGTAATCTTTGACTTCCAAAATTCCACCAAGTACCACAAGAGAACCAACTGCCAGCGACAAATACTCGGCAATTACAATTGGGATAGAGGTGAAGAAATACACCAGGCCTAGTCCGGCAGCCAAATAGGTAACATAAATCGCAAAGATATAAGCCATTCCGGTGACGATGAGTTTTTTGGTGCCCTTACCGCTTCCTAAGATTACCGAAACCATCAAAATAAGGACACCGATTGCGCATGGGTTGATTGAGTCTATCGCCGCCGAGCCGATGACTAAGCCTAGTGTTGGCAAATCCATTAATCTACCTTCCTGTTTAGATAGTAGGCACCGGTCTCTTCAAGAGTACATTCTTTAAGTCCCTCGCCGGTTACTCCAAATTCTGGACAACGTGTTTTGTCACGGATCCCGTACTGTTCGCAGAGCCGGCTAGTCTTAAGCTTCGTAGGCGCGAACTCCATAATTATGCAGTCCCCGGGAGGCACTAAACTCTCGTTACGGATGACATAGCTGCTAGGTGTATCTAGTTTAGTCTGAATGTAAGTATCGATGTCCTTATTGAACTGATACACAAAAACTTGAGGTTCAGCTTCTTGTCCGTCGCAAGTTTGGCCCTTATTCCCCACGAAAGACTTCATTCCCACGGCGTCAGAAGTTATTAAGCCGTCAATAGCGGCGTGACCAGAAGAATCTGGTTTATCGCCGTCAACTTGGTCTTCGATAATACTGTTAGCGAGTGGGTAACTCATCATTTCGTTCGAAATCGAACCACCGACTACGTTCATAAAATGCCCTAGTGTCGCGTCGGTGCTTGTATCTACAACCACGCCTTCTAGGTGAATGCGTTGATCGTTGTGTTCATGGAGAATGGGCGTACCAATTTTGTTAGACAAAAAGCCCGACGGGTTTCTAAGTTCCAACTGGACGCCACAGGCCCAAGCCTCAAAATCAGCATGCCAATGTACCGGGCCACCCGAGTCGGAATGAGTGTTCAAATAAATCGTGCTACCAAACAGTGTCCCAGTCGACGCGATAATCGTAAAAGCAATAAGTAAAAATAACGGTAACCGAAGATGAGGCTTATTATTTTTGCTCATCCCGGCAACCAGAACCAAGATTAGAAGCGCCACAGTAGAAACCAAAACGACTCGTACCCCGAGTGTTCTAACGTCTGCCTCTAGGTTGTTTGCGCTAGCAATTAACGGAAATCCACCCATTGTCTATATATAGCTCCTAGATGGTACTATACCATAAGCATAAGCGAATATTAACGCTACAAAAGGGAGGGAAAAGTAGGTTGGGTGAGTGGTTTAAAGAACCAAGCGAAAAAGTTCAAACCAAACTTGGTGTCTCGCCAGAAAGTGGGTTGAGTCTAGCCGAAGCCACGCTGCGGCTCAAAAAATACGGGCCAAACCATCTCAAGCCTGCAAAAAAGATCAATCCCTTCGCCTTGTTTTTCTCGCAGTTTAAAGATGTTTTGGTCATCGTTTTAATAATCTCGGCAACGGTGTCGTTAGCACTTAGTTTTATCGACGACGCTGGTAGCATCCGCGAGTCGCTACTTATCTTTGCAATAGTTATCGCCATTGCCATAATTGGTTTCTTTAATGAATACAAAGCCGAAAAGACGGTTGAAGCGCTAAGTAGGCTTGTCGGCCAAAACGCTGAGGTCCGTCGTGGCGGTCAGACCATTAGTATCAGCGCCGACCAGTTAGTTCCGGGCGACATAGTTATTCTCGCCGAAGGCCAAAAGATCCCAGCCGATCTGCGGCTTATCAAAGTCAAAAACTTGCTGATAAACGAAGCTAGCTTAACTGGCGAATCTTTGTCGGTGTCTAAGAACGCTTTGACGATTCCTGGCACTGTGCCTCTTGGCGACCAAAAAAATATGGCCTTTGCGGGGACATTTGTCTCGGCCGGAATAGGCGAGGGTATAGTCGTAGAAACAGCTAGTAATACCGAGCTCGGCAAAATTGCTACATTAGTTAATAGCATCGAAGTCGACGAGACGCCAATGCAACGTAAGCTTGATGATCTTGGCAAAAAGCTAGGTCTATTTATTATGCTAATTTGCGCCGTCGTCTTCGTTATCATCTTCTTTTTCGTTAGCGAAGCCGTCGATAAATCGCTCGTCCAGCGCCTAATCTTTGCCTTCACAGCAGCGGTGGCATTGGCTGTAGCCGCAATCCCTGAGGGCTTAGCATTTGTTGTTCGTATTAGTTTGGCACTCGGGGCGCGGCGCATGGCTACAAAGCACGCACTGGTACGCAAGCTCTCGGCGGTTGAGGCGCTGGGTAGTACAGATGTTATTTGTGCCGACAAAACCGGTACGCTCACAAAGGGCGAGATGACGGTTCGCGAAATACACGCCATTGGTAGCCGTTTCGATGTTTCTGGCAGTGGCTATCAACTAGAAGGTGCTATCTCCGGAAAACCCAACAAAGCCCTCGAACTAATTTTGCGTATTGGGGTCCTCTGCAACAGAGCCCACCTGCATAGTGGTACTGTGCTTGGTGACGGGACAGAGGGTGCTCTGCTCGTCTCAGCCGCCAAGAACAAGCAAGCATACGAGGCGGTTCGCAAGGACTTTACGTTAATTGATGAGGTGCCTTTCACCAGCGAGCGAAAGGTCATGAGCACAGTGCACAAAATCGACAGTGGTTATTTCGTAGCGCACAAAGGCGCCGTCGAGTTGATGCTTCAAAACTGCAAGTCTTATGTTTCCGAATCAGGCCAGGTCAAGAAGCTAACTGAAGAAGTCCGCACAGATATAACTAAACTCAACTCAAGTCTGTCGCAAAAAGCTATGCGTGTTCTGGCCTTTGCCTACAAACAGGTCGACACAAAACCAAAAGATGATAAAAATATAGAATCCGATCTAATATACGTTGGCCTGCAAGCCATGATGGACCCTCCCCGCGAAGAGGTTATCGAAGTTATTCATAGGGCCCAGGCCGAAAGCGGCATTCGGGTCATTATGATCACCGGCGACTATGTCGAAACAGCCATAGCCGTCGCCCGCGAGATTGGCATCACTGGCGACGCTTTAACCGGTGTCGAGCTCGATGCCATGACTCAGGCCGAGTTCGAGAAAAAGGTTGAAAGTATCTCGGTTTATGCGCGCGTTAACCCCGAGCACAAAATCCGCATCGTCCAGGCTCTCAAAAAACACGGCCACCAAGTTGCCATGACAGGCGACGGCGTCAATGACGCCCCAGCCATCAAAGCCGCTGATATCGGCATTGCTATGGGTATTACAGGCACAGATGCCGCCAAAGAAGCCGCCGACTTAATCTTGCTCGACGATCGGTTCCTGACAATTATCAGCGCCATCGAAGAAGGCCGGGGAATCTTCGACAATGTCCGCAAATTCGTCAACTTCCTAATATCCTGTAACATTGCCGAGGTTTTGGCTGTGCTGTTTGGAATAGTTTTCTTCCATAACCTCATCCTAACCGCCGCCCAACTGTTGTTTATTAATATCGTCACCGACGGCTTGCCAGCCGTAGCGCTCGGTAGCGACCCCGCTCAGCGCGATGTCCTACGCGCCAAGCCACAGCGCTTCCAGGAGGCAATTCTAAATCGCCGTGTCTGGATCGAAATCTTCGTTTTCGGGAGCCTAATGACAATCGCCTTACTAATCCAGTTTTGGTATAACCACACCCACGAAGGAGCGCTAGCGGCTGTTTCGGCGGCCTTCACAGCCATGGTCGTCTACGAGCTTGTTAGGCTAATCGACATCCGCACAGATTACAAAATTCGTTGGTTCTCTAACCCCTGGCTAAGCGTCGCCATTGCCTCGTCGTTCATCCTGCAGTTTGCGGTGCTTTACGTTCCGTTTATGGCTACATATTTCGTGGTTGGTCCTCTAAGTAGCCATGACTGGGTGTTTATGATAGTCGGCAGCATTACCTTGTTCGTAATAATGAAAGTTCTAAATCCATTCTTCGACCGATTCGGCCCTGAAACCGTAACATAGAGCATTAAAAGAATATTGACATAAGTACTATTGTATGCTAATATGTAGTTACTGTCTTGAAATAAAGACAAAAACCAATACAAAACTAAAAAGGTAAAAATGCTTGGACTAAACAAAAAACCAAACAAGTCGAAAAAACTAAGTACCAAAAGTGCTAAGTCGACTAAAAAGTCTAGTAGAGCCAGCGAAGCCAAAGCCATGTTAAAAGCCATGAAGGCTCGCAAAAAAGCTCGTCCAGACGACTGCGTTTTCTGCTAAGTATTTAGCCGTGACTTTAAGAAGATTCTTGGCAGTCAACACGACTGCCAAGCCTTCTTAAACGTACTAAAAAACGAAAGGGTATAACAAAATGGAAGCACTCTCACAACTCGGCTACGAACTCATCGACACCACTCATTTAGATATTTTGGCTGTTGACCAAGAACTAAAAGCTGAAGAACCAGTTAATTAATTAAATCTGCGATTCCTGGGACACTAACAGCTCCTGCTTCAGAGAATTGTTCAGCAGTTGTTAGCCCGGTCTCGACACCTACGAAATTAAAGCCTGCTCCAGTGGCCGCTTTCATATCTAACAGACCGTCACCGACATAAGTTACTTCTTCAGGACTAATATGCACACCATGCAACCAAGCTAAAGTTGGTTTAAAAACTCTTGGGTCTGGCTTATGATGTGGGGTATCGTCACAAGTTTGAACATAATCAATAAATACTCTAGGAAATGCGGTTCTTACTAAGTCGTGCGACAGGCTAGCTATTGTGGTTGCAGTGATAATGCCCATTAACTTCCCAGCTACTCTCAGGTGCCTAAGGGTAGGAACTGTACCCGGGAATATATCTTTTGGATATTCGTCGTGACAGGTCCAATTATTAACAATAGCTTGTTCAGCGTCGTCGGTTTCGTATAGATTGCTTACTATCACCGGAAAAGGCTCGCCCCAATGTTTTGCAATTTTTTCATCAGTTAGGGTTATTCCATAAAATTCTAAAGCGACACGCTTATGTTGAGCCCACTTGGCCTGTATGGTTGCAACAAGGGTGTCGTCGAAATCAAACAATACCGCCTTAGTATCTTCGCCAATGTATTCGCTCATTCGGGCATTATCTTGATGTGGCCAACTTTATGCAAGCACTAGCGATTTAAAATAACATCTGTTTTGAGGTTACTTTTAGCCCCAACGCCAACCCTTAGGAAACTTGTCTAGCTCTGCTAAACGCAATTCTCTAAGTTCTTTCTGTTTTTGACCAGATCCTTGATACCAATAGCCAATAATAAGTGCTTGGGTCTCCCACGCTGAGTAAGAAGCGTGTGGTGCTGGAAACGGATGATTCTTAAAAACAACAAGGTCGCCAGTTTCTTGCTGAATGTTTACAGTTGATGGCATAAGGGGAAAATAATAGTGACCTAACTTCCTAGTAGCCCAAGTACGGCACGGCTCTATGTGGATAAAACTACCGTCGTTAATACACGAAATAGAACCATCAGGACTCCCGGGCCATGGCTGTACGCTAAGGCGACGAGGCGCATCATTATAATCCAGGCGAAGACTCCCGGTTATCGGGCCATAAAGCCTATAAGTCTCATCGATTTCGTCATACACACCGTCTATATGAGCATCGACACACTCCGACTTCAAATCTGCGTGGGCTAGGCCAGATAACGCTACGAAACCTTCGGGGCAGTCATGCTTATTGTATTCATCAACAAGCTTATCTAGATATTTAAGCTCCGGAATGTGTTCATAAGTAGTAGTGATGTTGGCATCATCCACTTCCTCCTCCTGAGTACTTAGATTATCAAGAAGCTCGAGTGCTTCGTCTGGTGTCAAGAATCCTCGCAAGGCTACTGATGACACTTCGGGATCGCTATAGAGTAAATCTCCTACGCATTCTTCTATCAGGTGCTTTCGACGTCGTTGCATCGGGGCATTATTTTACACAAAAGGCACTATTGCAAGCATGAGCGGAATAATACTTAACACGACAAGTATTATTTAGCTGACCTTTGTCTACGGATTCTTTATTTCTTCGGTTATGGCTATGATGCGGTGGTCGTAGGTTTTGTCTTTTGCTAGATAATTCCCGCCGCATGTAATGAGGTTCAGTTGGTTGTCTATGCTGGGATCTTGCGAGAACAAAACATTTAGCGCATCTTCGAGATTAACTGTTTGTACTTCTTTGACGCGGTAGCTGAGAGTTTTGCCACTACCTAGTTCTAGCGAGAATCTGTCGCCAGGAAGTAGAGCAGACAGCTTGGCGAATATCCCGTCATTGATGTGACCGTTGATATGCCCATCAATAATGCTGAGTCCCTTGTCGCCAGGGCGAGCAGACCCGACATACCATCCAGCCATATGGACATTATTAGGCACAGCGATCTGGTTGTGCTGATCTAAACCAACTTTTTGCAAGTAGCCGTCTATGCCGATGCTTGGGGCGACAATGCGTTTCGGGTCGTTATTGTTGCCTTGCCAGACAAAACCAGACTTTTCCGGAGGAGTTTCGTCTGGAGTGTCGGTCGAGATGGTGATGACGCGGTCTGCCGCCGAGACCGGAGCATCAAGGACGTCTGTCGAATTAAGACGCAAGGCTATTACGATACCAATGATAATAACGAGGCTGATTACGATATGTGCAGTCGGCTTTTTTAAGAATTTTTGCAACAATGCACGATTCATAAAGCCGCAGCTAGTTTAGCCGCTTGAAACCAGTGTTAGGAGCGCCGATTGTTGCCGATGCCACACCTGATGGGTCGACAATAATGCCGTTTGCAGTGCCGTCTTGGTCTAAGGCTCCACCGTCGGTTATGTTATATATAACTTTAATTGCGGTCTGCCCGCCGATTGTGACTTGTTCGATGGTTGCGCCCGTAATTGCTTGGTAGGTGTTGGCAACGCTATTGTATTTCCGAACTACCAATCCCGAAGGACTGACGCTCGTGAAGAAATATTGAGTAACTGTTGCGGTCTCGCCGCTTGTGAGACAGTGCAAGGTAAAATTCATTAGGCCTAATGGATAGGCGAAGGCACTGTCGGCTGTTGAATTGGCCGATTCTGCGCCAATGTTAACACCAGAGTTGCTATCGCAAGTGGAGGACAAAACTGCGTAACCGCCAGTGACACTATTTACAAGACCAGTTACGTTGGACTGTGCGTTATCCGGGGTGCCGTCGTTATTAGCATCGCCGCTGTTTGGAGCTGCTGCTTCAACGGAATTGGTGGCGCCGTCGCTATCACCGTCAGTTAGTGCTGCGCCAGCCACGAGGGTAGGGTAGGCGCCGCTATTGACCTGCCAAATAGTCGTGAAGTTCCAGGCGCTAAGCGGAACATTGGTGCTGTTGCCCTTGAAATAATTAGGCGTGGCGTTGCCAACATTAACACCAGTTGCGCTACCGCTGCCGCCAGGAGTTGCACCAATGCCAGTTGAGCAGTTGCAAAGAGTGGCGTCATAATATGCCCCAGAAATAGTCGCACCACCTTCGCGGCTACCCGCAACGCCGCCCTTGCTTGGAGCTGATGCTCCTGTTACAGAACCCGCAAAAAAGACATTAGAAGCTGTTGTAGGGTCGCCGACGCCGTCGATCGAACCGAAGAGTCCTCCGACATCAAAGATATTACCGCCAAAAGTTACAGTTGCATCGCTGTAGGCGTTACTAATCGAAGTACCCGTACCAATAACGCCAGCTATACCCCCACGGGCACCGATTGTACCGCTGGAATAAACATTATTCACTGTCGTGTTAATAGTGAGGGCAAACAAACCGCCGGTATAGCGACTCCCAGTCGAGGCCATAGTGCCGTTATACCAGCAATTACTTAATGAGCCACCAGATAGCAGGCCGACGATGCCGCCTCCTGTATCAGTAGTAAAGGACGTCGTTGACGAGCAATTCGAAATGGTGCTGCCAGACGCACTTGCAACTAATGAGCCGTTATAAGTAGTAGAAGTCGTAGTGATCGAGCCGCCCCGCAAATGAATATTTGTAATAGTCGCACCGTTAACACTTCCGAACAACCCAGCCCCGGTGTTATCGGCTCGATTAATATACAAAGAATTTATTACAAAGTTTTGCCCGTCGTAGTTGCCGGTGAACGTTCCGATAGGGATGAAACCAAGACCACTGTTCCAACCACTTGTAGCGGAACAGTCTATATCGCCAGTCTGTTTGTAGTAAGCTGCAAGGCTGTCATTGATTTCCTGAAGTTGCGTACAGTTAGCGACTCGGTATGGGTTGCTCAATGTACCGGCACCGGTGCCAGAGTAAGCCGACGCCCTTGAGGCTAGACCGAACACTGTCACTAGGACAGCCGAAAGAATATACAGGCTGCATCTACTTTGTTTTATAACTTTGGATATTGAGAACACTTGCTACCTCTATTTATGCTTATGCATATAGTACCTTCGTGTCGAGGCGCATGCAATATGAATATTGAAGGTGCGGTATTAAACAATACTTGACGTGTTAAGTATTACCCTTGACCGTATCGGTTATAAAAATACCTCAGACATGCTGAGGTGTTTTTTGGTAGCGGCGACAAGAATTGAACTTGTGCCCTTAGGCTTATGAGTCCTGCTTTTTATCTACTTGATATTTAAGCGGGTCTTGGTGCGTCCTTCGAGGACGCTGAATGTAGTGGCACGCACTAGCTTTTCGACATTCTCAATAGTGCAGATTCTCTGTAGACCTTTTTTGCCAATTATCTGACCGGTGATGCCGCCCATGGTCGCGTCTCCGAAGTAGAATTGTTCTTCTTGGATGTAATGATCTTTCAAAGTTTGCACGAATCGAGCCAGGTTTTCCTTACTGGTGAGCCTGCCGACAATACTCACAAATGAGGTAGTTATTTGTTCGCTAGTGTCGTTTGATGTTTTTAGCCTGCCCAGTGCGTATTGATACGAAATATAAGGCTTGCTGTCGCTCCAGTCATCTCCGAGGTCATAACTAACGTATTTTTCATTAAGCTGCGGCACGACACCGAGAACTATGTATGAATAAAGGACGGTCACTAGTGGCAATATCTCTTGGTTGTCGCGGCAGAAGTCATTATCGAGCCTATGCTCAAAGATCGATAGTTTATTCGATCGCGGTGAATAATCGCCATACGATATAAACTTAGCCTTAAAAGAACCGC
Organism: Saccharimonadales bacterium (SeqCode); assembly: GCA_038317375.1. Classification (GTDB taxonomy): domain Bacteria; phylum Patescibacteriota; class Saccharimonadia; order Saccharimonadales; family JAGQMS01; genus JBBQBM01. The sequence continues at coordinate 40,601 of JBBQBM010000001.1, forward strand.
GTCCTTTTGCTGAATTTACAAAATCTGCTTGGCCGACCCACGCTTCTGAGTGAAACTTATTAAGTAGCTCGGTAAGCTGATCGTAGTCTGTTTTAGAGCTAACGATCGGTCTGCAATATTCGATTGCACATTCTTGTGCCGCGCGCATACATTCTTCTTTCGAAATAGCTTCTTGTGAAAGTAGAAGATTGTCAAAGGATCTCTCTGCGAGGGGTGATATCAGTTCTGTCTCGAGCATTGCAGTGCCCGCCTCTGTATAGCCACGTAGCGTAAAATCCACAAACTGCAGAAGGCCAGAACTATTCATTTTTTCGTGGATACGTCGAACAATCACATGCTCATAAATGTGTGCATGCAAAGTGTGCTCGAATGATTTGTATAGTTTTTTTCTCATACCTGTGATGGTAATCGTCCCCCTCTCGCACGATGTGCGAGAGGGGGACTTGTGGTAATGATGCCTACCGGCGCTTCGATTGGCCGCTCTGGCCACGGGATCCGCCGTTATGCACGTTAGATCCCTTCGTGAAGTTCTTCGAAGGCTTCGGCTTTGCTCGTGCAGCACTCTTGGCTTTGCTTTGAGCACTCTTACCGCTTGGCGTACCCATAAGTCCTCCTCAGGATCTCGGGAATGGTACATTCATACCATAATATATTAGGATAGATATATCAAGATGCGCTCAAATAATTAATGCAAAATTTTTATCGGAAGATAATACAGACTTGAAAGCTAGAAAACAGATACGATACGTGGTATATTCACATCTGTTAATCACGGCGGCGTAGCTCAGTTGGTTAGAGCGCAGGACTCATAAGCCTGAGGTCACAAGTTCAATTCTTGTCGCCGCTACCAAGTTATCAATGAATATTTCTCCGGGTAAATATATAGTGGCAGTTAGCGGTGGAGTTGATTCCGTCGTTCTTTTGGATATGCTCGTCGCTCAGAGTAAGGAAACAGTTTTGCCGAACCTTGAGCTGATCGTTGCCCACTTCGACCACGGCATGCGTGAAGATTCTTCGGACGACGCCAAGTTTGTTAGTGACATAGCCAAGAAATATGGGCTTCAATATGAAACTGAAAGAGTTGAGCTTGGTACGGACGCCAGCGAGGCCGATGCCAGAACAGCCAGATACGACTTCTTAAAACGTACTCAACAAAAGCATAGTGCAACAGCAATTATTACGGCGCATCATGAGGACGATGTTCTGGAAACAGCAGTTATTAATATGCTCCGCGGTACTGGCCACCGTGGGTTACATTCACTCAAGAGTCGGTCGGATATCTCACGCCCACTACTGCATCTAAAAAAGACCGATATTCATACTTACGCCAAAGAACATGAGCTTAAATGGCGCGAGGATGGCACCAACCAAGACACTAAATTCTTGCGTAACAAAATTCGGCTCGACGTTATCCCAAAAGGCGGAGCGGAGTGGCGAACAAAGATGCTTGAGCATATCGACAAAGCCGGCCAGCTCGGCGAAAAGCTAGACAGAGAGATCGACACACTTCTGGGCCAAGCCTTGCGTAGCGGCCAAGCCAGAATTTCGCGAAGTTGGTTTGTGAAGTTGCCGCACGATCTAGCCGGTGAGGTGATTGTAGCTTTACTTCGTCGGCTTAAAGTCGTCGATATTGATAAGCATTTGGTCGAACGGTTAACCTTGCAAATAAAAACCGCTAAGCCCGGCAAAAAGCTGGATATCGATAAAGACCATTACGTTTTAATGACCAAACGTTCTGCCAGAATAACTAACCGAGCGACACATAAGACTGTCCGTGTATAATGTTTATCTATGGATAAAGGAGTAATGAAAAACGGCGGTAGCCGCAAACGGCAAATGAAGAATGCCGGCTTTTTCTCGATACTTATTTTAATCGGCCTGATCGTCTATGCGGTTTATGCCAACCCCAAGACCTTAACTAGTGTTGCACTCAGCGATGTGGTGGCTCAGGCCAACTCCGGCAAAATAGAAAAACTAGAAATCACCGGTAGTACTGTCGAAGTCACCAAAAAAGGCGACAAAGAACCGACCGAAAAAGCCTTCAAAGAAGCTGGCTCGAGTATCTATGAGCAAGGCCTCAACAAAGACGCGCCTGTAACGGTCGACCCTAAAGCCGATTCAAGCGGCGGCGATATTTGGGCAGTAGTTCTTCAAACACTTATCCCGGTTCTAATATTCGGCTTCTTTCTTATGATGATTTTCCGAGCTAGCCAAGGGCAGGGCAACCAAGCCCTCAGTTTCGGCAAAAGTAAAGCACGACTTTATGGCAACGAAAAAACCAAGGTCACATTTTCTGAAGTGGCTGGTAACAACGAAGCCAAAGAAGATTTGAATGAAGTTGTTGAATTTCTAAAGTTCCCTAAAAAATTCGAAGCCACCGGTGCTCGAATTCCTAAGGGAGTTCTACTCGTTGGTGCGCCTGGAACAGGAAAGACTCTTTTAGCCCGCGCTGTAGCCGGCGAAGCAGACGTGCCTTTCTTTAGTATCTCTGGTTCAGAGTTTGTCGAAATGTTCGTTGGTGTCGGTGCTAGCCGAGTCCGCGACCTATTCGCAAAAGCCAAGAAGAATGCGCCGTGCATAATATTCGTCGACGAGATCGATGCTGTCGGCCGCCGCCGTGGCAGTGGTATGGGTGGAGGCCACGACGAGCGCGAGCAAACCCTCAATCAGATCCTAGTCGAGATGGATGGTTTCGAACAGGGCGAGAACGTCATAGTTTTGGCCGCCACTAACCGCGCCGATGTGCTCGACCCGGCACTGCTTCGTCCGGGCCGTTTTGACCGCCGAGTTATTATCGACTTGCCCGACCGTAAAGATAGAAAAGCAATCTTAGATATTCATTTTGCCAAGAAGCCGACGAATAAGGACGTTAATATTGAAGATTTAGCTGCAAAAACTGCTGGCTCATCAGGCGCCGACCTTGCAAACATGGCCAACGAATCGGCCATCATTGCTGCTCGGCATAACCGCAAAGAAATTATTAATTCTGACGTTACAGAAGCACTAGAAAAAGTTGCAATCGGCCCCGAACGCAAGACAAAAGTCATGAGCGAAAAAGACAAAGAGATGACGGCTTACCACGAAGGTGGCCACGCTATTGTTGGTCATGTTTTACCGGACAGCGATATGGTCCACAAAGTCACCATCATTCCACGTGGCGGTACGGGTGGAGTGACTTGGTTTATTCCACCTGAAGATAAGTCTTATCATTCGATCCTAGAATATAAAGATATCTTGGCGCGGATGCTCGGTGGACGAATTGCCGAAGAGGTGATTTATGGTTCAGAGCGCGTTACTACTGGTGCTGGTAGCGATCTTCAAAAAGCCGCTGAACTGGCCCGTGACATGGTTGCCTCGCAGGGCATGGGCGGTAAGAAGCTGCGCAACCAAGTCTTCCATACCGACGACGGCCTTGTCTTCGACAAAATGATGCACGAACGCCAATACTCTGACGAAACCGCCAAGCTAATTGACGACGAAATCGAAAGCCTAGTTACAGAAGCCGCAAACCGCGCCCGCGCCGTAATTAAAGCTAACCTCAAGCACCTCGAAGCACTAAAAGATGCGTTGCTCAAAAAAGAAACTGTCGAAGCCGAAGAAGTCCTTGAGATTTTGAAAGGCAGTAAGTTGCCAAAAGAAGCTGCGTTGTATTAACAACCAAAATTGTTTTTCTTTTTGCTTATGATTGCAGATATAATGTCGGTAAATGGGTAAATTTCTAAACAGAGCAAACGGACGACTAACTCTCAGTAGTGCGGCTTTTCTTTTAGCCGGATCATCGTTGGTTGGTACGGTGCTAGGCATCGTACGGACGTCGCTTATTAACTCAAACTTTAGCCCTTCGTCGGCCAGCTCTTATTTCGCAGCCTTTAAAATTCCAGATCTGATTTTCTTTACACTTGCAACTGGTGCGCTTGGCGTCGCCTTCATGCCAGTACTGTCGGACAAGCTATCCAAAGGCGGTCGCAAACCAGCGTGGGAGTTAACATCGAGCATTTTAAACATGCTAGCACTTGTGACTCTAGTGTTTTCTATAATCTCAATAATTTTCGCAAGACCGCTACTCGAACATATCGTGGCACCGGGCTTTACCCCAGACCAAATAGACCTAGCCGTAGCGGTTATGCGAATAGTTTCGATCAACCCATTCCTGTTTGCCATCTCAACCGTACTAACCAGCGCTCAGCAAAGTATCGGCCGGTTCTTTTTCTTCGCAGTTGCGCCGCTTTTTTATAACACCATGATAATTACGGGCATTGTTTTCTTTGGCGATAGTCTAGGAATCGTGTCTGCGGCAGTCGGTGTAGCTATCGGGGCTATGCTCCAACTTCTTGTCGTTAGCTTCGGCATGATAGGCACTAACTTTCGTTATAGGTGGGGAATTAACTTTAAAGATGCAGGTTTCCGGCAGGTAATGACTACTTTGCCAGCCCGTTCGGTCGATCAGGGCATTGATTATATAAACAGTATTGTCGAAACTCGCTTTGCGTCTGGTATTAGCCGGATAGCTGTCGCTAACTACGAGAACGCTCTCCAGCTTCACAATGCTCCAGTTATGCTAATTGGCATCGCTATTTCTACAGCCGCCTTCCCGAGGTTTACGGAAAGAATTTCTCAGGGCCGACCAGATCTTTTCAGAAAAGAATTTCTACAAGTTCTTCGTGCCATGATTTGGATCGCCCTGCCGGTCGTTGTTATATCGTATTTTGGGCGTGAATACTTCGCACGCCTTATATTCAAGCGAGAGAACTTAGAAATCGCTGTGATATTTGGGTCGCTCGGAGTGAGCATATTCTTCAGAACACTTTATACGATTATTTCGCGTTTCTTTTACGCCCAGAAAGACACCAAGACTCCACTGTTTGTGTCGATCTTCAGTATCGGGCTTAACATCTATTTGGCCTATACGCTTTCGCGCCCTGGTTCCTACGGGATTGTGGGATTAGCAATTGCGCAGTCGATTGTGGCGGTTGTTGAGGTAACGATTTTGCTTCTCATCATGATCATCAAGGACAAAAAACTATTTAATGCTCGATTTGTCGGCGCTATTGGTCAAATCTTATCGGTTTCTGGTTTCACGGTTTTGGCCACCTACCTTACTGTCAAAGCTTTGCCTCTTCATTCCGGAGACTTCGGTATAACGATTTTCGCCAAACTTGGCATCATCGCCGTAACTAGTTTGCTTGTGCACCTAATTTTCTCTGGCGTCTTCAAGCTTGAAGAATCCGCACCGGTTATTCAGCGAATACGCAAAATTATATTGCGACCAGTCAAAATCTAAGCCACCTCTGTTATACTGTGCACTAAATGCATCAGGATAAAATTCGGAATTTCTGCATAATTGCACACATCGATCATGGTAAGAGCACGCTCGCCGACCGTCTATTAGAGCTAACTGGAACAATCGACAAGCGTCAGATGAAAGAACAGGTTCTCGACAAGATGGATCTTGAGCGAGAGCGAGGAATTACTATCAAACTCGCTCCGGTACGGATGAACTATAAAGGGTATCAGCTGAACCTAATTGACACACCAGGGCACGTTGACTTTAGTTACGAAGTTTCGCGTAGCTTAGAAGCCTGTGAAGGCGCACTACTTGTTGTAGACGCCTCGCAGGGCATCCAGGCCCAAACTCTAGCCAACGTTTATTTAGCACTTGGGGCCGACCTAACGATTATCCCAGTTCTTAACAAGATTGATCTGCCGGCTGCTGAAGTTGTAAGAGTTACGAGTGAAATTGTATCGTTACTCGGCTGCAAGCCCGAAGAGGTCTTAGCAATTTCTGCGAAGACTGGAGTTGGGGTTCTAGAAGTCCTAGACTCTGTGATCGATAAAGTACCAACGCCGACTGGCGACGAATCATCTAACCCTCGGGCATTAGTATTTGATAGTTTTTATGACGAATATCGTGGCGTCATTTTGTATGTCCGCGCAACAGACGGCAGTATCAAAAAGAATGCTCGCATTACTATGGCCGCTACAAAAGCTAGTGGAATCGCGTTAGAGGTTGGTTTTCTCTCGCCAGGAATGACACCAGCTGCTGACCTGAAGGCAGGCGAGATTGGCTATGTCGTAACAAACTTTAAGAGCACGTCCGAAGCTCGCGTTGGCGACACGGTTCTACTAGAAGATCGGCCGGCCGAAGCTTTGCCTGGCTACAAAGAAGTTCGTCCTTTTGTTTACGCCGGGTTCTTTCCTAGTAGTAACGAGTTTTATCCAGCCCTAAAAGATGCTGTCGACAAATTAAAACTTAGCGATTCAGCGTTAGTCTACGAGCCCGAGAATTCTCCAGTTTTAGGACATGGCTTCCGCGTTGGTTTCCTTGGGCTTTTACACCTCGACATTGTCCGTGAACGGATTATTCGCGAGTTTGACATTGATTTGATTGTCACCAACCCATCGACCGACTACAAAGTTGAACTAACGGGTGGTGAAGAGCTAGACATCAAATCGGCCAGCAGTATGCCAGACAACACTCTAGTTAAAGAGGTCAAAGAACCCTGGATTAAGGGCGAAATTGTTTGCCCAAAGAAATATGTAGGTGCAGTGATTCAGCTTATCTCTGAAGCTCGGGGTTTACAAAAAAATCTATCGTTTGTTGATGAACATTTGAGCATCGTGTCGTTCGAAGCGCCACTTGCGAACCTACTAACAGATTTTTATGACAACCTAAAAAGCCAAACCTCTGGTTACGGTAGCTTTAACTACGAACTCGATAATTATCGGGTCGAAGATCTAGTACGGCTAGATTTTTATATTGCCGGAGACATAGTTGAGGCGCTAAGTATTATGTGTCACCGCAGTGAGGCCGAAGCATTGGGCCGGTCGACGACAGAAAAGCTTAAAGACATTATTCCACGCCAGAACTTTAAGGTTGCCGTTCAGGCGGCAATTGGCGGAAAATTCATTGCCCGTGAGGACATCAGCGCTTTTCGTAAGGACGTAACGACCGGACTGTATGGTGGCGACGTCTCGCGAAAGAAAAAGGTTCTGGCCAAACAGAAAAAGGGCAAGGAACGAATGAAGCGCTTTGGGAAAGTTGATTTACCTGCCGAAGCTTTTACAGTACTATTGAAGCGAGATTAATCATGAGCGATAAATACAAACACAGCCATCTTCCCTTTACCGAGCTAGAAGAAAAACTGGTTAAGGAACTTGAGAAAAAACGAGATCGTGTTAATAAAAAATTCCCATTATGGACAGCTCTTGCAGCAACCTTTGGTGTTGTGGTAATCTGGTATGGCACCACAAAACTAATCGACCAACTACCATTTTTTGTAAATAACCCCTGGACTCTGATTTTTATTGGCGTATTTGTTCTAGTAGCTACTGGCAGCACCTACAAAAAACTCTAGACCATAGAGTTTAGGTCTTCATAGACTTCTGTAAAGTTCTTTAATGGGTTCACGCCTTCATATTTCTTCACAATCTCGCCTTTGGGGTTGATCAAATATGTATCTCGGTTGATTCCCATATATTCTCGGCCCATAAATTTTTTCAGTTTCCATGAACCAAATGCTTTGATTGTATTGGTTGATGGGTCGCTAAGTAGCGTGAAGTTCAAATTGTGTTTAGTGACAAACTTAGCGTGGCTAGCAACAGAGTCCTTGCTAATACCAACAACTTCGGCTCCGAGCGACCTCAGCATGTCGCGCCCGTCACGAAAACTGCAGGCCTCTTTAGTGCATCCGGGAGTACTGTCCTTAGGGTAGAAATAGACAACTAGCCACTTGCCAGCATAGTCTTTTAGCGAATGTTCTTTATTATTTTGATCAGGAAGCGTGAAATCTGGTGCTATCATAGGGTAACTCCATTTAACATATCTAGTATGTCAGAGAATTATCTAAAACATCTGGTCGAATTTCAAAAGTTACTGACGGGCTATACGCCTAGAGTTGAGTTCATTGATGCGCTTAAAGATATGAAGCTTGTATTACTAACTTCACCCGCGGCAACCGGCAAGAACACTATCATTAACCAGTTATTGTTGACTGGCAGATATCAACATCTCGTGTCGGACACAACCAGGCACCCGCGTATAAATAATGACGTGCCAGAGGTTAACGGCAAAGAATACTGGTTCCGTAGTGAGCTAGAGTTTTTAGATGGCCTAAAACATGGAGACTACATAACGGCCGAGATTATTCATGAGCAGCAGGTGTCAGCTATAAATCTATCAGAAATTATTAATGCTAAGAGCCAGAACAAAGTCGCGCTTGCAGAGGTTAATATCCACGGCGCTGCGCATATAAATGATTATTCTGACAACATACTCCCAATTTTTTTACTGCCACCAAACTACGAAGAATGGATGCGCCGGCTGGAAAGTCGCGGACAGGTTAGTGATGACGAGAAGATGAGAAGAGTGCGCAGTGCGCGTGATGAGATTCGATACGCACTAACCGCCAACTTCTTTACATTCATGATAAATAGCGACATACGAATTACCTCGCAGAAAATTGACGAACTAGCTGTGACGGGAAAGCCGAATGAAGAACACGAATCGGTCAAGAAACACGCCGAGGCTTTTTTGGCGCGATTAATCAAACAGTTAGGTTAGCACTCTTGACTGGCGTCAAGATTGCTAAGTAGTTTCATTGCCTGAATATTGTCTTACTGCGCCCTAGACTAGCTAGTTTCTCCTGCGATTCTACTTTCGGTAGCTACGGCTACAGAAAGTTCTGATTCGCAGAAACTAGCGTCTATTGCATCAGCAATCCAATACCCAAACACCCAAACTATTAGCACTCTTGACGCTTGAGTGCTGAAAATCGTATAATTAGGCTAAATGACAGAGCGTCAATACAAGATTTTATCGGCGATAGTTGAACAATACGCCGAAGTTGCTAGCCCAGTTGGCTCGCAACTCTTAGCGCGAGCTTTTAATGTTAGTAGTGCCACTATTCGCGCTGATATGGCTGAGCTTGAAAACCTGGGCTTTATTCACCAACCACACACCAGTGCGGGGCGCGTCCCAACGGATCGAGGTTATAGATGGTATGTTAATAATTTGCAGGCGGCCGAACCATATACTGCGATTGAACGTAATGCGAGAACGTTTAATACAAGAGTTATTGGTGCCGGCGAGCCAACTCAGGCTATTAAGTCAGCGGTCGACAGTCTTGTTGATATGACCGGCAACCTTGGTATTGGTACGATAGGCAGCCAACTCTATATGAGCGGGCTTTCAAATCTATTCGCCCAACCAGAGTTTGCCACTGGAGATATGCTCAAAGGCGTAACTTACTTGCTAGATAATCTCGAGCCGTGGCTGCGCGAAACAGCGCCGAACCAACCCCTAAATGTCTATATTGGTAAGGAGAATCCAATAGGTAAAGCTAGTGGTTGTAGCCTTATTATTAGTCGTTTTCGTAGCCCGTATTCTGATAAAAGTTACATCGGAGTAGTTGGTCCAACCCGCCAAAGCTATAGAAACGTAATGGGGCTAGTGTCACACGCCGGCCAAATGCTAGAGGAACAACTTTATGCCTAAGAAACCAATCAAAGAGAACACCCAAGTCAGTGAGTTAACTGCTAGTCTTCAGAGATTGCAGGCCGATTTTATCAACTTCAAAACTCGCTCCGAAAAAGAGCGAGGCGAAACTTTGAGATTAGGCCGAGAAATGGCCGTCTCAGAATTGTTGCCGGTATTTGACAATCTTGAGCGAGCATTTGCGCATACACCAGAAGAACTAAAGGAGAACACATGGGTTAAGGGTGTTAATGCTCTCGAGAAACAATTACTTGACGTGTTAAGTAATTTGGGACTACAAAAGATTGGAACAATCGGTAAGCCTTTCGACCCGCGACTCATGGAGGCGGTTAGTGTCGAAGACGGCCCCGGCGAAGAAGTCGTGGTCGAAGAGATACAAGCAGGATACATGCTTGGAGACAAGGTTTTGAGACCAGCATTGGTTAAAGTTAAAAAATGACAAAAAACGTCGAGATTGGAAAGTATACGGTTAAGCCTCAATGTGCCGGTGAGTGTGCTTTGGAGATTCAATGTCAGTCAAGTCATGGTAGAGCCGTAATAGGCGAACAGATATTAAAGGCTGTAGAGCAGGACGACATACGACTTCTACCTACGGAAGTTCTCATTGGAAAAAAGTTAGGTAAACGACCAGTTGAAGGTAAGGTTTGTCTGCACCTAGGTCGGCTTATTGGCGCTACATTGCCAGCTGATGATTCTGCAGAATCTATCGAAAGAGCCGAACAGGCATTAGAGTGGGCCGTAGAAAGAGGGTTTGGCTACCCGGCATCCATAAACCAAGCGAGGGGATAATTAGCACTCTTGACATGAGAGTGCTAATTCGATATCATTAGGGGTAGAAACAGACCAAATAGCTATAAATTAGTTAACGAAAGGCAAAAAAATGGGCAAAATTATAGGAATCGACTTAGGAACAACTAACAGCGCAATGGCCGTCATGCAGGGGGGCAGTGCCGATATTATATCTAACTCAGAGGGTGATCGAACTACGCCAAGTGTTGTAGCTATCAACAAGAACGACGAACGATTGGTTGGTAAGCTAGCTCGCCGTCAATCTTTAACGAATGCTAAAAACACTGTTTATGAAGTAAAGCGCCTCATTGGTCGCAAGTGGGAAGACAAAGAGGTTCAAAAGGACATCAAACTAATGTCTTACGAGATGGTAAAAGCTGGTAATGGAGTCAAGGTTAAGATGGGCGACAAAGACTACAGCCCGGAAGAAGTTAGCGCCATGATTCTATCAAAGCTAAAAGCCGACGCCGAGGCCTACTTGGGTGAGCCAGTTACTGAAGCGGTTATTACCGTTCCGGCTTATTTTGACGATTCTCAGCGTCAAGCAACTAAAGATGCAGGCAAAATAGCTGGCTTGGAAGTAAAACGCATCATTAATGAACCAACAGCGGCAGCTCTTGCTTATGGTCTAGACAAAAAGTCTAAAAAAGACGAAAAGATTGCTGTCTATGACCTTGGTGGTGGCACATTCGATGTTTCTATTTTGGAGCTTGGCGATGGAGTTTTCGAAGTTAAGAGTACGAATGGCGATACGCACCTTGGTGGCGCCGACTTCGACCGAGTTATTGTTAATCACCTAATCGAACAATTCAAGAAAGACAGTGGTATCGACACTTCAGACGACAAAGCTGTCATGCAACGTCTTCGTGACGAAGCCGAAAAAGCCAAGATTGAGCTTTCGACAGCTCAAGAAGTGAATATTAACCTACCGTTCTTAACAGCGACGGCCGACGGTCCGGTGCACTTCGAATACAAGATGACCCGCGCAAAACTTGAGGAGCTGGTTGGCGACCTCGTTGATCGTACCGCCGAGCCTTGCAAGAAAGCCCTAAAAGATGCCGGTGTTGATATTAAGGATATCGACGCTATCGTATTGGTTGGTGGAATGACTCGAATGCCCGCAGTTCAAGCTAAGGTTAAAGAAATTTTCGGCAAGGAACCTATGAAGGGTGTTAACCCAGATGAGGTCGTAGCACTTGGTGCCGCTATTCAAGGTGGTGTTTTGGCTGGGGACGTCAAAGACGTGCTTCTACTTGATGTCACGCCGCTTAGCCTTGGTATCGAAACGCTTGGTAGCGTTACTACTAAGTTAATAGAACGCAATACGACTATTCCGTCTAGCAAAAGCGAGACTTTCTCGACAGCTGCCGACAACCAGGCGCAAGTCGAGATTCATGTTCTGCAGGGTGAGCGAGATATGGCCGCCGACAACAAGTCGCTCGGTCGGTTCATCCTTGATGGAATCCCATCAGCACCACGCGGTGTGCCTCAAATTGAAGTGACTTTTAACATCGATGCAAACGGTATTTTGAACGTTGCTGCGAAGGATAAGGGTTCTGGCAAAGAACAGAGCATTACTATCCAGGGTAGTTCTGGTCTCAGCAAAGACGAAGTCGAGAAAATGGCCAAAGACGCCGAGGCTCATGCTGAAGAAGACAAGAAAAAGCGTGAAGCGATTGAAAACAAGAACCTACTTGAGAACGCCATCTACCAAGCCGAGAAGATGAAGACAGACAACAAAGACAAGATTTCTGAGGAAGATGCTAAAACTATCGACGAAGCAGTCGAAGTCGCCAAGAAAGTTATTGCCGACGAAAAGGCCGACAAGGATGCTCTCGAATCCGCCGCAAAAGAACTAAGCGAAAAGATCATGCCAATTGGCGCAAAAATGTACGAATCCGCCGCAAAAGAGGACGAAAAGAAAGAAGAGGCCGACAAAGATGGCGACAAAAAAGACAAGAAATCTAAAAAAGACGAGCCAATAGAAGGCGAAGTAGTCGACGATAAAAAAGACGAAAAATAAACCATGAGTGATTCCAATTTTGGTCACATAAACCCAGCGCATAGTGATTATGGTCAATGGGAGTCTGAAGTTTTGGCGTGGAATAACCGGAATGCTGAGAACGATCCCTACGAACCATATCAAGGAATACCAACCATTTGGAATGCCGACTTGCATGCACGAGGCTTAAGAGACAGGGAGGCTTGGTTGGTCGATAGCGCGCATAAACTAAGCAGGCCATCTGAAGAAATACTTATTGAGCTAGGATTAGACTAATCGGTAAACTAAAGAAGAGCTCAATAGGCGTATAATCAAAGTGTATGTTGAATAAATCAATAGATAAAAGCTGGTTTCAAAAATGGTATCCCTGGCTATTAACTTGTTTATCGGGGATCGCTTTGATAGCTTCATTTTGGCAGGCGGTTGAACGTATTAACATGCTTAAAAACCCGGCAATGGCGCTCGGCTGCAATATTAATCCGGTAGTTGATTGTAGTGGAGTTCTAGGTAATCGTTTGGCTGCATTATTTGGCTTTCCTAATGCCTTTATTGGCATCGTAATGTTTAGTCTGCTCTTTATGTCAGGCCTTGCGCTGCTAGTAGGAGTAAAGCCGACAAAAGGCTTCCGGAATATTGTCGGTATTCTATCTAAGGTTGCTGTCTTGTTTAGCGCTTGGTTCTTTTTAGTTAGTTTATATACTATCGGCAAAGTATGTATATTTTGCATGTTCATTTGGCCTGCTAGCGTAGCACTATACTGGTTCGGGGTTCAGTTTTGGTTAGAAGGTCAGGCAAAACCTTGGAAGTGGTTAGAAAGATTCGCCAATAAGTTTAGAATCGAGCCGATCCTAACAGTTTATTTGTTAATGGTAGTGCTATTTTTATCTCGTTTTCGTGATTTCTACTTCAACTAGCACTCGGGGTGCTCAAGTGCTAAAATATACAAAATGGCAAAACGAGATTACTACGAAGTTTTAGGTGTCGGTAAGCAAGCATCGGCCGACGAGATAAAGAAAGCCTATCGCAAGGCTGCTATTGAACATCACCCCGATAAAGGAGGTGACGAGGCCAAGTTCAAAGAAGTTGGCGAAGCCTACGAAGTTTTGAGTAATTCCGACAAAAGAAAACGTTACGACCAATTTGGTCATGCTGGGCTTGGCGGTGCCTCATCTGGCGGCACTGGAGGTTTCGGTGGTCAAGGTCAGGATACGCACTTTGACTTTGGTGATTTAGGCCTCGGCGATATCTTCTCGAGCTTTTTTGGGGGTGGTGCCCAGCATCAATCTAACCGCCAAACTAGGGGTCGTGATGTCGAAACATCTGTGGAGCTCGATTTTGACAAAGCAGTTTTTGGGACAGATATCGACTTACGCCTTGAGCTCGAGGACAACTGTTCGCACTGCAAAGGCACGACTGCTGAACCTGGCCACGACCTAAAAACCTGCGAAACTTGCAAAGGTGCAGGCCAAGTAATGAATGTCACTCGAACTGTTTTTGGCAATATCCAACAAGCCAGTGTTTGCCCAACCTGTCATGGTAAAGGCAAAGTGCCAGAGAAGGTTTGCTCTGTCTGTCACGGTAGGGGTACTCAGCGTAAAGAGCAAAAGGTATCACTAAAAATTCCAGCTGGCATCGATGACGGGGCTACTATTCGCTTGCGTGAACATGGCGAGGCGATTGCTAACGGCCCAAAAGGCGACTTGTTCGTGAATATACGAGTCAAACCACACAAAAAGTTCATAAGAGAAGGCGATCTTATTCTAAGCGAACAGAATATCGACATGGTTGATGCCGCGTTAGGTACAGAAATTGAGGTCGAAACCGTCGACGGTATGGTCAAAATGAAGATTCCCGCCGGCACCCAGAGCGGTAGTGACTTTAAATTGTCTGGCCACGGTGTGCCACATATAAAGGGTGATTCTCGTGGCGCACACATAGTAGCGATTACTGTCGACACACCAGCAAAACTGTCTAAACATCAGCAGGAACTTCTTAAAGACTTCAAGAATGAAAAAAGCAGAGGCATTTTCGGTTAAAAAGCGCTAGAATATCTCTAAATGCATAAAAATAAAAAACAAGAAGGCTTTGTTACTTTGATATTGGTGCTAGCGGTTGTCTTGGTAGGAGCTGTAGCTGTAGCGTTTGTCCGCGTAAAGGCCCGTCAATAGATTGACAATAACAGATTAATTTGGTATAATACTACGCATGAATACGCCTAACCACCCAAGTAATATTTCATCAGACCGACCAGTTGACCCAGGTGATTTAAAAATCATGCCCGAAACAATGCTTTCACCTGGTGAGATGCTCAATTTATCAGTAGAATTGCTGGCTAACTTTGAGGAAAAGTACCCTGAGATTGGTGCCATCCCTGTAGAAATCTACCCTGAGGCGGAAGGCTTTAACTCACAGTTAGAGGGACTAAGAATTTATACCCCAGGTGTCGGCGATCGACCATTATTTGATCCAACCAAAAGACCGGCTACCAAAGATCAGACACCAGAAAACACACCGCCAAAGGATTTTGCTACTTGGTTTGTTCAGTGTTTCGGAAAGACAGTCACTATGCGTGCGCGTGCGCTACATGAACTACCCGAACCAGAAGATCTTCAACACAAGAAAGTACCTAGGTTGGTGAGAGAATTTTTAACCGCCAAAGATAGTGATGCTAAAACGTACGCTATGCTTAATTTAAGCAAGGTAATTGCGCACAATACCGGTCTTGAGATTGACGACGAAAGAACAGTTCAGGTAATAAGTGCCCATATCTGGCTGATTAATAAACTAAGTGCAGTTATCGCACAAGTCGAGGCAAGATAATAGATTTTTAGGCTTCTGCCTAAAAATGTTTGTTTATTTAAGGAGGGACAGACGATGAAAGACGTACTGGTATTCTTTAGTTTTAGGAAGCACAAGACTGGCTATTACCGGACTTTGTTCAAGCTGCTAAGCGCCGAGGCGTCAAAGCACGACCTAAAACTCTCTCAGGGATCTTTAAAAGACCTGCATATCCAGATTATTGAAAATCAAATGACGGTAACCGAGTCTATGACCGGACGGCGATTAGATGACTTTGACGCGACTTATTTCGAATTATGGTACAAGGCACAGCAACAGGCGCTAGCGGCTGCACTTTATCTGACACGTAAGAATAAACAATTCATCGGCCGCGAACTACTAGTTTCTATGCCAATCACAAAGATAGGCGAGATGGCTAAGATGGCCGATAATGATATTCCGCTTCCAAACACCTTTATGTCTAGTTCAAGAGAAATACTTAAAGTGTTTGAGAAGAATCCACCAATCGATTTCCCGATTATAGTTAAGTCTGCTGAAGGCTATGGAGGAAATGATAATTATTTAGTTAAGGATTACGCCACATTAAAGAAGACATTAGAAGAAAATAAAGGCATTGATTTTGTTGTTCAGGAGTTCATTCCTAACGATAGAGATTATCGGTGTTTAGTATTCGGCGGTGAGGTAAAACTTGTTTTAGAACGCAAGCGTTCGCCTGAGAATAGTACTCACTTGAACAATACGTCTCAGGGCGCCGAAGGAACTATCGTCCCACTCTCAACATTGTCCGCGGAGTCAATTCAGAGTGTTTTAAGTGCTGCGAAGGTTCTAGGGCGAGATGAGTTCTGTGGGGCTGACTTAATGTTCGATATGAAGACCGGAGAGCACTATATCCTTGAGGTTAACCAGACGCCGCAAATCGAGATTGGGGCTTCTACAGACCAAAAGATGGCAGCGCTTTTAAACTACCTAAAGAAGCTAGCGGGAGAGCAGTAATGAAAAAAACCACACCAAAAGTTTTAGTTGTTTTTTCTGAACGACGTAGCGAGAACAGTACTTGGTTTGGCGGGTTTGTAAAGAGGCTTCAGAAGCGGCCGGGACTTGAGGGTGTTGACATTGATTATGTTGCGCTTGAGGATTTGATATTTGAGATAAAAGATAATAAGCCAAGCATTTTCGACATTCGGACAGAGAAATACATCAAAGATTATACTTGGGCATATTTCAAGCGTTGGATGAGTATGCCGGTCGAGGCGGCATCGCTAGCTATATTTCTGCAAGCGAACGGAGTACCATTTGCTGATAACTTAGTACTGACTGGCGTAAATGACGGCAAGCTTGCTTCTCAGTTTTTGTTTTGGGAAAAAGGAGTGCCGGTTCCTAACTCATATTACTGCGCATCGAAACACATAGGACTTATCTTAAAGCGGACCAAGCTTCCCTTTCCGGTGGTAGTTAAAGACATTGAGGGCCAAAAGGGCAGAATGAACTTCCTGGCTCGCAATAATAAGGAAGTCCTAAAGATTTATAGTGAAAATCCAGAGATTAAATTTATAATCCAAGAATTCATTCCAAACAAATTTGACTGGCGGATACAGGTGTATGGTGGCCAGGCAGTTGTGGGCTATAAAAGGGTCGGCAAGAAGGGTAGCCACCTTAATAATGAATCAACTGGCGGTACGTCATACCTAGTACCGCTGAATAAAATACCAACAAAAGTTTTGGAGCTTGCAGAGTTAGCGGCTGATGCGGTCGGACTTCAAGTTTCTGGAGTCGACGTACTCCCAAATCTTAAAAGCACTAAACACGTCGTCCTGGAGGCAAACCAAGGTTCACAAATTGTGACAGGCGATATTTCTGGTGAGAATGTAGTTTGCATAGATGAATTTAATAAATATGTAACTCGAATGGCAAAGTCGCGAATCAAAGAAAATAAATATCTGCCTCGCAACAAGCTTCAAATAGTTGGATTGCACGAAGTTGTCGACCTAATAGAGCTTGGAATGTTTAATGCTCATGCTAAGGTTGATACAGGGGCTTATCGTTGCTCTATTCACGCTACAAATATTAAGGTCATAAAACGGGGCGGTAAAGAAGTACTACAATTTAGCGTTCCAGAGATAGCCAGGAAGGGCGTGTCTGAGGGCGAGCTAAGGCACGAGACAGAAGAGTTTTATGCTATGCCTGTTCGGAAGTCTGCAACCCACATCGAAAATAGGTACATAATCAAGACTAGGCTACGTATGGGAGGTCGAACATTTATAGCCTCCTTCAATCTTACGAATCGGGGGTCGATGAGATTTCCGATTCTGATTGGGCGTCGAGTCTTGAGTGGAAGGTTTTTAGTTAACACAGCATTAAGTACAAAGGAATAATATGAATATAGTAATTTTATCTAAAGGTTCGGGTAACTACACAACCAAGAGGCTAAAAGAGGTAGCACAACTTCGCGGACATAAGGTTCGGGTTATTAACTATGCCAAATGTTATATGACGGTCGAGAAGGGCAATCCGGTAGTTATGTATAAGGGTCAGCCGATCGAAGACATTGATGCGATCATACCTAGAATCGCACAGAGCCTTACAAAATATGGTACGGCAGTAGTCCGTCAATTTGAAATGAAGGGTGTCTTCACAACCGCGAGCTCAATTGCTATTAATAGGACGCGCGATAAACTTCGCGCCTATCAACTTCTTGCGAAATACGGTATTGGAGTCCCGAAGACGGTGTTTGCCCGTGAGACTGCCGATTTTGATGATGTTTTAGAACTTGCCGGAGGTGCACCGGTAATTATCAAAGTCGCTCGTGGAACACACGGTAATGGTGTAGTGCTTGCTGAAACGCGCAAAGCCGCCAAAGCTGTAATGCAGGCATTCTTTGTAGAGAGTGTGAGCTTTGTTGTGCAGGAATATATTGCAGAATCGGCCGGCAGCGACATCCGGGCACTAGTTGTTGGTGGACGCGTCGTAGCAAGCGTTAAACGACAGAGTCTTGACGACGACTTTAGGTCGAATACTCACCAAGGTGGAGTCGGTCAAAAGGTTCAGTTGACGCCAGAAGAAGAAAAGGTAGCAGTTCGGGCAGCCAAAGCTATGGGACTCCCTATTTGTGGCGTTGATATGATGCGATCTGAACGCGGTCCTCTAGTGCTTGAGGTTAACTCGTCTGCTAGTCTAAAGACACCAGAAAGAATAACTAAGCGTGATGTTGCTACGCAAATAATTGAATATGTCGAAAGAAATGCTAAACAAAAAAATCGTAAGGACAAGATCGGCGCCTAGACTTGTTCTCGCAGTTGGTATGGTCTTGGTTGGGGTAGGGCTTGTGGCGTTTGGTTTGGGTGGAGTTTTAGAAAAGAAAGTCTATATCCGTACGCCTAAAATGCTTATTAGAGCCGAGGTTTCTGATGACCAAACAGAACGAACCTTAGGACTGTCGGGGAGGGATAACTTGAGTGGTGGCAGGGCGATGCTGTTCGTATTTGACGAACCTGGCACGCACGGTATTTGGATGAAAGGTATGAAGTTTCCGATTGATATTGTTTGGCTGGATAAGAATAAAAGGGTAGTAACAATCGTGCCTAATGTTCAGGCAGCAAGTTACCCCAAGGTATTTGAGCCAAGCGAGCCCTCGCTTTATGTGATTGAATTTGCTTCTGGAAGATCTTCGGAGTTAGGGATAAAAACCAATCAAATACTTCATTGGTAGGTGTATCATAAGTTCATGAATGCTTACGTTTTAATTGCCATAATTGGTGGAGTGATTGGTATCTTGCCAATTGTTTGGCGCTCTAAAGGCACCTACGTCTTCCTGTTATTGTGTGCTGGAAGTTTGTTGAGTGCTTCGGTCAGTGGGTCGCTTGTCAGCGAGATACGTAGCGCTGCGTCAACCGAAAACATCCCTGTTCAAAACATCGTGCAAGGAGTTTTATTACTCCTGCCGGCGGTGCTGGCAATACTTATAAGCCGGGGCTCTGTTAAGAAAAAGAAGGCGCCCTTTCATCTACTGCCTTCGCTAGCGGCTGGAGTATTAGCCTATCTATGGTTTATTAGAGTTTTACCGTTCGATCAATTCTCGAGATTCGAAAACGCCGAGGTCACCCAACAACTTATGCGAATACGTGATACCGCCCTAGTGGCTGGGATTTTAAGTAGTATCGCGTTGGTATTTGTTGAGAAACCAAAACCCGACGAACTTGATTCAAAGAAAAAGAAATAGCCCGAGACTAGTGTTGGTTGACTTTTGTTGTCAAAAATAAGATAATCACCTCTGTTCCGGGTCCGTAGCTCAGCTGGTTAGAGCACCTGCCTTTTAAGCAGGGTGTCATGGGTTCAAGTCCCATCGGACCCTCCAAAACTAACGCCCCACTCAAATGTGGGGCTTTTGTTTTGGTCGTTCCAATGGATTTGAATTTATGACACGCCAGAAAGGGTGTCGTGGGTGAGAAATGCCTGTGGCATTTAGGAAACGAATCTTCCGATGCCAACTTGTTGGCAATCGAGAAGTTCGGGGGTCGCGGAACGTGACCAAGTCCCATCGGACCCTCCACATTCCTATACGTTAGCCCTGAAGTCTATTTATTGGGCTATTGTATACTGCAATAATGGATTCATCGCAAAAAGCTAAATACATTATCGAGAACACTGGCATTATGGTTATCGCAACGGCCGACAGCACAGGAAAGCCGTGGATATCACCCGTAGGTTTTACGTACGACGATAATCACAATCTATATTGGGTATCGTATAAGAAAGCCCTACACTCCGAAAATATTGTCGGTAGACCAGAGGTTGCTATTACTATTTTTGGCAAGTTGCCTAGTGGCGATACAGATGGAGTTTATATAGACGCAACGGCTCATGAGTTAAGGAATGATCCTGAGATTCGACTGGCAATGTCTTTATTTGCCAAAAGACGCCCACAAATTTCTAAATTCACGGTGAATACGGTAAGAGACGTTACTTGCGATGCGGTATGGAGAATGTATAAAGCTGTCCCTGTGAGTATCTCAAAACGTGCAGACAAAGTAATCGACGGACAGTCGATTACTGTTCGCGAACCGGTGACCCTATGATTGAAATAATACTTAACATGTTAAGTATTATTTAGTAAGTTTAATTCATTCAGCCGAACTGATATATTTGGAGTAATGCTATTTTCGAGGATTATTACTATGATCTTCGATCATCGGTTTCGAAGAACAACCTTTCTAATATTCGGTAGCCTAGGCTTCTTGGGCGGATCGCTCTATGCGCTACAGGGTAGTGCTGGCTGGGCTTGGCTGATCCCAGCTTTCTTCTTTGCGCCGGCGCTAAAGGACCGTCGCTTTGTAGCGCTGGTAGTCGTTATGTATGGATGTTTCATCGGCGGAGTTATTAGAGGTAACCACGCGCTCGCAAAAGAGGACGTGCTACGCCAGTTCATGGGCCAGAAAGTGACGCTTGATGCTGTGATTACGGACGACGGCTATTATGACTACAAAAGGAGGGTGACCTTCACGGCCAACGTGTTTGAGATTTTGTCGCCAGAACGAGTCAAGGTTGACGTGCCGCTACGGATAAATACCTTTGTACTATCATCTGCTACTCGCGGAGAAGTAGTGAGAGTAACAGGAAAGATTTTCCCTACGCTTGGTAATGTGGCTGGGTCGATTGGCTATGCTGAGGTCGAGACTTTAGGTACGACCGTAAATTTTTTGGACCTGGCGAGACAAAAGTTCACAGCTGGGCTACGAAACAGTTTGCCGGAACCAACGGCATCTTTTGCGGCCGGTATTTTAATTGGTCAAAGATCGTCATTGACTAGCAAGTGGCAAGATATTATTCGTGATGCCGGAATAACACATATTATCGCTGTGTCGGGCTATAACCTGACCATCTTAGTAAGATTTACGCGAAGACTATTCAAGAGAAAGTCTCGCTATCAGGTATTAGTTAGTAGCGCACTGCTCGTTACTGCTTTCGTTATGATTACTGGTCTTAGCCCTTCGATCTTACGGGCGATAATCGTGGTGATCCTATTACAGCTGAGCTGGTTCTATGGCCGGAAGATCCATCCGATTGTACTACTCAGCTTATCGGCAGCGATCTCAGTACTTATTGACCCGTTCCAGCTTTGGAGAAGCGTTGGTTGGTATTTATCGTTCGCGGCTTTTTTTGGAGTAATTGTTATGGCGCCGCTTCTTGTGTCTAAAAAACGCGAAAAATCTATCCTTGCCTTACTCATCACGGAGAGTTTATCTGCCGGTCTTATGACATTGCCGATCATTGCTACGGTTTTTGGTAGAGTCTCAGTTGTTAGTATTTTTGCGAACTTGCTCGTGACCCCACTAGTTCCCCTGGCAATGTTGCTCAGTTTCATAGCCGGATTAGCTGGATGGATACTTCCGGCTATGTCTGGGTGGTTCGCGTTACCGGCACGGTTCTTATTAACCTATATGCTCGACATCGCCAATATCGTGTCGCGTTTGCCAGGCGCACGACTTGGCCTGAGTGTTAATGCATTAGTACTAGCAATATTTTATGCGTTACTCTGTGGTGGAATTTGGATTTTGCATCGACACAGAAAACCTAAACTATTAGTTCTAGACTGACAAAAGTCTGATTTATTGAGACAATAAGAGTAATTATGAGCGGACATAGCAAATGGTCGACAATCAAACGCGCAAAAGGAGCTACGGATGCTAAGCGTAGCGCCGTTTTTACTAAACTCGGAAATCAATTAGCTATAGCTGCAAGAAGCGGAGTCGACCCTAGCCTAAACTCAACACTTGCAATGGCTATTGAAAAAGCTAAGGCAGCTAACATGCCAATGTCTAATATTGATAGGGCGATTGACCGAGTTAAGGACAAGGACGCTGCTCAACTTCTTGAGGTAATGTATGAAGGTTATGGCCCAGGCGGGGTCGCTATTTTGATAGAATGCGCAACCGACAACATCAACCGCACATATCCAGAAGTTAAGAATGCATTTTCAAAACACGGCGGTAATATTGCTGAAAAAAACTCGGTAGCCTTTCAGTTCACCAGGAAGGGAATTATTCGAGTGAAAGCATCGGGTGAAGAAGCACTACTTGCAGTCCTTGACGCTGGTGCCGACGATGCAATCGAAGAGGCTGGAGAAATGATCGTCTACACAAACCCATCACAACTAGCGAGTGTCCGCGATAAGTTGAAGAGCTCCAGTCTCGAAGTGATTGAGGCGGAACTAACCTATGAGCCAAATTCTAGTGTAGAAGTCGATGAGGAAACGGGCGGCAAAGTTATGCGGGTCATGGAAGCTCTAGAAGATTTGGACGATGTAGTGAACACCTACACCAACTTAGCATGAGAATTATTGGGATCGACCCGGGGACTGGACGCCTTGGGTTTGGGGTTATTGATGTTGAGAGCCGGGAAGTAAGGCTGGTTGATGCTGGTGTAATAACTACGCCCTCTACAGACACTACTGAAAAAAGACTAAAGACTATACATGATGACCTAACTAGCATAATAATCGAAACCAAACCGACGGTAATGTCAGTAGAAAAGCTGTTTTTTGCAAAGAATGTCACGACAGCCATGACTGTTAGCCAAGCTAGGGGGGTGGTGTTATTGCTTGCCCAAAGTCACAATCTAGAGCTGCATGAATTCACGCCATTACAGATCAAACAATCTTTAACAGGTTATGGTCGGGCTGATAAAAAGCAGGTCCAGGAGATGGTTAAGGTCGTATTGAAATTAAAGACGATACCTCAACCAGATGATTGTGCAGATGCTTTAGCGGCAGCGCTTATGTGCGCCAAAGGTCTGTAGTTTATAGGGGTGATACCTCTTATGATTGTGCTATAGTTTTAGTATGGAAGTACGAACGTGAGGTTGGGTCAAAAGGGCTATTCATTTATCGAGTTAATGATTACGCTCGCCGTCTTGAGCATTGTTACTCTAAGTATTTTTTCTTTTATGATTCAGATTAACGGTACAATCGACCGGAATGGTGAGCGCATATTAGCCACAACTTCGGCTTACGAAAAATATCAAGAATACGAGACTAAGTCATTCGCTAATCTAGTACAAGGTGTGAGCGCAAGTAGTTACCAAGTTGAGGATTTTACTAGTTCTTTACCGGCAGATTTAAAACCGCCCCGTTCAGCGAAAGTTTATATTCGGGATATTACGCCGACGCTCAAAAAACTGGATGTCCGTCTAACCTATCAAGATTCTAAAAATACATCAAAAACTATTAACATCTCAACTGGCATCCAAGAAAGTGGAGTGGGTAGATGAAAGATACCCGTGGATTCACACTTGTAGAAATGCTTGTCGTCGTGCCTATTACATTAATTGTTTGTGTATTTATGGTTTCACTACTTATAACAAAGAATGGTGAGCTTTATGAAAGGAATGCCCGGATTGGACTACGAATCGAGGGTCTTACAGTGCTAGAGAAACTCCAAGATGAATTGTCCTTTGCAAGTAGATACAATAACGACATTCGGGCACCACTAAGTGACCCGTATGCTCCAAGTGGAGGTTGGGTTTATAACTCGACACCCCCCACGCTCATCATTGATTTACCGGCTGTTGATAAGCCGCGGAGCGACCCTTCAAGACAATTTATCTATTACACGTCGGGTAGTTATTCTGGGCAAATTGCCGTAAACAATATTATCTACTATGTTAGTGGGACGAAATTATTACGTCGGGTAGTCATACCAACAGCATCACAGGTTTCGCCGACTAACTATTATAAGAAAACCTGCCCTCCCGCCAATTCATCAGCTACCTGCCAAGCGGATTTGACCCTGTCCTACCATATAAGTTCGATGGTAATACATTACTTTGACACCGATAACGTTGCAGTCGATACCAACCCGACAGTCGCAGATAAAATAAAGGTAACGCTTAATATGCGCGACATTGTTAATGGTAATCAATTAGATGAGTCGATTAGCATTACTATAAAGAAATACAATGACTTTTAAATTCAGGCAACCCAATAAGAGCTCGGATGCATTTGTCATGCCGATGGTTTTGATCATTATGAGCACCATAATGCTAGTGATCTTACTTATCAGCCAATCTATTGTGATTAATCAGGCTCAGATTACCAGGCACGGCTATAACTTGATTGCGCGGGCGGCTGCGAAGGCTGCGACTGATTATGCTAAAGAAGAACTCGATAGTAACTTGACGTACTGTGGAACCACCGAGAACCGAAATGATCCATCAACCGATAGCGCCTCGACCGTTTTGTATAATAGCACCGCCTATAAAGTGACTTACCAGGTAGAGGTTTATGACGGAGTTTGCACCGGAACCGGACGGAATATTCGTGCTATTGGTAGGGTTTATATACCAGAACTTTCTATAACGGCTGCATATGTTCAAGACATTCGCGTGCGCCTGGTGCGCAGCGGTTTATATACAGGATCTCCAGGCGACTTTTCGCCGATCGCTTGGTTTAAATCTAATGTTACAGCTTCATTACAAAAAGATGTAGCTAGTAGCTACGGCAATAGTTTTAACGCAATCTCAAGCCACGAAGAAAAGGTCGACGGCACTGCCTCAAGCAATGTCTGCGCAAGTAATAATAAAGACCTCGAGATGCCATATGGTAGCGAGAACGGCACTACTCTAAATCAAAACATCGGGCTCGTGTTTTCGAATTTAAATATTCCTCAAGGAGCTACAATTACCAACGCTTATATTCAGTTTCGTTCGCTAGGGACCAGTGGTACGGACTTTACGAGCGCTATGCTGAGCCTTCCGTTAACCATGCGACTGAAAGGTTTCAATACAGGTAATAAAGCAGCCTTTAGCTGCCCTGGTAGTGCACAGTTCAACAGCACAGGTAGTCTAACTAGCCAGCAAGTAGATTGGGCTATTCCTGCATGGCCCTCTAAGAACCAATCAGGAGCCGCTCAACAAAGCCCAGACATAACCTCAATAGTTCAAGCTATAGTAAATCGTAGCGATTGGGCTAGTAATAACGATATGGGCTTTCGACTTGGCTACGTTAGTGGCGCTGGCGGTCGTAATGCTACGCGCAGCAACGGTTGTAGTGGCTGCAATGGTAATCATTTGCAGCTTTATGTTGACTGGACTACAGGTGCTTCGCCGGTTACGGCCACTAACGGCGACACAGTCGACCGATGGCTAGATCAGTCTGGCAAAGGCAACAACCTAAGTCTACTTAGCGGTACTCCGAGCGTTAGCACCAATAAGATTAACTCGCAACAGGTTGTTGAATTTTATGCCAATAACGGCACCCCGGAGATCTTAGGTAATTTGAATCTTGCGTATCCGCCACAAAGCACTAGCAATATGACAGTAGTAGCAGTCATGCGCCCGACGACGTCTGGAGCGTCAGGAGGGAATAGTCGCTTTGTAACATTACTTAACACGTCAAGTATTAATGACTCCGGGTCTACGACGGCAAATGCTGTGCATGCTTTCACAAGGAGCGGAGCCACCAGCAACCTGACTTCATGGGTTAATAACTTTAGCGGTGTAACGCCTGTTAGTAACGCGCTGAGTAGTAACTTTGCTTCCGGACAGTTCGGAGTTTATGTTTTTAGATTCGGCGACCAGACAAAGGAGCGTCTAGCCAAGAATGGTGCACCAACTAGTCCTTTTGAATTTGATGGCGGTGCTCCAGCCTATAGCGTCAATCAACTACTACTTGGTGGGACGACATCAGCTGCCGGAACATATACTCTGGCGGGTGACATGCAACTTGCGGAGCTAGTCATTTACGACAAAGACCTTTCTTGTAGCCAACTCCGGCTAATCGAAAACTATTATGCCCAGAGTAGTCAGTGGGCGATTACCAGCAGTGCATACAATTGTCCGTTACAATAATAAAGCATGAAAAAGATACTAAAAAACACCGGATTTACGCTAATCGAAATCCTTATTGTTATCAGCCTATCGACGGCCATAGTGGTTGGATATACATATACTTCATCAAGAAGTGCAAAGGAAAGGGCTTATTTCACTCGTGCGGTATCAGAGTTATCAATCATTTCAAATGCTATAAAACTCAAAGTACAGGATGATAATGTTTACCCGGCTGATGTCTCAAGGGCTCTACCCGCAGGGATAGAATCATATATAGCAACGCCAAACAGTGCCTGGCCTAGTGCGCCTTGGCCTGGGACTGTGTATGATTATGAAAACTGGGATAGCGGCCAGGTTATACAGATTAGCGCTAGATTCTGCCAAATTGGACAAAACACAATTTGTAAGGACAATGCCACAAAGTACTTGAAGTACCTAGTCAAAACCTGTAGCCCCGATACACAAGTTTGTTTGTCGCAAAATGACTTAGATAATTGGGATTCTCAGAGTTCAATATATATTTGTCTTAAGGAAAATTTAAGTTCAGCTACTGCGCAATGTCGATCGCACGAGAGCTCGCCGGTTACTCACCCCGGGTTAAGAGTCGACATTAGTTCGGCCCACTAAAGACTATTAAACATGGCTGTGAGATAATCAAGGTAGATGATTGGGTATTTAAGAGGCAAAATCAAGGCTATAAACTTTGAAAGCGTAATAATCGATGTCGGCGGCGTTGGCTATGGCGTTCATTTATGCGTCCGAGATGTGGCTAGCCTAAAGTTAGACCAAGGAGTTGAACTATTTATTAGTGAGGCCGTTAGAGAACAGTCGTATGACCTTTATGGATTTTTCGAAGTTTCAGAACAGCATATTTTTGACCAACTCATTAAAGTTAGCGGAGTCGGTCCACGGATCGCTCTTGCACTACTGGGTATTGGTCAGGCGAACGATTTATTTGCAGCGATATCCACAGAAGACCTTAGTTATTTGACCCGCGCACCTGGAGTCGGTAAGAAACTAGCCGAGAAAATGATCATTGAACTTAGAGATAAGGTACCAAAGCTCGACCCAACTTATACGGGACTACAAGAATCTAGCGCAACTGTCGATGCTGAAGCAGCTCTTGATTCGCTAGGTTTCAAACCAAATGATATTAAGCAAATGATGGAAAACGTAGATAAAACATTGCCAGTAGAGGCTCAAATTAAACAGGCGTTACTAAGGAAATAATCATGGCAATTCAAAGAATAGTTCATAGCGAAGAAACCGAGGATGAGAGTGAAACTAAAACTGAACAGCAGCTAAGGCCGCAGAGTTTTGAACATTATATTGGGCAAGAGAGACTCAAGAAGACACTGCAGATAAGTATCGAAGCTGCCAAAACTCGTTCTGAGCCCGTAGATCATGTTTTACTTTTCGGCCCACCAGGCCTTGGCAAGACAACCATGGCCCACGTTATTGCAAATGAAATGGGGACCCAGATTCGAGCGACTAGTGGTGTAGCAATAGAGCGAGCCGGTGATTTAGCTAGCATCCTTTCAAACCTTCAGCCTAATGATATTTTGTTCATAGACGAGATCCACCGGCTACCAAAACAAGTGGTAGAAGTTCTATATGGAGCTATGGAAGACTTTAATCTTGATATTGTTGTAGGCAAGGGAACGACAGCCAAGAATCTAAGATTAGAACTTCCCAAATTTACGTTGATTGGAGCTACTACTCGGACCGGTGCGCTTGCATCACCTTTTAGGGATCGATTCGGCATCATTCATAGACTAGAATTCTATTCACCGGAAGAGATTGAGCAGGTAGTTCAACGCACTGCTAAAATCATGAAATTAAAGCTAGACCCAAACGCTGCTAAAGCATTGGCGGCCCGCTCGCGGCTAACTCCCAGGATTGCTAACCGGCTTTTAAGGCGTGCTAGAGATTACGCCACCGTCAATGGTGAAGGCGTTGTAACTGAGCAGTTGGCTGAGAAAGTCTTTGAACATCTGCAAATCGATAATAAAGGTCTTGATGCCACTGATCGAGAATTACTCAAAATTATCATCAAGAATTACAAGGGTGGTCCAGTTGGCGTGGAGACTATCGGCGCTATACTATCAGAAGAGCGTAGTACGATCGAAGATTATTATGAGCCGTTTTTAATGCAGATTGGACTACTAGAGCGGACACCACGCGGTCGAAAAACTACCCAAGCTGCTTTAAGGCACTTAGGTCTAAAAAATCAAGAGGAGTTAATTTAGGATGGAAAATAGCAACAGACCAATAAAGAAGTTCGATATACATCTGATTGAATTTGATGATGACGAAGTAATAATTTGCGAGATACGTAAGCATACTTTTGGGCTCTTCCTGATTTATTTAACTGGGCTACTTATTGCAGTGGTTGGTTTCACGGTCAGTATATATTTAAGTTTATGGTTGAAGAGTAGCGCGTTTATCTCAACTGTCAGCGGCCAGTCTTTAGCGGTTATTGGATTAGTAGTAGCAACGTTAGTGATAGTGCTAACGCTCGTTTACGCCTTCATTTTTAGTAACAACACCTTACTGGTGACAAGCGAAAAAATTGCTCAGATTCTATATAAAAGTTTATTTGATCGAAAGGTCTCGCAGCTTAATATTAATGACGTCCAGGACGTAACCTTTAGCCAGGTCGGCATTTTCGCAAGAGCATTTAATTATGGCACGTTGGTGATCGAAACTGCCGGAGAACAGCAAAACTATACATTTACGTTTGCACCGAATCCACATGAATGCGCCAAGGACATAATTGCGGCCCACGAAGCCAACGTTAAGCAATTCGGTAATTAATTCTCGAACGGATTTGTTCGGCCATTATCAAACAAGCTCTCAATAGATATATTGCGCCCCTCTAGCTCCTTTAGTTTGAGAATACTTTCTGTGTCTGTGGAGGTCTTCTTGACCTCGCTGATTTTAACGGTGACCTGAGCCTCGGTTGGCTCTAGGCGCGACAAGTAACCGATTCTGGAAACCAAGTAACCGGCAAGTGATGCAAATACTATTACGAAAAGTATGAACGAATGGCGTAGTACTAACCCCCGTCCTACATTAAAGTACTTCTTCAACTGATTTAAGTATTTTTTCATGGTTTTACAAATATATTCATACTGATGGTTAAGGAATATCCAGAAATACTACCAGTCGAAGACTTAATAGGTAATACCTGTAGGGTTTTTATTTGCATCGTACGACGGTTCTTTTCGATCGCTTCTAGGAAGGAGATTAGTTGTCGATACGTTATACCCGACCCACCCTCCGAACCTTTTTCGTCTATTTGAGACAAGCTAACTTCTATGCCTAGTAGTCCGGGGATATTGGTAACTGGTTTGGCCTGTGAAACTGCGGTAGTATTGGTCGCAGCAGCTGAAGGAGTCGTACCTACAACCGTAGTGCTTGATGCGCCATTACCTAGTTCAGAAGCCGGGAAAGTCATAGTGCTAATTGTCACCCCAGTTTCTTCCGCAATTTTTTGAAGTTCACCGATTGTTTTTGCTTGGTCTTTACTCTTAGGGACAATTTTTTCAAGTAATGCACGCGTCGACTCGTATTTATTAAGATCCAATAGAGCCTGCTGATTTGCTCGTTGCTTTTCTTCAAGTAAAACCGTGTCAAGCTTTAAGTTAACAATATTCTCAGATTTGCTAGTTAACCATGAATTCGCATATACGGTTATAGCAACCATACCGATAAATTGTAAGAGCAATAATACGCTTAAGATGTAGCTGAAACGCTTAGCATTAATCATAACGAACCCTCTGTTGAAGATACGGAATTTAGGAATAAGAACTTAGCATCTTTTCGAAAGAGTGCCCTGAGTTGAACAGTGCAGCTTTCCTCGCCGTTAGTGTCTGGCTGGCAAGAAACGAGGGTGATGTCGGCCTTCTCAAAGAGTTCATTCTCCGGGTCCTCTAGGTTCACTTGAATCGTTGGAGCCAAAGTCGCCGACGATGTCGTAAAATTCAGGTCGAGGGCATTGTCTGTATCCGATAAGCTGACGGAGTTTAGGGTTGTGCCGCTTGGAGTTACGCCACCGATTTGTTTCAATAATTCTGAAAATAACACCTGACTACTTAGTATTTGCACCACTGTTTTTAGATTATTCGAAAATTCTAGGTAGTCCGCCTCTACCTTATCTAGCTTAGCGTCTTTAATAGTCTGTTCTGTTTTTGATTTGACCGTAGCGGCAGACACAGAGGCATTATTGATAAAGAAATAACCAGTTGCAATGATTACTAGGAGACTAATAATTGCAGTGAGGCACACTAGATTCCACTTTAGTAAAAGCCCATTTCGACGGCCATACCTCCGGGCCTCTTTTATGGTTTTTGGTAGTAGGTCAATCATGATTCTAGTCCTTGTGGCCCTACCAGAGCTAATCCACTACAAGTAGCATACATTGTGGTCTCGACTAAGTTGGGCGGTTGCAGTTTACCGAAATCAATGTTACCCCATGGGTTACATAATCTAGTCGGGACTCGAATATGATCGGTAATGTATGTACTAAAACCAGGCAGTGTTGCGCCTCCACCTAAGATAATTATCTGTCCGATTTCACCAACTGGTGAATGGTCGGCATAGTATCGCTGTACCTTCTTTATCTCATTTATTAGTTTTGAGAGTTCGCCCTCGATTGCATCGGCTATATCCTTTTGTTTCTTACTATACTCCAGACCAAAGCGATTCTTAATTGTATAAGCTTGACGTTCAGAAACGCCTAGTTTTTGTGATATCAAGTCTGTTATACGGTCGCTACCGCAGTCCGCTGTACCGGTTATCCTTGCTGTTTTGCCATCGAATATAGACAGGTCGGCAGCGGTCGAACCAAAGTCAATAATCAAAGTTACTACTCCCTTAACGGGCTCTGAGTGGGCGACGACTCTTGTGACGGCGGTAATGTTTGTCTCTATATGAGCCACCTCCAGGCCAAGGGCGTCCGTGACAACAATATAGGAGTCGACTATGTTCTTAGGTGTGGCCACGAGCTGGACCTCAATTGTATCCGACTCCTTTGACTGTAGAACTTCATAGTCATAGTAGAGTTGGTCTATGGGTATTGGAATTGAGCTTTCAGCCTCACTCGTTACAGCCGATTCTATGTCTTTTGAATCCATCTTCGGCAACTGTATGATTCTGCTAAAACATCGTTCATTTGGAAGGGATAGGGCTACTCTCCGAGTTGATATAGAACCGACAATATTCTTCGATATTAAATCAAAGACTGATCTTGCAATAGACTCAGGATCGACTATCGCGCCCTTAATAATTGCTTGCGGGTCAGTTGGCGCACTCCCATAACCTAAAACCTTAGGCTTAGCGGGATTACTACTATGGTCTAGTTGAATCACCTTAACTGAAGACCGGCCAATATCTATTCCAAATAATGGCTTATCTCTGTGCAATAGTGCTATTTTTTTATGTTCCGCCACCGCTCTTATCCTGGTTATGCTTTATGTACACTAGTATACCGAAAACTAATCAATATAGACATCCTGTGCGTAATTAATTACAAAGTAAAACCCCGGTCGACTAAGACCGGGGTTTTAGAAAAGTCACAGTTTTAAACGATCAAGGATTGTTTAGACCGACTTTTACGTATGGGTTAGGAGTAGTTGTTGTTGGTTTCTCAACATAAGTCCTAAGCACATAGCCTGTGCATGCTGTAGTACAACCACTAGCACCGAATGGTACGTATTGGTATTGAGCGGTAGAACCTGAACCATCAGGTGCTGTAACTGCTGCTGCGGCTGTAGCGTCTGCTACTACTGCGTTAATAGTTATTGCAGTGCCTTTTGGATCCTTCAAGCTGTCCCCGTCGATACCAGGGAAGGTAGCGGCTGTGAAAGTGTTAGGATAGCCATTATTGTCGTTGTAATATTCTTCTAGCTTCGTGTGTACGTTATTAACGTCTGTAACACGCTGTGTGTCTCGCGCCTTAGCCTGCGCGCCCTGGAAGTTGTTTAGTACCAACCCTGCAAGGATAGCAATGATAGCGATCACAATCAAAAGTTCGATGATCGTAAATCCTGCTTGTGCTTTTTTTAGTTTTTGGAGCATAGAGCCCACCCTCCTATATTAATTTTTCAGCCCGCTGTTATTTTTTAAGGCTTATGCTTAATACTCTAACAACTTGTATAGCGTTCTTGCAAGTAGATTCCGCAAAGATGTGGAAAACCCAAACATCATTGTCGATACTATATTTGACTAGAAAGGTTACTAATTGGCCCCATGACGCTCGCAGCTATAAGGCCAACCATTGCTCCCATAACGACTATCATTATTGGCTCTAATATAGAACTAAGACTTTCGACGGTGGCGTCCACCTCTTCTTCGTAGAAATCAGCAACTTTAATAAGGATCTCACCAATTTGCCCTGTTTCTTCGCCAACTGCCAACATTTGGCTAACAATTGGCGGGAAGATTTTAGAATTAGCTAGGGGTACCGAAAACGGCTGGCCCTCTGCAACTTCCTTGGCGGCGGCATTTAATTCAGCCTCGACTAGACTATTGCCCACGGCTTTCGAGGTGACTTCTATAGACTCAATAACAGAGACACCGGCGCTCATTAAACTTGCAAAAGTTCTAGCAAACCTCGCCACGGCAACTTTTATAACCACAACTTTCAGTACGGGAATCTTTAGGAGAAGCTTGTCTTTATTAATCCTACCGGCGGGAGTTTTTATGTATCGTGGTAGAAAAACGACCAAAATAATTGCGATACCTGCTAAAACGTACCACTTACTAGTCATAAAACCACTGATGCTAAGCATAGTTTTGGTGAGCGTCGGAACCTTAGCGTTCTCGCCACCAAGATCAATAACAATCTTCCCAATCTTAGGCATTACAAAGGTCATAAGGGCGATGAAGACCGAGAATGTTATCACGATTAAAACAGTCGGATAGGCCATGGCGCTTTTAAACTTTTTTCGGATCGAAGCGTCCTTCTCTTGTTGGATGGCTAACTTTTTTAAGATGTCATCTAATATTCCGCCAGCCTCGCCAGCCCTAACCATATTTATATACACAGGCGAGAAGACCGAGGCGTGTTTTTCGAGCGACTCTGCGAATGATGTCCCACCCTCGATATCCTTAGAGATTTCGGAGATGTGCTTTTTAAAGGCCTGACTCTCGGTCTGAGCTTGAAGGGTGGCGAGTGACCTAACAAGCGGTACCCCGGCGTTTATCATGGTTGATAGCTGTCTTGTGAATATCACCATGTCACGACTCTTGATCTTATTTGACGATAGAAAGGGAATTTTAAAGCCACCTTCTTTGACGGCCTTAACAATCAGCGGCCTAACACCTTGTTTCTGCAGATAACTCCGAGCCGACGCTAAGCTCGTCGATTCGATTGATCCAGAAATTGTTTTTTTATCAGCACCAACGGCTGTGTAGTCAAACTTTGTCATTTTATTCTTTGGTGACCCTCAATATTTCTTCTATCGACGTTACACCAAGCAAGGCCTTGATTAGCCCGTCCAGTTGCATGGTTATCATGCCTTCCTTGACAGCCTGTTCTTGCAGGGCTTCGCTAGTAGCGTTAGCGACAATCATTTTCTGGACCTCGAGTGAATTATCCAGCACCTCATATATTCCTTTACGCCCCTTATAGCCAGTTTTATCGACCGGCAGGTCTTTCTTAGGCCTCCAGAATGATAGTTTGGCAGTTTTTGGCTTACCGTAGGCCTCTTGGGCCACGTTTAGTAGCTTGAAGATAGTCTGCCATTGCTCTTCGGTTTTTATGCCGAATACGCGTTCTATTTCCTTCTTCTCGGTGTCTGATGGTGTGTATTCTTCGGCATCTTCTGGTATTAACTGGCGGACTAGCCTTTGCCCAATCACGACACGCACAACAGATGCGATCAAAAAAGGCTCGATACCCATGTCTAGCAAACGCGGCAGACAAGTCGCAGCATTATTGGTGTGAAGTGTAGAAAACACCAAGTGTCCCGTAAGAGCGGCCTGGACTCCGAGGCCGGCAGTCTCGGCATCGCGAATCTCCCCGACCATGATCACGTTTGGGTCTTGTCGCAGGAGAGCCCTAAGGCCGGCTGCGAATGTCATGCCAGCGACTGGGTTAACTTGAGTCTGGTTGACCCCTTCGAGTTTGTACTCAACCGGGTCTTCGATGGTAGATATATTTACTTCCGGTTTGTTCAGAAGATTCAAAACACTGTGCAGGGTAGTACTTTTTCCCGATCCAGTAGGGCCAGTGACAAGCACCATACCGTGTGGTTGGGATATAGAATCATTAATAGTGTTAAGAGCCGCACCCCAAAACCCCAACTCCTCTAGGCTGGCAGGCTCGCTAGACTCATCCAGAATACGCATTACAACCTTCTCGCCTTCGGCTATTGGCAGGGTAGACACGCGAAAAGCAAAAGTTCGCCCATTCAACGTTATCTTGAAACGACCATCTTGTGGCGATCGTCTCTCGTCAATCTTTAGGTTAGATAAAATCTTGATTCTTGAGACTAATGCGCCCAGCGTCCTCTTCGGCAGTTTGTTAGCGTCCTTCAGCACTCCATCGACTCGGTAGCGGATCGACACATATTTCTCGCGTGGTTCGATGTGAATATCACTGGCACCGCTTTTGATAGCATATTCGATTAGAAGGTTTACTGTCTGAGCAATAGCCGAATCCTCAGCAACATCTTCTTCTTTAATCTCATCCTCTTCTTTAATGGCACCATCTGCAGGGTCATCGCCCTCGGTCATCACCTTAGTTATTTCACTTGAGATATTGCCCCGGTATTGGTCGATTACGGATAAGATATTAAGCCGAGTAGCAATAAACAATTTAACTGACTGGCCGAACAGCTTATGGATAACGTCTATAGCTTGTAGGTCGTCGGGATCTTCCATGGCGACTTGTTTTTCTTTGTCCTGAGCCCCGCCCTTAAAGATCACCATGTTATACAGCCTAGCTATGTGTTCAGGGATCTGTTTGAGGACATCAATGCTAATCTCTTTAGCCTTTAGCTCTATAAAGGGTACGCCGACCTCGTCTGCATAAAGCTGGGTTAACTCTAGCTCGCTCGAAGCACCGCTAGAAACAACGATGTCTTCTAGGCTGGTTTTTTCGGTCTTGGCTTGGTCGGCTAAGGCGGTGATTTTCGCTTCAGTAACTTTGCCGGCTTTCACGAGCAAGCTCCGAACTGTTTGGTCGGGTATATGCATAATCATAACCAGTATACGACACGCACCCCGTGCCAACTAGTGAGTACTGTTAAGCCTAATCGGCCTTAGCTAGCGTGGAATGCGTGGTGTGGAATAGAAAAAAATTGTATAATATTCCTAGCAAATAAAACGGAGGGTAGTAGATGGCTAAGGCGGAAAAGACTGTAAAAACCGAGGTGGTAGCAAAACAAGACAGCGACGGAAAGTCAAAAGCATTAGACCTAGCTGTCGAACAGATCGAAAAACAGTTTGGCCGAGGCAGTATTATGCGTCTTGGTGCTGGGCACCACGCTAATATTGAGACTTTTCCTAGCGGTAGCGCATCACTTGATATCGCTCTTGGTGGAGGAATACCCCGTGGTCGTATAGTTGAAATTTATGGCCCAGAGAGTAGCGGTAAGACAACCGTGACCCTTCATGCTATCGCCGAAGTTCAGAAAAAAGGCGGCATCGCGGCCTTTGTTGACGCCGAGCACGCTCTTGACCCAGCTTATGCCAAACGGATCGGCGTCGATATCGAAAAGCTACTAGTTTCTCAGCCAGATAATGGCGAGCAGGCACTGGAAATCGTCGAGACTTTAGTTCGGTCCAGTGCGATAGATCTTATCGTTGTTGACTCTGTCGCGGCGCTTGTACCTCAAGCGGAGTTAGAGGGTGATATGGGTGATGCTCAAATGGGTCTTCAGGCTCGGCTTATGAGCCAAGCCATGCGTAAGCTAACGGCCATTATTAGCCGCAGCAAAACAACAGTCATCTTCATCAACCAACTTCGAATGAAGATCGGTGTGATGTTTGGTAATCCCGAGACAACCACTGGCGGCAACGCCTTGAAGTTCTATGCCAGCGTTCGTATGGATATCCGCCGAGTGACTCAAATTAAAGTTGGCGAGGAAATGATCGGCAACCGCGTCCGCGTTAAGGTTGTCAAAAATAAGGTTGCCGCTCCATTCCGCGAAGCCGAGTTCGACATTATGTATAACCACGGGATCAGTATTGAGGGTGACGTGCTAGACCTAGCCGTCAATAAAGAGATTGTTCAAAAATCTGGCTCATGGTTCGAATATAGTGGTGATCGTTTCGCCAATGGTCGCGAAGCCGCCAAAACCTACCTGGGCGCAAATCCGAAGGTTCTTGCAGAACTCACCAAAAAAGTCATGGACGCTACAGCCGCTGAGGTTGAATAGCCCCGATGCACGTTACGGCGATAAAGCAACAGGTTAAGAATAAAGAGCGTGCCAGCATATTCGTTGACGGGAAATACTCCTTCTCTCTAAGCCTGGGTGATTTAGTTGCCGAAAAACTAAAAGTTGGTATGGAGCTAGACGAGCCAGCGCATGCCACGCTCAAAAAGAAATCTAGCGACGGTAAGCTCAAAATGAGGTCGCTAGAGTGGGTTCTCGGCAGGCCGCATTCTATTCGGGAGCTCAAAGACTATTTGCGCCGCAAAAAAGCCGAGCCGGAATTTATCGAGAAGATTATCGAGGAATTTTTAAAACGAGGCTATCTAAACGATCAAAAATTCGCCGAGTGGTGGTTAGATAGGCGCATTAGAAAACAAAAAAGTAATAGATCGATAGAGTTTGAGCTACGTGCAAAAGGAGTCGACAGAGAGATCATTGCCGAGGTTATTGATGGTGACGTTGAAAGCGAGAGTGATAGGCTAAAGATAACAATCGAAAAACTGCGCAGCAGAACACGCTACCAAGACCCCCAGAAACTCACCGCCCATTTAGTGGGTAAGGGCTACTCATACACCTTGATAAAAGAAGCACTAAAAGAGAGTCAATGATTTTTTTATTTTTAAAACCTAAGTTTAATAAAAGCGGATTAAAAGTAACTTAAAATTGACTTTAAATCCGCTTATTGTTAATGTTATTTTATGGGCAATGTTTCCTTCCGTCGGCGTCTAATCCGTCGATTGACCAAAAACAGTAGTGGCACGCTTAGTGTTAGTATTCCGATTGAACACGCAGCGGAGCTAGGTTGGCGCAAAGGTCATGAGGTAGTGATGGAGCGGCATGGCAGTCGGATTATCATAAGTCCAGTAGGTAAACCAAAAAAATGATTAAGCAGGTGGGGTCAACTTCGTCATGATGCCGAAACTTTATGAAGCTATCGAGATGGCCGTTTCTAGCGGTGTTAAGCCCAATATGCTGGCAGATGTGCTTATCAAGCTTGGCTGGCCGCAAGAACTTGTGAACCAGGCGGTAGAGGCTTGGCTCAAATCACATGGCCGGAAGGTCGAAACAACCGACTTCAAACACTGGATCAAAAAATACTACCGCAATGCGTTGCCTTCGGTATTTGTAGTTGTTTTCTTGGGAATGGTGCAAGCTGCTGTGGCGCTGCTCAAACCTTGGCCAACAAAGATTATGGCCGACTCGGCATTTGGTAATACACCTGCTTGGGGGCCGTTAGCGCAATATACCGGCACGCCTAAGCTCATACTTATCACCGCCTTGATGAGCGTGGCGCTATTCCTGATTGGTGCCGCCTTTGACTGGGTGAGTGATTTTATATTGCTAAAAATCGGCTTTAAGCTAAATAGAAGCATAAAGATCGAGTCCCTCAGGCACATTTTGCACCTGCCACTCTTCCACCAAGAGCGTCTGGCTAAGGGCGACTATGTCTATCGCCAAAACGTTGTGACAAATAGCTTGTCGGATCTTGCACTTAGTACCACCTCGGCTATCGTCGGCTCGATCATCATGATTATTGGCGTGTTGGCGATAATGATCTCATTCAATCCTATCTTGACTCTAGTATCGGTTGTTCTAATGCCACTTTTGTATCTAACTATGCGAATCTTTGGACCAAAAATGGGCAAGTATAATCAGCAGCTCAATGAGGTTGCTTCTAGCACCTCGGCGGCAATTGTCGAATCGGTCGATAACGCCGAGACCATCCAGGCCTATACGCTTGAGGACAAACAAGTATTCCGGGTAGACACGCTATGGCATAAGGGTTATTGGTTAACGAAGAAGTCGATGTTTTGGGGGAATTTTATGAGTAACACCAACTCCCTGCTCATAATTTTGGCCACTTCTGTCGTTATGTATTTTGGTGGTACGGCGGCCATGCAGGGTAAGATGACATTCGGTGAATTACTTATTTTCATGACTTACATGGGTTATTTACTTGGGCCTGTCGAGGGACTTGTGCAACAAATTACTTCGCGGAATCAAAAGCTGATCGATGTGAACCGTGTCTATGAGGTGCTTAGTGACCACGAGGGTATAGAAGATCTTCGCAAAGACAACCATATGCCTCCTGGCACTAAGGGAGTGATAGATTTTCAGAATGTCACATATGCATATAACGACCAAGTAGTCTTCCAGGGGCTAAACTTGCACATTGATCAGGGCGAAAAGGTCGGAATTATCGGGCCGAGTGGCGGTGGCAAAAGCACAATCATGAAGCTTCTACCTCTGTTTGTAGAGCCGCTGCAGGGTCGAATTATGATTGATGGTGTCGATATCCAATCAGTGTCGCTAAAAGACCTACGCCAAAGAATTGCCTGGGTTAGCCAGACGCCGCAACTCTTTTCGGGGACAATCTTAGACAACCTTTATGATGGCGACACTATGCGGCAAATCAGTAACGACGAGGTCAAAAATGCTATGGTCGTATCAAACGTGGCCGAGTTTGCGGTGCGGTTACCTCTTGGTGTTCAGTCACCAGCCGGCGAAAATGGTTCATCTTTAAGCGGCGGCCAGAGACAGCGAGTTTCTATTGCTAGGGCACTTATAAAGAACGCGCCTATCTTGTGTTTGGACGAGCCAACAGCCGCACTCGACACTAAAAGTGAAAACTATATTAGAGACTCACTAATGCAGATGATAAATGGCAAAACAGTCGTGATGGTCACCCACCGCAAATCGCTACTTAAGCTCATGGACACTATTTACGTGCTAGAAAATGGCGGGCTCACAGATGTTAATGAGCTTGGCGGCCTAGATCATTATTTGGGTGTGCTTGAAGGAATCGACCAAAAAGTGGCCGAAGCCGAGATCAAAGAGGCACAGCGCTATGTCTCGCCAGAGACTATTAGCGCCTATCTTAATGCTATGCCAGAGCCTGTTGAGAATGAGTCACCGGAAGAGATTGTAGACCCAAGCCCAATCGGTAGCTCAACCATCAACGAAGATGGCGAAGTAGAAATCAAACTGCACTAAGCAAGCTACATATATTTAACTTTTGTAACGCTCGGCGGTTTTATGGGGTTGACCTTTGCGATCGGCGGAATCATGGGCGAAGTATTCATTGAGTTCCCGCTCGGTCCCTGGCCACCAGCAAAGGCTGGTTTCTTGACTTCTACTTTCGGTGCGCTTGGTGGCGTGTATACTGCGCCGTGACCGACGTTATCAACAACGGGGTTTATTGTAACCGGTGTTGCTACTATCGGTGCCGACATTGAATTTCCACTAGGACCCTGTCCTGCAGCAAAGCCTGGAGTCGTAGATTGTGGTAACGGATCGTTAGTTACTTTAGGTTCGGGTGACACTTTAATTACCGGCTTACCGTAGCTGCTGTAACCAATAGTTCTTGGGTCAGTACTGCCAGGGGAGTTGGGCATGCCATCTTGAGAACGATTATCTGGAACGCTTGGTTTTACGTTTGGCTTTAAACCATCTAGAGCGTCGTGGGTAGAGTTAGTAGCGTTTGTTTGATAGGTAGTTGAGCTGGCCTTACCTTCAACCTTCGGTAAGTTATACCGTTGGCCACCCATGCCCATATCTGCAGATGGAGTCGTAGAACCATTAGTACCAGGAGCCCCGGCAATGCCAGAGTCTTTGGCGGACGGTACTATTATCTGTGGTTTACTAGCGCCGTTACCACTTGGTTTTACGTTTGGCTTTAAACCATCTAGAGCGTCGTGGGTAGAGTTAGTAGCGTTTGTTTGATAGGTAGTTGAGCTGGCCTTACCTTCAACCTTCGGTAAGTTATACCGTTGGCTACCCATGCCCATATCTGCAGATGGAGTCGTAGAACCATTAGTACCAGGAGCCCCGGCAATGCCAGAGTCTTTGGCGGACGGTGTTGTTTTTACAGTCGGTATCTGACCAGGAAGGTCTACGCCGCGAGGCTGAACGCCTGTCTGAGTAGTAATCTTCGGTGTTTTAGGGACGCCGTTATTGTTATTTTTCGCCTTTAGGAAATCTAGTTCTTCGGTATCGGTTGCTTTTTGCTTTTCATTGACGGTGAGTATTCCTTGATAGCCCTGGCTTGGGGTGCCTTGGAATCCAGCAATTTGCTTAACCTCTTTGAGTGCATCTTCGCGCGACATTCCGGTTTGTGCCATAACGTTAGTAACCTGCACGTTCTCTATAAAAGTCTTCATATGGGCATCGTCCATTGCAAAGAAATTATCAAGATCTTTTGCCTTCTGCTGGTCCTTAGGGTCTTTGCTGGCCTTTAGCTTAGCGTGATCGGCAGTGAGCCGAGCCATATCAATAGCGCCCTGGCTTTCAACAGCAACACCACCAACAGTTGTCATTGTTTGACTCTGGCCATCGACCTTAACTGTCTTTTTGTCACCGACAAGCCCGTTTAGCCCGCCGAGCTCTTGGTAGGTAATATGCCCATCTTTGTTCGTATCAAAACTTTGTAGTGCCTCGGCCTTTGTTAAATTACCGTCTCGGTTGATATCACCAACTATTACTTTTGCGCTAGCTGCAGCCTGCGTGTCTATGTCTTGCATAGGGTCTATTTTTGGGGGCATCCTAATCTCCTAGTTTTTATTTTTTTAATTTTTATGGTCTGAGTTAAATGCTAGCAAAAATACTTATGCTTTGTCAAGGGTGACGCCTCTGGCTAGATTTTCGGTTTGTAAGTACGGATATTACATGTCCGAGGTGGTAGCTTTGGTCGAAGCAGTGGATGCGCCTAGCGACGGCTGCGGAAGGGCGATCTTAGCGCCAATTGAACGGCGATCTTTGGCGCTGACTTTCGACGAATCAATAAATACTATTTTCGACTTGGTAACCTCTTGAATCTGCGACCTACCAAAGACTAATCTGTCGGTAGATAGCCGGCCTATAAGGTTGGGCCTGACATAAAACTTTTGGATGAATAGGCTCTGTTGATCAATAGCAAAATCCTCGACAATTCCGACTCGTCTAGACCCGACATAAGCTTTTAACTTTTCAAGCGAAAATCCAAGTTCGAGAATCGGTCTGAGCCGAACAGCGTCGCTCGGGTCCATGAGCCGATCGTGATCATCGATCACAATAGCTCTTTGTGTTAGGTCGCGAACGTCGGAGGGTGAAATTAACTGATCGCTTCGCTCGCCAACAATTCGGCAGGTGATGCCGTCGACATGCAGGTTGTGCGGGTTAATGACCAGCCCAACGACACGCCCAATCCGCCCAGCTGATCGAATACTACCGACCACCATATTTTTGAAGCAACTACCCTGAATTAACATAATCACAGTTTAGCGCTTTTGTTTTTATTATGCAGGTTTTACAATACAAATATCGTGTTTAAGTTCTTTAGGACACTGATAGTAATTATCTCAGTACTTGGACTAACGCACCCTCCACTAGTTAAGGCCGAGATATTGAGTGAGTCGAGGATTGTCATCTCTGAGGTACAAACAGAGTCAGAGGTAAGTGCCTATGATGACTTTATTGAACTTTCTAATCGTTCTGAAGACGATGTTGACGTTACTGGTTGGGAGATCCAAACCAAAGCTACTAGCGCAACTTCAGATTGGATTACGCGCATCGTTCTAGATGGG
The DNA here is from genome assembly GCA_038317375.1 of Saccharimonadales bacterium (SeqCode). Classification (GTDB taxonomy): domain Bacteria; phylum Patescibacteriota; class Saccharimonadia; order Saccharimonadales; family JAGQMS01; genus JBBQBM01. Next base: position 82,448 of record JBBQBM010000001.1, read on the forward strand.
ACCATCTATTCCGGCGGATCAATAATTTTGAGCTACTCTAGCGACAGCCATCCGTATTTAGACGATATCGCTAGTGGACATTTTTTGGCAGGGCTGTCGACGACTGGCGGGCACGTTCGCATCCTTGATACTAATCTTGACATCGAAGAAGATAAACTTGGGTGGGGGACGGCGATGGACTCTGAGCTGCTTCCCGCCCTAAAGCCATTCGCGCCCTATTCATTAAGTCGAAAGAACGTAGAAGGCCTTTATATTGACACTAATGATAATCTTGCCGACTTCGAGCTCGGAGTGCCAACGCCTAGAGCAGATAATTTCGCACCAGAGGAAGATCCGCCACCCGAAACCAATCCAGAAGAACCTCCTGCCGACGAAGAGCCTCCGGTCGATGACACAGAGGGCCCATCGGCTGAAGAACCTCCGGCTGACGAAATACCAGCAGAAGCACCAGAGGAAGTCATGACCCCTGCTCTAATACCGCTTCGTATTAATGAACTTTTTCCAGACCCTGTCTCACCAGAAACTGATGCTCAAGACGAATGGGTGGAGATTTATAACCCTAACGACACAGAGATTAACCTCGAGAATTATAAACTGCAAACCGGCAATAGCTTTAGCTATAGCTTTACGTTTGCCGAAATCACAATATCGGCTGGTGGCTATATCTCTGTTTCATCAGGCGAGAGTAGCTTGGTGCTTAGCAATAGTGGTGGCGCTGCTCGTTTACTCGACCCGCTCGGAAATGTCGTAGACGCTCTGGCTTCGTATCCTAATGCCGAGCCGGGTGAGGGCTATGCATTTGATGGTTTGGCCTGGAGTTGGACGACTACCCCAACTCGAAATGCAGAAAATATTATGACCCAAATGCTAATCGAACCAAAAATAATAAAAGCAGCAGTTAAAAGTGTTAAGAAAGTAACTACTGTCAAAAAGCTACAACTACCAAAAAGGCCGCCCCGGCAGTAAAACCAAAAAAACTAACGCAAACAAGTACTACGCGCGACGTATTTAAAGACCCGGCAACAATTAGCACCGAGCCGCCACTCCACCCAAGTGTACTTGCTGGCACCGGGGTGTTGGCTATACTCTATGGTGGATATGAATACCGCGAAGACTTTTCAAATAGATTGTTTAGACTTAGGCGCTACCTACGCTTTCGGCGAGGCGGTCGGCGCTAAGCTGTGTGGTGGTGAGGTTTTTGAGATTGTTGGCGACCTTGGAAGTGGCAAAACAGCATTAGTTAGAGGTATAGCTAGCGCGCTTGGGTTAGAAAACGAAGTCACTAGCCCTAGCTTTACAATTAACAACCTCTACAAGTCAAAAAAACTCAACCTCAGCCACTATGACTTTTATCGTCTTTCAGATGCCGGAATCATGGCAAACGAACTTAGCGAATCAATCAATGAACCGCGAACAGTCACCTTTATCGAGTGGGGCGACACTGTTAAAGATGTTTTGCCAGTTAAAAGAGTTGTGATTACATGCACCACGACCGGTGAAGACTCCAGGAGTTATTCTTGTTCGTATCCTGAGCCCCTAGGTTATTTATTTGAAGGCGTCTCAATATGATAATCCTATGTCTCAAAACCGATCAGCCAGAAGCATATCTCGGGTTATTTAAAGACGACCAGTTGTTGAAGGACATTTCTTGGGAGGCGCACAGGGAGCTATCGAACACTATTTTCCAGAAGCTTCAATCTCTTCTATCTTCACAAAAACTAAAACTGACACAAATCGAAGGTATTGTTTGCTTTAAAGGTCCAGGCTCATTTACGGGCCTTCGTATCGGCCTAACAGCTGCTAACGGGCTAGCCTATGCCTTAAATGCAAAAATTATTGCAACAGACGGCGTGGACTGGGCGAGTGGTGGTATCAAAAAGCTGATTAAAGGCGAAGACGAGAAAATTGCACTACCTTTTTATGGGGCAGAAGCGCATATAACTACTCCGAGGAAGTAGGCTTTTGACAGGCCAAGCAAAGCCCCAACATCTCGATAGTATGGCTACTAACTACAGAGAAGTTATTCTTTCGCGCAATAGTCTTGAGAAGACCTTCTAGAATGTCATCGTCAAAACTAACTGTCTTTCCGCAGGATTCGCATCTTAGGTGGTGATAGTGGTCACTCTGGTCGCTCGAAAGCTGAACGTAGCGGTTCTTCCCGGCACCGGTTTCTGAGACCAAGCCAACTTTTCGGAATAGGTCAATATTCCGGTAGACGGTCGAAGCATCAATGCCGGCGGGGGAGCAATCCTTAACTAAAGCAGGGAAGTGTATGATGCCTTTTTCGAGTTGGGTAAAGATAAAACGCCTAGGCAGAGTATCTCGCAGGTTATACCGTCCGGCTATATCAACAAATTTTGTGTATTCCATATTGCAAATCATATCGCATATGCGAATCTTTTGCAAAAACAATAGATTTTTGTAAAATATGACAAGAACTATGAATTTGCTTTATCTACTAGTACTAGCCACTATCGGTAGTCTTGTTTCGCTAACAGGTGGAGTTTTGTTGCTTTTAAATAAAAAGTTTGCCTATAGAATTGCTAAATTTAGCAATTCTTTTGCAGCCGGGGCTCTGATTGCTGCCGTTTTCTTTGATCTATTGCCTGAAGCTTTAAGAAACTCTAGTAAATCGACTAATGATATCTTTAGTTGGGCCCTGATTGGCATTATCGCATTTTTTATTCTAGAGAGACGACTACGATGGTTTCATCACCATCATGAGCATAACGGAGATCAAACGGTTCCTGCGATGCTAATAATTGGTGATACTCTGCACAATGCAATCGATGGAGTAGCTATCGCTTTTGCCTATTTGGCCTCACCGGCCGTTGGTGTAGTAACAACAATTGCTGTAGCGACGCACGAAATACCACAAGAGATTGGCGATTTTGGATTGCTACTAAAGCTAGGTTGGCGCCGAAGAAATATTGTTATCGCGAATGTTGTTAGTGCGATGGCGACTATTGTTGCTGCAACCGTGGTGTTTTTTGTCGGCCGCAACCATGAGGCGCTAGTATCGCCAGCATTATCCCTCTCGGCAGGTGTTTTGTTATACATTGCTTTGAGCGATGTTTTGCCTACGGTTCACGAGAAGCATCCGTCTCGTAAATGGTTAGATAGCTCAAATGTTTTGCTCATTGCGGGAGCTGCAATTGTTTATATAGCTATAAGAGTTGCTGCTCATATTGAAGGATAAAGACCTTTTCAAGTTGAGAAAAAACTCGTATTATAATATCTAGTCAGGGATTTTTGTGAATTACTAGGTTCTTTAGAAACCACCCCCTGTGTTAAAAGAACATTTTAGATAAACAGCTCCACCGAAAACAGACTGATAACTAGAGAAGTGAAAGCGATGTTATAGCCGAGTCGGCGAGCTTTAAAGAAAGGACAATTATTATGGAAATAGTCGCCATTGTGCTTGCAGTGGTCGGGCTTGGTGCTGGATACG
>JBBQBM010000002.1:0-21614 GCA_038317375.1 Saccharimonadales bacterium (SeqCode)
ACCGGTTTTAATACTGCCTGCACCATCGGTGAGTCGTCGATTGTTTTGGGTTGTTACGATGGTCTAGGCATATATCTTTATAACATTTCAGACATTAGACTGGATGGAGTTGAGGAAGTGACTTCAGCGCACGAAATGTTACACGCCGCTTACGCTCGCTTAAGTCCTAAAGAAAAGAAGAGTATAGATGCTCTTACTGCCGAAGCTATCAATAACAACGGTAATACTCGCATTCGCGATTTAGTAGAATCCTACAGATTACGAGAACCAACATCAGTTGCTAACGAAATGCATTCGATTGTTGGCACCGAAATGCGGGAAATCCCGACAGAACTTGAAGAATATTATTCACGCTATTTTCTCAATCGGCTGCGAGTAGTCGAATATTCCGAAAACTATGAAGCTGTATTTAGCAGCCTTCAGACAGAAGTTGCTAAAATCGACGCCGACTTATTACTTCGAAAGTCCGAAATTGATAGCCTTGAGTCTAGTTTAGAAATTGAGGGTAAGGAAATTGCTGCCGACGAGGCGAGGCTTAATGGCTATAAAGCAAATAATCAGATCAGTGAATATAATGCCAGCATAAGTTCTTTTAATAACAGAGTTAACGCCTATAATGCAAAACTTGCCAAAACTCGAAAATTAATCGAAGATTACAACCAAAAAGTCGTTGAAAGAAATGACCTAGCGCTGCAACAGAACCAGCTAATCAAGAGTCTCGACTCTAAGGCGACGGATCTATAATGGCAAGAAAGTCTAAAGTTCAGTTTATTTGTAGTAACTGTGGTGCATCACATACAACATGGGCAGGAAAGTGTAGCCAGTGTGGCGAGTGGAACACATTGCAAGAGCAGATTGCCATTACTAGCAGTTCGATCAAGGAAAGCGGCAAGAGCCTCGAAACAGCTAGCCTAAGCACCCTACAAGCGGCTAAGCCGCAACAAAGGCTTGATACGGGTATGATAGAGGTAAATAACGTTCTTGGTGGGGGTATTGTACCAGGGAGTGTGATCTTACTTGCCGGTCAACCAGGAATCGGCAAGAGCACGCTTGTGCTACAACTGGCCGATACTATTAGTTCAAAGGTTAGCGTGCTCTATATCAGTGGCGAAGAGTCTGCCGAGCAGATTGCCCTAAGGGCTAGGCGACTTGGTGTGTCGTCCGACAAGCTAACTGTTGCTACGGCGACAGTCGCAAACGATATCGCTGCTACGATTGCAAATCGCAACGCAGATTTAGTTATCATCGATTCCATCCAAACGCTTTCATGCACAGAGATTAGTTCGGCGGCCGGTACTGTCAGCCAAATAACCAACAGCACGCAACTATTAACAGCAGCCGCTAAAGCCACAAATACAGCCCTTTTGATTATCGGCCATGTCACAAAGGAAGGTTCAATTGCCGGACCGAAACTACTCGAACATATGGTAGATGTCGTCTTACAACTAGAGGGCGATCGTTACGGTGGATTCAAGGTACTACGAGCAATAAAGAATCGTTTTGGTTCTACGAACGAAGCTGGAATCTTCGAAATGCAAGAAAATGGCCTACAGACCGTCGAAAACCCGTCTGCGGCACTTCTGGCAGAGCGACAAGTCAGCGATGGCTCGATCGTGTTGTCGACACTTGAAGGTACAAGGCCGTTACTTGTTGAGGTTCAAGCGTTAGTTAACAAAACATCTTATGGTTACCCAAAACGTGCAGCCTCGGGATTTGATCTGAATCGTCTTAATCTTTTAATCGCCGTACTAGAAAGAAGAACAAAGCTACAGCTTTCAGATAAAGATATCTATATTAATATCGTTGGTGGGATACGTTTGAACGACCCAGCGGCTGATCTCGCAGTGTGCATGGCTATTGCTTCGGCTGCAAAGGGCATGAAGCTAAAAACAGATGCAGTAGTTTTTGGCGAGGTTGGCTTAAGCGGCGAAGTGCGTCATGTATCGGCGATTGATAAACGTTTAAGCGAAGCAGAAAAAATGGGCTTTAAACTTGCAGTAGGGCCAAAATCTAAGCAGGCTACAAAACTGCTACATCAAGTTGTCGACCTGAGATCGGCACTAAATAGTTTTTTATCTAAAGATTAATTATGGTTTTGTGAACGGAGTTGAAGCGCTACTTTTTACTATATCTCCGTTTTTGAAAGCTCTAACAACTACCGAGTAGGTACCGTCAGGAAGGCTTGAGATATTCCTAGATGTTCCTGATGTCGAGCCGGTATCAACAACCGAACCGGAACTATTCAAGATGGTATAGTCGTAAGTGTCCGACCAAGTGATTGAAGTCCAAGAAAGGCTGAGTGTAATAGCTATACCAGTTTTACTAACAGTAATAGTAGGTACTGCGTCGAAGTTTTGAGAAGTAGAAGAACTTGTAGCTTCATAGAGTAAATCGTCGACTGCCTGGGCGCTAACGGCATGAGAACCTGTGATGTCCGAATAATAATCCATCGTAACAACACCTGGGCTGGTGACGCTGAATGATCCGCCGCTAACTGTTTGGCCGTCGATCTTAAAACTCAGTGACTTTAGCTGTGCGACACCTTGAGCTACGGTCGAAGAAAAACGATAATAACCAGGAGTTCCGAGTTTTGTAACACTAATTGTGGCCGATGGTTTGGCGTCGCTGCAAAGATGTTTATCGTCTTTGTCTACGGGGATTGCAACCCCTCCTGCGCTACTATACCTTGCTAGAATCGGCTCTAACCAATTCCTGTAGTTTGCATCACTAGGGCTAATCTCTGGTTGGATATTACCGCCAGTTATTTCTTTTTTTGCTAGTTCTGGGGTGCACTCAGTTGCTAGCTTACCGCTAATTGTGTCGATGACGGCTTTTTGAAGTGAGCTAGTGCCCTTAGGAGAATACCAAGAAGGGAAGATGTCGCTTTGGCCATAGCCACAGACATTACCGACTTGTGCGCCAGTGCACTTGGCTTTTAGGGCGGCATATAAGGCAGAATCCATCGATACTGTTTTTATACCCGATGGTCGCGTCCAGGCTCCTGGTTTTTCTGGAAGCAGCTCATGAGCCCTTCGCATAAACTCGCCCCAAATTGGACCAGTAGCGTTTTCGTAACTGATTCGATTAGACGATTTGTTCTGAGAGTTTCCGATCCAGACTCCGGCTGCATATTTCTGGGTATAGCCAAGCATCCAACCATTGTCTGCAAAGTTTGTCGTCCCAGTCTTTATACCCGCCGGGATATTCATGGCCTCAAAGCCATTTGTGACACGTTCTCGATAGCCCTTTGAGCTTCGGAAATAACTAGCGTTTCTGTCAGAAAGCATGTCATTTATTAGATATGCAATTTGTGGGTCGACACCTTGCTCACCGTCTTCTTGTTTCCATTGTTGTAGGACTTTACCTTGCTTGTTCGTTACCTTCAGAACGTAGGTCTGAGGTATGTTTTTGCCTAAACGTGAGAACGAAGCATAACCGTGAACGTGCTCATCTAGCCGAACTTGGCCACCATCACCAATAGCTGTTGAAAGTATGCCTTCGCACTTTGGAGCTCCTTGGCACCCTGTTACGCCGCTCTTAACGCCAAGTTTAATAGCGACATCGTGTGTTTCTTCGATACCCGCGATATACATGGCACGGATAGCAGGAATGTTTCGTGAGTTGCCAAGGGCATAGCGCATCGTTAGACCGCCCGGTTCCTTTAAGTCGAAGTCTTGCGGTCGATAGTTGCCGCCGAAATTGGTGCGTAGGTCGTAAAGAATGCTACCAGGGCCCCAGTTATCACTGGACGCCATTAGTGAAGCATAATCATAGGGCTTAAAGGTTGATCCGGGGCTTCTTGGAGTAGTGGCAATATTCAATTGGCCATAACTTGGAATATTGAAGTCGCGACTGCCAACCTCTGCTACAACCTGGCCGGTTGGAACATCTTCTGCCACAAAGGCGGCGTTATTGAACACTCCAAGACAATCGATTCCATAAGTTCCACTCTTGCAGGCAAACCCGTTTGTCACGGCTTCTTCGGCTATTTTTTGTAATTCTACATCGAGAGTGGTTGTAACGGTAAGACCCAACTTAGTGACGTCTTTACCATAAGTTTCCTTGAGTTGTTTATAAACTTCAAGCACAAAGTGTGGCGCTATGATGTCTTTATATTGGCTCTTATTCTTCACAAGCTTGGCGAGAGTGTCGACGGCTTTTGCGGCTTTGGCTTCGTCTTTAGTAATCGCGCCCGTGCTAACCATTTGGTCGAGAACATAGGACTTTCGTTTAACAAGTGCGTCTTGATCTTGGACCCAATAAAGGTCAGGAGAAGGGATACCAGCCGCCATAGTTGCCGCCTCGTCGAGTGTTAAGTCTTTGGCAGACTTGTCGAATAAACCTTTTGCGGCTGCTTCAGCGCCATTGTATTGATAAGCAAAGCCAATTTCGTTCAAATAAGCTTGCAGAATCTCATCTTTTTTATAACTAGCATCAAGCTCAACAGATAAAATAAGCTCTTTAATCTTTCTAGTGATAGACCTTTCGGACGTAAGAAGTGCCAACTTAACGTATTGCTGTGTAATAGTCGAACCACCGCGACCACCACCGCCTGTTGCGGCGTTAGAAACGGCAGCGTTCAGTAAGCCAACTGGGTCGAACCCATGGTGTGAATAAAAATTTTTGTCCTCCGCGGCTATTACGGCTTTTTGCAGATATGGCGAAATTTGGTCAAGGGCGACTGGGCGACAGTCGACGTCACCAGCTCCAGACCATAACAAGATTTTTTCTGTTCGATCGTAAAACTTTATGGTTTGTCCGAGAGAGCACGCTCGAAGGTCAGTAATATTTTGTGGTAAATCCTTACGAAAATATGCAAAAACGCCGGCCATAAATATAGCGAGGACTAAAATTGATGCACCTGATATTTTTAGCGCCATCAGTAAACCTCGACGGCTAAACCAATAATGAGCTAAGTTACGGGGGTGCAAACGATAGAAAAAGCGACCAGTCCGCGATTTTGGCAAAGTAGAAAGATATTCAGCATGTTTCCGTGCCTGTATATCTTTTTTGCTTCTTATTTTTGCCGTCAAATTCTGATTTACCCTTATGGTTCGCCCGCCGAGACCTTCGGTCTTCGGGAAGCGTTTAATAATTGTCTTTTTACTTCGGTGAAAAGCTTTGGTCAGTTTTGTACGGGCGCTTTTTTGAGCGCTTATCAAGGTATTCTTTATCTTATCCTTCATATGTACCAAGCTATTATACCAAGGAAAAGCATTAAGAAACGTTATGATTATAGTAATGAAATTGTCGGACAGTGTTGCGAGTTTAAAAGCCGTTGGTCCAGAGTCGACCAAAAAACTGGCTAGTGCGAAGATATTTAGCGTCGAAGATCTTCTTAACTACTGGCCTAGGAAATATGAAGACTACTCAACCGTTCTCTTGATTAAAGACGTTCGTCCGGGGCTAATTACGGTCCGAGCTAAGATAGAATCGGTCGTCGGGCGTCATTCGCGTCGCGGGCTACACATTACAGAGGCAACAGCGACAGATGAGACCGGAAGCTTACATCTCACGTGGTTCAACCAACCATACAGAGCGGCAGGTCTAAAACCCGACACTGACTATTATATTTCCGGCAATTTCGATCAAAGTGGCCAGAGCCTTAGCCTGGTCAATCCGTCCATTCAACTAGCGACCGATTTGTCGTCCGGGGGTCGAATCTTGGCAGTTTACCCAGAGACCAAATTACTTAAATCGGCGTTAATTCGAAAAGCCATCACCTCGGCACTTCAGGCAACTAGACTTATACCCGAGGTTTTACCAGCTTGGCTGGTTAAAGACGCCGGCCTCATGTCGCACGGCCAAGCCATTGCCACGTTGCATGCCCCGGGTTCACCTGAAGATCTAGAAACAGCCAAGAAACGACTAAGCTTTGAAGAGTTATTTGAATTACAACTTGCAAGCCAATTAACTAAGGCAGAACTCGCAGACGAGAAGGCCTCTGTTATTTCCTTTGACGAAGTTACGGCAACCGAGTTTACTGGGCATCTTGATTTTAAGCTAACCGACGACCAGCGTAAGACCGTCTGGCAAATTTATAAGGACATGGCGAAAGATTCGCCCACGAACAGGCTAATAGAGGGTGATGTCGGTAGCGGCAAAACAGTCGTTGCCGCTATGGCAGCTGTGATGGTGATGAACTCTGGGCACCAAGTCATGTATATGGCGCCGACGGAAATTTTGGCTCGTCAGCAGGCCGAGACATTGTCTCTACTTTTTGCACATACTAAGTGGAAGGACCAAATAGGCTTATTAGTGGGTAGCCTAAAAACTGCACAAAAAACAGCTCTGCATAGACGTATAGCTGACGGCTCTTGCCGGTTAGTGGTCGGTACGCACGCTCTAATTCAGGACGCTGTCGCGACCGACAATGTGGCGTTGGTAATTATCGACGAACAACACCGTTTTGGAGTAGATCAACGGCAGAAATTAAGGTCAAAAGCTGGAATATTCCCGCATGTTCTGTGCATGACGGCCACACCTATCCCACGTAGTTTGGCATTAACACTCTACGGTGAGTTAGATCTTAGTATCATCAGCGACAAACCGCCTGGTCGGAAAGAAACCGAAACGAAGATTATTCCTTTTTCAGCTCGGGCCAGTTTATATCAAGATGTTGACATGGAAATATCTAACGGTCGACAGGTATTCGTGGTTTGCCCATTAATTAATGAGTCTGACGTGCTGCAAGTTAAGGCCGCGGAAACACTGTATACAGAGCTTAAAACCAAACTTCTGAAAAATAGGCGAATTGGAATTGTTCATGGCTCTATGAAAACAATCGACAAAGAAAAGGTTATGAAAGACTTCGCTGCCGGACAGATTGATCTATTAGTAGCCACGACAGTTATAGAGGTCGGGGTTAATGTTCCTAATGCTACGGTCATGGTTATTGAAGGCGCTGAACGCTTTGGTTTAGCCCAGATTCACCAGCTCCGGGGGCGGGTCGGCCGAGCCGAACATCAGAGCTATTGCTATCTTGTGCCGAGCCAAGATATAGGTATGACTAAACGTCTTAGAGCTGTCGAGAGTACTAATGACGGGTTTCGTTTAGCCGAACTTGACCTGGAGCTCCGAGGGCCGGGTGCAATATATGGGTCACGTCAAAGTGGCGAACTAGATCTTAGAATGGCAAGCCTAAACGACCGCACTCAGGTAGCCGAGGCCAAGCGATATGCCGAGATATTTATGAAGAAGGGCGAAAATTTGCTAAAATACCCTCAGCTTAACCGGCGCGTAGCGCAATTTCGGTCACTAAGTAAGCTCAATTAAATCGTACATAGAATTAACTTAAAGATGAAACAGCAGTTTAATCTGATTGCTGTGCTTTGAATGGATATATAACTTTATATGTGGTCAGGATGGCTTTTAACTAATCGCTCGGGTGCTCTGCTCGGTGTTCATCAGCGTATCGACAGAGTGTCGAGACGATTTTTGAATAATCTTGTCAAAAACGAAAGCCTTTTCCCGAAGACTAAACACATTTTGCACTTCGAAGGCAAAAATGGACCAGACGGTATTAAAGCCAAATCGCCGGCAAAAGACGAGCCGTGGCATTATTACGATCCATTTGACCCCGAAGATTCACAACTTATCGAGCTAATTTCTAATCACTACAATAATTTAGTTGTCGCCCTGAAGAAGAGAGATGTTCATAAAGTCTCATTTGAGGCTGCATGGTTGTCGCACGCTCTAGTTGACGGCTTGACTCCGGCGCATCACTTTCCCTATGAGCGAGAGTTGGCCAAGCTTAGAGAAGGAAAACCCAAAGAATCACGTACCTCAATCTTCAAAAAATCAATTATGCCGGGGAAGACGAAGCTTAGGATGATTAGTAATAACTGGAAGATGTGGGGGCCAAAAGGACTGTTGATATCGCATGGTTTTTATGAATTTGGAGTCGCCTATATCATGGGACCGATGCGCTATCACCTATGTTCACCGACGTCATATGACGTAAAGAACCTTCACGAAATCGGCATTGTTGAATATTTTAAGAGGGCTGCCAGGGAAGTAGCTATGCTCAACATGTATGAGAATTATTATAAAACCGGATGGACGGCGAAACTTGCCCGTCAAACACGGGACGAACTGGTTCCGGTTCTTATAAAAACCGTGACCCTAGCCTGGTATTCGGCGTTATACGAATCTAAGTTAGCCCCAGCCTATAGCGAGGTCTAGGAATGCGCATAATTGCCGGCAAATTAAAAGGTCATAACTTTGTTGCTCCACACGGGCACAAAACACACCCTATGAGCGAGAAGATTCGAGGAGCAATCTTCAATGCATTAGGAGATATCGAAGGTCTGACACTACTTGATGCATTTGGCGGTAGTGGAGCAATTAGTTTTGAGGCTCTGAGTCGCGGTGCTGCTTCAGCGCTGGCGGTTGATGTGTCAAAGGATGCCATTCGGGCTATGCAAAAGAATACTGAGAGTTTGAAAGTGGGGAAGTGTTTTAAGGCGATTCAAGCAAATGTTTCTAGCTGGAGCGCTAATAATCAAGATGCTAAGTTCGACCTTGTGGTTGCTGATTCGCCATATGACAACGTCTCGGAAATAATACTTGACGTGTTAAGTATTCACGTAAAACCCAAGGGGCTGTATATCTTGTCTTTGCCAAAAAGCAGCGAATTTGTACCAGAAGGCTTCGACTTATTGTCAAAAAAAATCTACGATCAAGCAACAGTTAGTTTTTATCGGTTGAGATAGTATAATGACACCTACGCGGATGTGGCGAAATGGTAGACGCACTAGCCTTAGGAGCTAGCGAGGCAACTCATGCTGGTTCAAGTCCAGTCATCCGCACCAAAACAACAACCCGACCTTTTTGCGGTCGGTTTTTTGTATTCTGAGTAACATGTCTCTAGAGGTGCTTATGTTATTCTGGAAGGTACTGTGTCTTCAATTCTTAAGTCTATTCACCCCCAACTAACCAAAAAGTGGTTGGCTGTAACAACTGTCGGGATCCTGGCTATGGCGACTTTGCATTGGGCGTTTGTCTACGCCGGCTACCGTGCCTATCAAGCAGTTACGCCCGAGGCATTAGAAGTTACTACTCAACTTCATGAACCAAGAGTCGGGAAGTCGACCGCACATCTGGCTGCCGAACAGCCCAAGCAAGAAGATCCTGTACCGGTAGTGACAGCTGTTGTCGCGCAAAAACCAACCGAGGCAACCAACCAACTGTCACTTAGTAACGCCGTTAGCCTGTTTCAAAGCAAGCTTGGGGTGAAGCTTGTGATGGTGCGAAGTGCCGGTGATCTGCAAAATTCTGGGTTGGGTTATGGCGGCTTGATTAGTGCTAGCAACAGCGATGATGCTACGGTTTTAGCTGTCGTAACCATGATTTATAACGAATGGGGTAAATACCCGAGTGGTTTCTTAGGCAAAGTGGGTTTAAAGCAAGTCGCTATAGTCGGAGGCATTAACAACAGCGGCTACCAGGTAGCCGCCATGCCACGGGCCGAAGATCTAGACGTTGTTTATTACAGTACCAACTTCGGCACAGACACCTATATGAAGCGCGTGGCGCACCATGAGTTAGACCATCTGATCGAATATAACGCCTATGGGACTTATTACTACAATGATGCGACATATAAAGCCTGTAATTCCCCCGACTTTACATATTCTAGCTCTGGTATCGATGCTTATACAGGTAAAGGGATAAGCGCCTATGCACTTCACCCGTCAGTAGGCCTAATAGACGGCTATTCGACATACGGAATTGAGGAGGATAAAGCGCAGATATATACAGAGCTGTTTGCCAATATCGGGTTTTTGAACGGATTGACGGCAAGTGATACGCGTCTAACTTGCAAAAAAAATGCCTATCTAGCGTTTCTACAGACTTTCGACTCGTCTATCACCGAAGGTTATCTACAGAAATTAACTGCCATTCCGTCGCTGCTTAACTAAAGTGCGACAAAGCCTTAAGTTATTGCAATTTTAGAGAAAGGTGTAATCATTAAATCGATGGCAAAATTATCACATGAGTATTCGGACGATCAGATTGATGCGGGCGTGGGCTTAGACGGAATCAGCGAATCAGATTTAATAAGTGTGCTTCGGGCTAGGGATGTTAGTTATGCGGCCGAGTTATTAAGCCTTATTGACAGAACAAAATATGTAACAGAACAGCGTGAAGCTAACGCGGCGCTGCTGGCCCAGTATGTCGTGATGGATGTATCTAACGCTGAAAAACCTAAAAAAGAACTAAGAGGAGCTGGAACATTAGCAGAAGTAATGGGTGTCGAGAAAGCTGAGCGACACATTGCCGAAACAGAGGCGCGCGAGGCCGTGAACCTTAGTATTGCTATAGAAAGAGGCTACGGGCCTTCAAGCTGGGGAGTTGGGGGTTCTAGATATCCGTCCGGTGGTTGGCAACATATAAGGTCGCAGGAATGGAATGACTGAAACGATGAACAAAAACACAGTGCCAAAAGTAGAGCGACCTTCCTTTCTTAGCAGGCTAATAGGGCGTTACGCTATGTTTAGGTATATGCCGGCTTTGCCAGAAGACGAGCCACAAGACGTTGATCTAGAAGAGTTGGAGGCGGACATCGAAGCTTGTGCGCTAGCTAATATGCCACAGGTTGTTGCTGACTTAGAGTCTGACGGAATAACTGGCGTTGAAGACGAAGAAGTTCTTCGAATTTCTAAATGTTTAGTGCTCGACGATCTCCGCACTTTGGCGAATGAATAATAATTGATAAGTTCTAGTGAATGCGGGGCGCTAACGTAGCCACCCCGACACTCACGATTTTTACAGACCAGTTCAGAAGTAACCCTTCACGGCTAACACGATCACGATTATCCCGGCACAAGCCAGAGCTAGGCCTGTCTGGATACCAACGAACCGAAGCAGATTTGCGTCTTTGACTTCCTTTTTCATTTACACAACCCTCCTGCTAAGTGTAGATAGATCTGAAACCCTGTAACACCGATCACAAAGCAAATAACCACGGTGATCAGTAATTGGCCGAGGAGCTCAGCTGTTGTCTCGCCTCTGTCTTTTGTTTTGCGTCTCATGACGCCTCCTTTTTGAAGTAGGACATTATGAGCTGAAGTACAAAAGTGCTGACATCACGAGGATCAGAACGATCCAAAAGGCCGCAAGCTCATCAACTTTAGGAAATTGCATTCGCTTCATCTGAGACTCACTTTCTGTAGGGTGGGTTGACTTTAGTCTGTAAAAATACTGTTTCGGACCATGAATCAACGAAACATGTACATATAAAATCATTAAAGGTTCAAATACGCAAATATGATGATATAATTAGCTCGTGAACAACTACAGAAACATCCATACGCATCTGTTGCTCCGGTTGATCGGCTGATTTTTCATTTCTTTAGAACTTCGAAAGCTCCGATCACCCCGGAGCTTTTTAGTTTTAACAACCATATAATACGTAGAAAGGACCACGGATTTAGCACTTGAGCTAGTTTAGGTTTGGCCAGGAAGCACTCCAGCAAGGTGTAGGTAATACTACTCCGCAGCGAGTACTGGACTGAGTCAAACTGAAAATAGCCAAGAAACTAAGCGGTGTCAGATGCTCAGCATCTGAGCAGGCTTAGGTGGTGCTAATTGCGTGGAATGAAGTAAAATGAAGACAACTAAGGAAAACATGACACAAAACACACAACCCTATAAGGGAACAAGAGATTTCTACCCTGAAGACAAACGCTTACAGAAATGGATGTTTAGCAAGTGGCGGGAAGTATGCGAAAGCTTTGGCTACGAAGAGTATGATGGACCAATTTTAGAACCCTTAGAGCTCTATACCTCAAAGACTTCTGAAGAAGTCGTGAACGAGCAGACCTATTCGTTCACCGACAGGGGTGGAAGAAGCGTTGTTATGCGGCCAGAAATGACACCAACAGTGTCGCGTATGGTTGCCGCTAGGCGCCAAGAACTTGGCTACCCGCTACGCCTCTATAGCATCCCCAATTGCTTCCGCTATGAAAGGACCCAGCGTGGAAGAACCCGTGAGTTTTGGCAACTTAATGCCGATTTGTTTGGTATTGAGGGTATTGAGGCCGAGATGGAGATTTTGCTCCTAACAGATCGATTAATGACTGTTTTTGGCGCCAAACGAAATATGTACGAAATACGACTAAACTCCAGGAAGCTTCTAAATTCTCAAATCGATAAATCCGATCCAAGCGTAGAGCAGCAAGAAGTTGTCCGCTTAGTCGACAAGCGCGATAAGATGCCTGAAGCCGACTTCTTGAGCGAACTAAAAAAGCTGGTCTCTAAACCGGATCAACTTCTAAAGTTCTTGGATACTAAAGATATCTCAAATATTGAAGACCCGGCAGCTGATGGGCTCAAAGAGCTTCTTGAAATGGCAAAAGATAATGGCATGACAAATGTCGTCTTCATGCCAAGTGTGGCTCGTGGTTTTGACTATTACACAGATATTGTTTTTGAAGTCTTTGATCTTGACCCAGAGAATAACCGCGCTATGTTCGGCGGCGGACGCTACGATGGCTTGGTTGCGGAGTTTGGTGTTGAGCCAGTACCAACAATTGGCATCGCCCCTGGCGATGTAACGCTTCAGAACTTTCTAGAGTCCTGGGACTTACTACCAAAACTAGAGACTGAAACAAACTTGTATGTAGTACTGGTTGGCGAAGTGTTTGAGGGAGCCCAAAAGATTGTTTCTAAGTTGCGCGACGAAGGAGTTCGCGTCGCAGTAGATATGAGCGGCCGAAAAGTCGGCAAACAGATCGAAACGGCAGTCAAAAAAGGAATTCCGTATCTGTTGGTGATTGGTGAAGAGGAGTTGAAATCTGAACAGTTTAAGCTCAAGGATTTGGCCTCTGGTGAAGAGAAAGAGTACTCGCTGGAGCGTGTTGTTTCGACGGTTCTGGCGGAATAGGCTAGAGTTTTGGCAGATAAGCGCATATTGACTAACAGATAGATATATGCCAAAGTAGAAATACTTTAGAATAATTAGTTCTAAGGTGTTATTTGACAAGTTAGACAATAGTCAATCCGCCAACATAGCATTGGAGAGAAAAATGACATTAAGTCGAGAAGCACAGGACAATCTTGAAGTAGCTGCAGGCCGGGCGCTAGCTGTTTTCGACATTCGGAGCCGCGAAGAAGCTGTACACACATTCTTAGCGCAGTTGAAGGGTGATAATGAGTGGGCGAAACACGACTCTGGAGTTCGGCAGGCGTTGCAAAAAAGTCTCGGGGGTCCCACTGGCGCGAATTTCCAAAAAGCTATGTTTGATACGGTGTTGCGACGGTGCTAATCATTCCGGTTGAAATGACAGGTAGAGGTAGTTTGGGGATTCATTCTCAGGCAATTGGCTCTCAACTTTGTAGAGCTGTCCACCTATTCCCGAGACTATTGTCTATCTGTCATTTCTGCTCCATGAATGCGTATTCATGCTGATGAGTCCAAAAGGACGAAAGCAAACAACTCATCACTTATTGACTAAACACGGCAAATGTGCTAGAATAGTATTACTTTAGTGAGACTACTCCTAAAGTGTTATTTGACAAGCTAGACAATAGACACAAGATGAGAAGCAAGGTCGTTAAAGGCGTCTTTCCTCCTCATCTTGTGAGTTTAGGAATACTCACGTTCGCTAGCGCGGATGGTATCTCAACCATAGATGCGGAGAAGGTTATCTAATGCCACTTCCTGATGTACTCGTAATGCCAGTTCCGTTTCGAATCCCTCCAATCGGCGACAAACTTCTTGCTGAGCTTGTCGCGCGTATTCGTCCGGTCATCATGCATGACGACAAGCTTCATTTCATTGAACCAGTTCATCCACGAGATATTGCGTTCACTTGGGGCGCCAAAGCAACTAAGGAGGCGGTCGGGCTCGTGGAAGTTGTCGGTTTGAAGACACTGCATGAGTACGGTGCACCGGCGTTGTTCAAGCCATCGATTGCCGAGGTGCTGGCTCAGATTCCGGCGGGATACATCGACACTGTCGTCGCGTTCCATACTCGACCAAACGATGAGAACATCAATGATTGGCCAGAGTGGGATCACGCAGCAATGAACTACGGTTTTCACCTCGCCGATACTGTGTTGTATCGCGCCGAGTAGTTCTATAAAACTGTCTAATACACAACGAGCCCGCCAGGATCGAGTGGAGAGTCCTCCCTCCTTTGGCGGGCTCTTTACTTATCTGTTATAATTGGCTAACTATGAAGGTTGATGTCGAGAAAATCTCAGGAACCAAGCTAAATCTAAAGGTCGTCGTTGATGACGCAACCTTAAAGTTGGCTAAAGAACACACCGTTACGAAACTTGGCCAAAATGTTAAGGTTGCAGGTTTTCGAGACGGCAAGGCACCGAGCCATATGATCGAGAAGGCTATTAACCCTGAACAACTACAAAGCGAGTTTATTGATGAAGCATTGAACCATGCCTATCGGCACGCTGTTACCGACGCTGGCATACGACCGGTGTTGCCTCCAAGGGTTTCTATAACGAAATTTGTTCCCTTCACAACTCTCGAATTTACTGCCGAAGTAGAAGTATTAGGAAAGATCACCCTAGCAGATTATAAGAAACTTAAAATGACTCCACCAAAAGTTAAGATAGAAGCTGTAGAAATCGAAAAGGTCATTGCTAATATGCGTTTGCAGCTGGCCGTGAAGAACGACGTAGACCGCCCAGCCAAAAATGGAGACGAAGTGTTGATAGATTTCGTTGGAACTGATGAAAAAGGTAAGGAAATCAAGGGTGCTAGTGGCAAAGAATACCCACTACTACTCGGTAGCAAGACATTCATCCCAGGTTTTGAAGACAAGCTCCTCGGCAAAAAAGCTGGCGACGAAACAACCTTTGTTTTGACCTTTCCTGAAGATTACGGAGTCAGCGCAATGAGAGGTCAAAAGGTGACTTTTGCCGTTAAGGTCAACAAGGTCAAAGAAGTTAATCTTCCAGAACTTAACGACGAGTTTGTCTCCAAGGTCAGCCCTGTTAAAACAGTCAAAGAATTAAAAGAAGACATCAAAAAAGAATTAACCGTTGAGAAGCAAAAACAAGCCGACAACGACTTCGAGGCTGAAGTTATCAACACCGTTACGGCAAAGTCAAAGCTTGAACTTCCGGAGGGCTTGCTCGCAGAACAAGCCGATTCGATTTTGGCAGAGCTAAAGCAAAACCTAACCTACCGCGGCTTAACAATGCAGGAATATCTAGACAACGCAGGTATGACCGCTGAAGAGCAAAGAACTAAAGAAATAATGCCAGAAGCCGAGAGGCGATTGAAGGCCGGCATGGTGCTTGCCGAGATAGCCGATCAAGAAAAGATAACCATAGCTGACGCTGAAATTGAATCACGGCTTGAGAATCTAAAATTGCAGTATAAGAACGACCCAAAAATGACCGCCGAACTCGAGAACCCTGACAATCGGAACAACATTGCATCAAGACTACTAACAGAAAAGACGATCTTGGTGTTAGTAAAAATGGTTTCAAAAAACTAGCACTCTTGACTCTCAAGTGCCAAAGAGATAGACTTTAATCATTAACTTACAGAGGTAGATATGTTAGTCCCAACAGTCATAGAAACAGATGGTCGAGTCGAAAGAGCATATGATATTTATTCGAGGCTTTTAAAAGATCGAATTATATTTGTTGGTGACGACATCGAACCACACACCGCCAACCTGATAATCGCTCAAATTCTATTCCTAGAGAATGAAGATCCAAAAAAAGATATCGTTATGTATATTAACAGTCCGGGCGGGTCAGTTTATGATGCTCTAGCTATCTACGATACTATGGAATTCGTTAAGCCAGACATTCAGACTGTAGGTATTGGTTTACAGGCCAGCGCAGCTGCATTCTTACTTAGTTCTGGAGCTAAGGGCAAGCGATTTATATTGCCAAACGGGACGGTTATGATTCACCAGCCAAGTGCCGGCACTAGGGGTAAGGTTACGGACATGGAAATTGACCTTAAAGAAGTCCAACGTCTCAAGAAAAGATTAAATGAAATTATGGCGCGAAATACCGGTCAAACTGTTAAAAAGATTACCGAGGACATGGAGCGCGACCTCTGGATGAGCCCAGAAGAAGCTAAAAAATACGGCATTGTCGACAAGATCATTACTAAAAGATAGTTTACATAGGCTCAAACTTAGTAAACAATTAGCATATGATAGACAAATACGTTACTCCTCTGGGTGTTGGTGATTCACTTGAACTAGTTGATTTGACCCAGTTGTCTGACGATGAGTTAGCAATGGCAGGCGCTCATCTTTGTGTTGTAATCTCGCAACGCCCGGACCTTGCAGTTAATTACCCTAAACTGCCTGAGATTTATAACAACCCAAAGAATGCTGCAAAACGGTTAAGAATAGTTAGATCTATGACTAGTACTGACTTCATCCCTAAACTACTAATCAGGACAGCCAATGGTTTGTTTCTTAATGCAAGTGGTATCGCGACGGCCAAGAATGCTAAACCCGGCATGAGACACTACGAATCAAAGCTAAGCAAAAAGCCTGAACATCGTCTTCAACATGTCTACGACAAGTTAAAAACTAACGTTACCTTCTGGTGCGCGGGCGAAATAGACGTATATTTAGCCGGACATATGGGAGCAAGTAATCTTCTTCAAGATCCAATTGCCGGGATTCTAGTTGATGCCTGGGGGAGAGATCTTGAGCACCAGCGCGGAGGAGTGTACACCCTACTCCCTCAATCTAGGGGGCTCAGCTCTGCTATCGACCCAACAGAGGTATTGTTGCAATTTGGTTGGCGTGGAACAGAGGTTAGGGGCGCCTCTGATTTAGCAAATATTCCTACCACTATGGAAGTGGTTGTTCCTGGTTGGACTAACGATTAGAAAACAGTTGACAAAGCGACCGATGTGCTTCAGAATACGTTTTGAAGAAGTAGGGTAAGTGGGCCTTTGCTCAAGTCTTTTTGATTTTCGAGCGATAAAAAGGTTCTGCTAGTTAGCTTCACTCAAAGCATAATCAACTAAATATCAGCAGAACGATCGGAGTTTTATTAACTTGAAGGCACAAGCTAAAACTACACCCCTAAAAACAAACAAATTGAACATAGTCACTAACTCTGGAAGGGTTAGTTTTACTGATGTCAAAGATATTGAACTTCCAAATCTCGTTGATCATCAAACAAAGTCTTTCCAATGGTTTGTCGATGAAGGTCTTGGCGAGCTTTTTGCCGAAATTTATCCGATCGATGACTACACTGGCACAAAACTTAGCCTACGATTTAAGAGCTACCGCTTTGAGCCACCAAAAACAACCGAAAGTTTAGCTCGCGAGAATAACGTCAGTTATGACGCGCCACTAAAAGCTATAGTTGAGCTAACTAATAAGATTACCGGCGAAGTCAAAGAACAAGAAATCTACCTTGGCGACTACCCATGGATGACAGAGCGCGGAACTTTTGTGATTAATGGCGCAGAACGCGTCGTCGTCAGCCAGTTGATTAGATCATCTGGCGTTTTTTTCACCTCTGCGGTGCATGGTGCAAAGAACCTTTATGGCGCAAAAGTTATTCCTGGTCGTGGTGCTTGGCTAGAGTTTGAAACAGCGGCATCTGGCGCTTTGTATGTCAAAATTGACCGTCGACGCAAATTGCCAGTCACGACATTGCTTCGAGCCCTAGGCATGAGCGAGCAACAGATGAGAGAAGCCTTCAAGCATGTAGATAGCGGCGAGATTAAACTTCTTGATGTGACGCTTGAAAAAGACCCCGCCAAAGGTGCTAATGAAGCACTTATTGAAGTTTATCGTCGTCTTCGTCCAGGCGACCTAGCAACTGTCGACAACGCCCGTGGTCTTATCGAAAACATGTTTTATAACTATAAGCGCTTCGACTTTAGTCGAGTCGGTCGCTATAAGTTAAACAAGAGACTCGACCTAGATGTTCCAAATACAGCCGAAAACCGCGTTATGCGACTCGAAGATTTAACAGCCATCATCGCTGAAATAATTCGACTTCATAATACTCAAGAAGCAGCTGACGACATCGATTCACTCGATTCACGACGCGTCAAACTAGTCGGTGAGCAAGTCCAAAGACAGTTCCGTATCGGGCTTCTTCGTATGGAACGCAACGCCAAAGACCGTATGAGCATGTGCGAGATTGAAACAGTCATGCCGGCGCAACTTATTAATGCTCGACCAGTAGTTGCGGCCGTTCGTGAATTCTTCGCATCATCACAGCTTAGCCAGTTCATGAAACAAGTTAACCCACTCAGTGAGCTTGCCCACAAACGTCGCCTAAGCTCAATGGGCCCAGGTGGACTTAGCCGCGAACGTGCTGGTTTTGAAGTTCGTGACGCCCACGCCACTCACTATGGTCGTATTTGTGTTATCGAAACACCTGAAGGTGCCAACATCGGACTAGTTCTTAACCTTGCAGCCTATGCCCGTGTTAATGACTATGGTTTTATCGAAACTCCATACCGAAAGGTTATTAACTCTGTCACAGCAAAAGCCTCGGTTGGACACATTACGAGCGTTAATCTCGAAAACGAAAAAGGCAAAATTCTTGTTAAAGCCGGCAAAAAGATCACAGCCGAAGACGCAAAGAAATTGGCCGCAGTCAAGAACCAAGTTACATGGCCTGTAAAAGCTAAAGTCTCTAGCGAAATTATTTATGTTGACGCCTCTGACGAGAAGAGTGCGGTTATTGCCGGTGCAGGAAATGCAGTCGACAAAGATGGATATTTTGTTGACGAGCGTGTCTCGGCCCGTAATAGACTTGTAGCCGGTGAAGTTGATGCTAATGAAGTGACTCACATCGATGCTAGCGACAAGCAAATCGCTGGTACAAGCGCTGGACTTATTCCATTTATCGAAAAAGACTATGTGCTTCGTTCACTAATTGGTTCTAACCAACAGCAACAGGCCGTTCCACTACTTCGACCTGAAGCACCGATAGTAGCTTCGGGGCTTGAAGAAGCAGTTGCTCGGAACTCTGGACAGCTTATAGTTGCAGAAGCAAACGGCGTAGTAGAAAAAGCTTCAGGGGATGACGTTGCAATTAAATACGGAAAACACACCGTTCACTACCATCCGCTACACTATGTCCGCAGTAACGAAGGTACCAGCATCACACAGCGCCCAGTCGTTAGCACTGGCGACAAAGTTAAAGCCGGTCAGCCAATTATCGAAGGTATGTCCGTCGAAAATGGCGAACTTGCACTAGGAAAAGACGTCACTGTAGCATTCATGCCTTGGGCTGGATACAACTTCGAAGATGCCATCGTTATCTCTAACCGGCTAGTTTCTGAGGATGTTTTAACAAGTATTAATATTGTCGATTACATGACTGAAATCCGCGAGACTAAGCTCGGTCCAGAAATTGTTACTCGAGATATTCCTAACGTATCAGAAGACGCTCTTCGTCATCTCGACGATGAAGGCATTGTTCGAATCGGCGCCGAGGTTCATCCCGGAGATATTTTGGTGGGTAAGATTACTCCAAAAGGCGAGCAAGAATTATCAAGTGAAGAACGTTTGCTTCGTGCAATCTTTGGCGAAAAAGCCAAGGAAGTCCGCGATACATCACAGCGCATGAGCACCGGAAAGCACGGAAAAGTTGTCGGTGTTAAGATCTTCAGTCGCGCCAATGGGCACGAACTAAAGGCCGGTGTTCTTATGCAGGTTCAGGTCTTCGTAGCTCAACTCCGCAAAGTTCAAGTTGGCGATAAGCTAGCAGGACGACACGGTAACAAAGGTGTTATTGCCCGAGTATTACCAGCTGAAGATATGCCATTCATGGCTGACGGTACACCTGTCGATGTAGTCTTGAACCCGCTTGGTGTTCCATCACGTCGAAACATTGGTCAGTTATTCGAGGTTCACCTTGGTATGGCCGCCGCCGCCCTTGGGATTAAAGTAGTATCGCCGCCCTTTAACGGAGTACCAGAGTCGGCGATCAAACAGCTTTTGAAGCAAGCTGGTCTGCCAGAAGATGGCAAAATTCAGCTTTTTGACGGACGAACAGGTGACCAATTTAAAGAAAAGACAGCCGTAGGTAAGATGTATATGATCAAACTTGATCACATGGTGACAGATAAGATCCACGCGCGTTCTACTGGACCATACACAATGGTTACTCAACAGCCACTTGGTGGAAAAGCTCAAAATGGTGGTCAAAGATTTGGAGAGATGGAAGTCTGGGCACTTGAGGCTTATGGAGCCGCAAACACGCTTCAAGAAATGCTCACAATCAAGTCTGACGATGTTTATGGACGTAGCAAGGCCTATGAAAGTATCATCAAGCGAACACCAATCGAAGGTCCAAAAGTTCCTGAAAGCTTCAATGTGCTCGTCAAAGAACTTCAAGGCTTGAGCCTTCGTGTTGACCTAGTCGACACTACTGACGGGAAGTTAGTCGACGCCGAAGATGTCCTAGAAGCAAACATTAAAGACGAAGCTGCTCATGTTCCGAAGATTGAAATGCCAGAAGACGCAATTGCGGACCTCGATATGACCGAGAGTGTAGTAGCCGATGAATTCGAAATATTAGACACCGACGCAACAGGTGTTCCGATAATAGTTGACGAAGAAGTAACTGTTGAAGAAAAAACTGAAGGGGAAGAATAATGATACGACGCTACGACTACGGAACAAACATTGCTGACTTTGATGCAGTAAGACTAACCATTGCTAGCTCAGCAGATATCATGGAGTGGAGCCATGGCGAAGTACTCAAACCAGAAACTATTAATTACCGAACACAAAAGCCTGAGCGCGACGGCTTGTTCTGTGAAAGAATCTTCGGCCCAGCCAAAGATTTAACACAACATGACGCCAAGCTAAAGGGTATTCGTTCACGCGAAGTAGCTGTTGATAAAAAAGGCGAAATCGTTACTAAGACTATTGTTCGACGTGAGCGCATGGGACACATTACACTCGCGGCGCCAGTGTCACATATCTGGTTCTTGCGTGGAACGCCTAGCCCGATCGGCTTAGTGCTAAACATGACCGTGAAGAACCTCGAGAGAATTGCATATTTTGCTAGTTACGTATTTTTGAAAGTTGATACTGAAAAACGCGACCAAATGCTTGCCGACAAAGAAGCTGAATTTGAAGCAGCCAAGATTGCTATTAAGGCACGATTTGAAAACGAAGCTAAAGATGAAAAAGCCGATGTTAAGGCACTTGCAGAAGCACAAACTAAAGAAATTGAAGAGCTAACTGAAGATTATGAAGAAACCAAAGCTCAGCTAACTAGTTTAGTTTTGCATGCACTTGTACCAGAAACAGATTTTAGGAATATGCCAGAAGACATCCAAGACCTAGTCGAGGTTAGTATGGGTGGATCGGCCATAAAGGCTATGCTCGACACAGTCGATCTCGGTAAGCTCATTGAAGATTTGAACACCGAATCTGCAGAAGCAAAGGGCCAGCGCAAGAAGAAGATCATGAAACGACTTCGTATGCTTGAAAACATGCATCGTTCTGGCATCAAACCAAATAGTATGTGCGTAACAGTTTTACCTGTCATTCCTCCAGACCTCCGACCAATGGTACAACTTACTGGTGGCCGTTTTGCAACCAGCGACCTCAACGATCTCTATCGCCGGGTTATTAACCGAAACAATCGTTTGAAGAAATTAGTCGATTTAAACG
>JBBQBM010000003.1:0-19970 GCA_038317375.1 Saccharimonadales bacterium (SeqCode)
CGACACTTCTTGCGAAAGTTCGATAGACAGCTTCTTGGGGCTTTTTGTTTGCCCGATATTGGGTGGCGCCGATAAGTTGATTACTGCTACTGAGGGAATAATCGATAAGAAACTGCAGGTAAATACTGAATTTACTAGCAACGATGGCCTCCACGAGGCTTGGACGCAACTAGCCAGAATATCCTCTGGGCTACTCGTAATAGTTGCCCTAGTCATGATAATTTCGACAGCACTAGGTTTCGACCTGGTTAGCAGCTATACGCTAAAAAAGATGCTCCCAAGGATAGTAATTGGGGCGATTGGCATCTGGCTGTCTTGGGCGCTAGCCACTACATATATCGGCTTCATGAACGACTTGGGTAGGGGAATTTCTGGGTTGATGTTCGAGCCATTCAAAGGCCTATACGATGGTATTACGTCGTTTAGCCAAGTAAACTTGAAGTACATCGCAGGGCATTCTTTTGCTAACTCTGACTCTTTGACAGACGGAACAGCAAGCGCTGTATTCACCGGTGCATTCATCCTGTTCATAGTTACGCATGGTGGGTTGTTCGCAATATTGTCTGCCGGACTAACGGTTGCGGTTGCAATGTTAATCGGGCTCTTCTTATTAGCACTCAGGGAGGTCATTATTGTCTTCCTATTGGTCATGGCACCCGTAGGTATCGCCGCCTGGATGCTCCCAAACACTCAAAAGATCTGGAAGTTATGGTCGGGGACGTTTAATAAACTACTGCTGCTTTACCCGTTATTTATGGGAGCCATTACGGCTGGGAAGATTTTTGCACTTATATCAGCGCAATCGACTAAGACAAATAATGGGGTAATTGAGGTCCTTATTCCGATGATTGCTTACGTGTCACCGTTCTTCTTCTTGCCGGCGCTCTTCAAGTTAGCAGGCAGTGCGTTCAGTAATATTACTGGTATGGTAAATGACAAGTCCAAGGGTCTTACGGACAAATGGCATAATGGTCTTAATTCTCAAAAAGAGGCTAATAAAAAGATCCGAAAAGAGACTGGGCTACAAGACGCTAGGATGAGGTTGGCGGATGGAAAAGCTACTATGCGAGACAGGGCAAGGCTCGGATTTGGGCAAGTCGGTATGGGCAGAAAAGCATACAGGCTGAACCGCGAGAGAAATGCAGTCCAGGGCTATAAGGACATGCTGGAAAGGAGTATGCTCGAAAATCAAGTCGCCAGACACGGCGCAAAGATCCAATCGGACAACTTCAACCCAGATGCTGAAAAAGCAAGGTTGACCGCAGCCGAAGCTAAGCTAAAGACAGACGCCGCAACAGCGGAGTTGTCCAAGGGCAAAATAGAAGGTAGGGACGTTGGTAAAATCTCGTACACAGACACAAAGGGTGTGGTGCATACGGGTGAAGACTTTGACTACAGTAACGCTGATCATTTGGAGCATATATTTAGAACGAGCACTAGTCGAGCAGTTCAGGCGGCGGCTCATAGCCAGCTGGTCAGAACTAAGAGCGATAAGCAAATGCGTAGCATTCAATCATCAACACCAACACTGTCCGATGATCAAAAAGGAATTATGCAGGAGGCTAAGGCAGATGGTTCAGCAGCAGAGGCCTTCTTCAAGAAAGCGCCCGATCTTGTACTGGGGGCTGCCGCCGCATTTAAAGATATCCCAGCGCCACAAGCTACTGTCGATTGGTCGGCAGAAACATGGGAACTTGCAATAGGTGCTGCAGTAGGGCGTCACAATGGCGACAGTATAAGGTACCAAAGGATGTTATCAGAAAGCCCCGAAGCCACATCATCATTGAACTCAACTAAGAAACAAGCAATCGAGAGAGCGCTTGGGCTTAGAAGTAGTGCTAAGAACTCTGCGGGCGACTACATTGATGTCGCTAATGATGAGAGGGTTAGTTATGCTAGGCAGGTTGTGAAGTAAACCATGGGAACATATAAAGTATTACAAGACATTGAGGCCGAGGATAAGTTACTTGGGCCACTGACTTTAAAGCAATTCATCTTCGCAATCATTACGGCAGTGTTTATGTTCATCGCCTTTTTGTTCGCCAAGGTCAATATTGTTCTAGCTACTCCGTGGTTAATACCAATCCTGTTCTTTGGCTTTATGGCCTCACCGATCGGTCGCGACCAACCCAATGATGTTTGGCTGGCAGCTCGGATCCGCTTCCTAATCAAACCGCGTAAGCGCCATTGGGACCAGTCCGGAATGGTCGAACTTGTGACTATCACAGCCCCAAAAAAGGCCGAGATAATCCGCACTAACGGTCTCGACCAAACCCAGGTTAGTAGCCGCCTAAAAGCCCTGAGCGCCACAATGGACAGCCGTGGTTGGGCAGTTAAGAACCTAGGTACAAGTCCAATAGATTCTTTTACGCAGGGTGGAGTGGCGCCAAATTCGGACAGATTGTTCGACATCACTACAACCGAAGAGGTCCCAGATGTTGACATTCGTGCCACGGACGACATTCTAGACCCTGTCAGCAACATGGTTGCCCACCGGTTCGACACGGGCCTAAAAGAGCAGCACGAAGACACACTATCGAAACTAAAAGACATCGCTAGCGGCAAAATACCGCCAGCCGCAAATATCGATTATTCTTTTATAACCGCACCGATCGTCGACCCAGGCTATACCTCGTTTGGGGCACAAGTTGTTGGGCCGGCTAGTAAGTCGACAGGGTCTGATTCGTTCATAGACGAGCCGGCAATCCAAACAACCGAAGAGGCGAACTTTTTGAGCAGTCGCCATGCATCCGAAGAACTAAATAGCCAACTTGCTAGCAACGGCCACGGCAGAGTCATAACTCCAATCGAACCGCACACTAACCCAATTAGCGAACAAGCAAGTAAGCTAAACCCTCCTGCAATAAACACCTCTACAGGCAAAGCCCCCGATGATATACTAGAAAAGTTGGGCCAGAGCAGTGATGAGTTAAAGGTCGCAAGTATTGCTAGCCTCGCCACGCACGCGCAGGGGCAGGCAGCTATGCAACAGGACGAAGTAGTATCACTGCATTAAGGCGCTTTCTCTAGGGGTGGGAACCCTCGTAAGAGAGGGATAAAACCAACATCAAACAAAAGATATGGATCCAAGCTTTCAACCAACCATAGGGTCACAAGGACAGACCACTCAACCAGTCGGCCAAGCGCCTGCCGGCTCTGCTGTTAATCCGGCGCTAGCTTCGCCAGCCGCGAATGAGTCTATCCCGACAAAGTCGAAGAGCAACTCAAACAGCACCCAAAACACACTGCACATCAGCGAAATCCGTGACGGCATCGTTATTATGAATGACGGATCTTTCCGGGCAGTAGTAATGTGCAAGAGCATTAACTTCGACCTAATGAGCCCACAAGAACGCGATGGCGTAGAGCTAGCCTTTCAGGGCTTCTTGAACATGCTCTATTTCCCGGTCCAAATTTCTATTCGTTCGCAACGAGTTGATTTGCGCCCCTACCTAGAAAAGCTCGACAAAATCCGATCCGAACACGAAAACATGCTGCTAGCGCTACTCATGGAAGACTACATTGCCTTTATTAGCGACACCGCTAGCCAGGCCAATATTATGGACAAGCGCTTTTATGTAGTTATTCCATATTTCCCGGTTGCAACCGCCGGGGCTGTGGCTAAAGCTAGCCATAACTTTATTAGTAATATCTTCGGCAATAAAACCGACCACGTCACTATTAACGAAGATGCCTTAGAAAAAGCCAAGGCCGAACTGCGCAACTACACGCAGGCGGTTGTGTCTGGTTTGGCGCAAACTGGCGTGCGGGCCGTGCCACTCGACACACAAGAACTTATTGAGGTTTATTATGACGCCTATAACCCGGACACTTCCAGCCGCCAACAACTCAAGAACTTCGACGATTTGACTGCACCAGTCATCACCAAGGGCGCAGGCGAAGCGCCCCAACCAAACCTAGATAAAGGAACAATGTGATGATATTCGGATATATAACCCAAGGGTATTTAACATTGATCAATTCGCATTTTTCATTGATTTTTCATTTGTCATTTTTCAATCGAAATCATCTTAAATGTTCAATGGCAAATGGCAAATCTCTGATAAACGATACCTGGTACTTGATAAATTGCTATTCAAAGGGGAGCGTCTAATGTTTGGCAAAAAGAAAATTGACGCACCAATCGACCCCGTGAATTTGGCCGAGCAGCAACGATTGCGTGAGCAACAAGAGGTCAATGAGGCTTTTCGTAAAGGCGTTACGGCGCTGCGCGATTTCATTGCGCCAAGTTCGCTAGATTTCCAGGCCGGGTTCTTCCAGCTCGGAACGCGCTTTGCCCGAACATTTTATGTCTATGGTTACCCGCGGCAAATCTATACTGGTTGGCTGGGGCCGATGATTAACCTCGACGAAGTTATGGACATGTCGATGTATATATACCCCGTCGAGAGCCAGGTAGTCCTCGAAAACTTGCGCAAAAAAGTTGGCCAATTAGAGGCCGGCATCCAAATCGAGTCCGAAAAAGGCAAGGTCCGTGACCCGGGCAAGCAGGCGGCTATTCAAGACGCCGAAGAAATGCGCGACAAGCTTCAGGTTGGCGAAGAGCGTTTCTTTAGGTTTGGTCTATATTTTACAATTTATGGCTCGTCGCTAGACGAACTCGAATTCGTAACTCACAGTGTCGAATCGATGCTCGGCCAACAGCTAGTCTATTCAAAGCCGTCGACTACACAAATGGAGCAGGGGCTAAATAGCACCATCCCACAATTCCTCGACCAACTGCACATTCAGCGCAACATGAACACTGGGGCACTATCTACTGCTTTTCCCTTCACTAGCGCCGACCTGACTGACGACCATGGCATTTTGTATGGCATTAATATGCATAACTCTGGGCTAGTGATATTTGATCGCTTCTCTCTGGAAAACAGCAACTCGGTAGTCTTCGCTAAGTCTGGTGCCGGTAAGAGCTTTGCCGTGAAACTCGAGGCCCTTCGAAGCTTAATGCTGGGGATTGAGATATTTATAATCGACCCCGAAAACGAATACCAAAAGATGTGTGATGCCGTTGGCGGGGCATATATTAAATTGTCGCTTAACTCGCCAACTCGACTAAACCCTTTTGACATCCCTAAGGTCGTCGACACCGACGAAGCCGACAGCGCTCTACGCAGTAACCTCATTACACTACACGGGCTACTGCGCCTAATGATGGGTGGAGCGTCTGCTCAAGCCGTACTTGCTAGTGGCGGTGGTGGCACTACTACTGTTGGGCTAACTCCAGCAGAAGAATCTGACCTCGATGCCGCTCTGATCGAAACCTATGCTAAAGCAGGCATCACTAACGACCCGCTGACCCATAACGGCAACCCGCCGACCATCGCTGATCTTTATGACACGCTTCTGCATATGGGTGCTAGCGGGCCAAGCTTAGCTCAGCGCCTACGCAAATATACGACCGGAACTTTTGCTGGTGTTTTTAGCCAGCCAAGCAATATCGATATCAACAACCCGCTTGTTGTTTTTAACGTTCGAGACCTAGAGGACGAACTTCGCCCAGTAGCGATGTATATTGTGCTCAACTATATCTGGAACAAAACCAAATCTGACCAAAAAAGACGAATCTTAATAATCGACGAGGCCTGGCAGCTTATGAAATACGAGGACTCTGCTAACTTTATATTTAGCATGGCCAAGCGCGCTCGAAAATATAACCTTGGCGTCACGACAATTTCGCAGGACGTCGAAGACTTTATGGGTTCAAGAATGGGCCGGGCAGTTGTCGCTAATGCTAGTATGCAGCTACTGCTCAAACAATCTCCGTCAGCAGTTGATGTTCTGGCCGACGTCTTCAAGCTAACTAGCGAGGAGAAGAAGCGCCTTACTCAGTTCCCGATTGGGCAGGGGCTATTCTTTGCCGGGCAAAACCATGTGCATATCCAGATTTTGCCGAGCCCAACAGAAACCGGACTAATATCTACCAACCCGACCGCAGTCCAGCCAAATACTCCTAGCGTGGGCGAGCTGAATCAAGCCGGCGGCGAACTCAACCTACAAGCGTAAGGGCTGTTATAATTACTCCATGAAGAAGGGTGCTTTTTGAAGTGTTAGACAATGACGAAGATCAAGACTCAGAAGACTCCAAGCTGCCACCTTGGCGCCGGAGCTCTAGCATTGACGATGCTATGTCCGGACGAGCCAGCACAAATGTTGATAGAATTTTATCCGGTGATGCAAACTCCTCTGTTCCGGACGAAATCAAAAGAAGAGAGAACGATGCTTCAGACAGGTTAGCAGGCGATTCGACAGGAACTCGCGCCGATAAACTAGAGAAAGGTCGAGTTAGCGACCAAACCGATGACGAACCCGACTTTTTCAAACAAGAAGCCGAGAAGAATAACGGCAAGCGAAAAATTAGAGGCTTTATTTCTAGAAATCGGGGCAAAACTACGTTCGGGCTCGGCGCCCTAGCTCTTGGCGGGGGTAGTTTCGCCTTGTTTGCCATGATTGCCGGGCCGCTGCAGTTGGTGCAAATGTCTAAGCTGCTTCAGGGATTTCATTTTTCAAACCAAGAGGACCTCAGCGATGATCGGATGATGAAGATTGCTCGTTATATTCGCTATAGAGACAATCCTGAGAAGACCCGACTGGGCATACTTGGTAATACATATGCAGATAAGTTAGAGCGACGGATGAAGAAATCTGGGTTAGAGTCTGGCTACACTAAAAGGCTTGGTTATTTTGACGGCTATATAATTGATCCAAGCAACTTACCGCCAGGGTCAGATCTGTCTAAAGAGATTCGAGGCAGTCCGGGCGAAGAGCGATTAAAGATCGCCAAACACTACGACATACCCATAGAGAACGTCACAATTCACGAAGGTGGTAAAATCAAAATTAGCTCTGATGGCTTAGGGCGCTTTGCTAATAAAAAGTTGATTAGAATATCTCTCCAGGAAGCCGGCTACTCAAAGGTTGGATCGGCAATTAGGTCGCGAATCATGGGTAAGCGAGGCAGGGTAGACTGGCACCCTTTAAAAAGAATAGATGAAAAAATACTGGAAACTCTATACGCTAGATTGGCAAAATGGAATGCTGACCGAGAAAGTAAGATAAGGAATGGTGCAACCGACTCTCCAACCCTAAGCGCAGATGACGGAACGGGTGAAGATGGTAAGCCAAAAGCAGGAGCCGAAGAACTTGATAGCGCCGCTAAAAATGCTAACAACGTAGGTACTGAAGATGTTGGAGGCAATAAGGTGTCGGGCGCAGACGCAGAGGTCGGCGCTGTTAGGGGCAAGCTGGCAAAAGCAGGAGCAGTAGCCGCACTTGTGGGTATAGTCTGCGTAGCTCAATCGATATCTGAAAATATAGACGACATCATACAGGCTAACGTTAGGCTTCCTCTTATGCGTCTTGGCGGCGAAGCACTCTCTGTTGGCAACCAAGTTATAACCGGCCAAGATGTTGACGGGGAACAACTGAGCTTTCTAACAAAAAAGCTTTTTACTCAAAAAGATGGTTCGTGGCTTTCCGCTCGCAGCATCCAAGCCGAGCGCGGCGTTGACCAAACCGGCCCAGATATTGGCCCTGAGGCCGAAATCAATAGCGACCGGAACCCTGTTTCTCAAGTACTAAGTCAAATACCCGGACTCTCCACGATATGTGCTGTGACTAATAGTATTATCGGCCAAGTAATAACGACCGGTATAGATATTTTCACCGGTGGTCCTCTTTCTGCCATTGCCGGAAACGTTATTGGCGCAACCGTAGGACCAAAAGTACTAGAAGGCTTTACTCGATGGGTGGCCGGTCATCCATTAGATATTAATGTAGCTGGAGCAAACTACGGCAACTACGTGAATTATGGTGCAAGGTTGATGTCTATTGACTCTGCCGCATCTAGTGGCGGTGCCGCCCTGTCACCGAGACAATCCCTAGAACTCAAGGAATACCGTATCGCCTCCGAAAATGAGGCTCGGCAAGAAAAGGGTCTACTGGCAAGGTTATTCGATCCAACTGATGCCCAAAGCATTGTGGGTAGCTTTATGTCTGAGCAAGCCCCGGACCCTGCTCAGAACATTGCGAGAGTCGCCAGCTCGGTGCCGTCTAGCCTCGCCAGTATCTTCAAGCTGCCCTTCATCTTTAACCATAAGGCTAGGGCGGCAGTTAACTATGACTATGGCTTCCCGGACTATGGCTTTAGTGTGGCGGAGATTAATAACGATAATATAAAAAATCCGTTCGAGAACGAAAAAGAAGTAGTCGCTATCCTTAAGGGACCTAACGCTGATGAATATAGAGAAAGGGCTGTAGGTTGTTTTGGTATTAACCTAGAAGAAGATGGGACTGTTAGAAGTACGGGCGACGTACCGGCTTATCATAAAATGGCGGATTTTGACTGTGGTGACCCAAAGCTTGAGTGGCTGCGTATACGTTTTTATATCTTAGACTCACAACTCATGGAGGCTTACGCTTGCTATGAAGACGGAGCAGACAATAGTTGTAGCGAATTCGGCCTAGACGGCTCTGGCGGTTCAAGTAGCAACGCCACAAGTGCTAAATATGTCGACCCTTCGTTATATATACCTGACTGTTCAGCTAATGGTGGAAACGCCGAGATTGCCTGTACGGCTATATCGCAGCTATTAGGCCTACCCTATAGTAACGACATAGCCAATCGACCAAGCGCAAAAGCAACGAACCCACAGTTTGCAGAGTGTAGCTCTTTCACAAACATGGCTTTATATAGAGCTACTGGCTTCTATACCAACCAAGTTTCTGTCTCGTACAGAACAAACACAACATCCTTTAAAGAGATTGATGTTCATAGCATTCAAGCCGGAGATTTTGTCGGTAGGGGCTCGGTCAGTGGCGGCAATGGTGGTAATGGCCATATCGGTATAGTTGTTAGTTATGACCCGGCGACAAAACAGTTGGTTACCGCCGAGGCCGACGGCACAGCTCATCCGTCAAGAGTAGTAACCAATAAGGGGTTGGCTGTTGACGGAAAAGGGACCTATGAGTGGGCCGTGCGTTTCATCGGCGCTAACACTGGTGCTCCAGCATCCACTGGAGGGCCACGCTAATGAAAGAGAAAATATATTTAGCGCTTGGTGGTCTAGTTTTAATAGCCGGGATATTCGCATCATATAAGTTCGTCAGCACATCAGCCGTAGTCGTAGAGGTCAATAGTCTTTCTGAGTCTGTGCTAGGAGATGTAAGAGTTTCGGTCGATGGTAAAAATGCATCTTCGGTACACGGTACACAAGCATTCTCTACTAGTGTAAGTAGCGGCGCTCACGAACTATTAATTACCTCACCTTGCTATAAGGATGTAGCGGAGAAGTTCTCTACTGGACTTAGAAGTAAAAAGACTTTTAAGCCAAGCTTCAAAGACTCTTCCAGTACAGAGACCGCCAAGCGGATTCTAGACATTAACGAATCTGTTTACACGGTTACTAAGGCTACTTATTACGGCAATTGCGATTGGCTTGCGGTGTTTGCCAGCCCGATAGTAAGCGACGTTGAGGGTTTTGCAGCTATCGCTAGGTTTAAAGACGGCGAGTGGGTTGTCATAACCAAAGGGACGGCCCTTTATTTAGAGTCAAGTCGGCCCGACGCACCTAAGCAGCTGCTTATCGATCTTACGGGGGTGATTGAGGGATGAGTATTGTAACTATTCGTCAAAGACTTAAGCGCCTGGCTATTTTGTGTTTTATGGTTCTTCCAATTATCACTTCTTCGCAGGCAATGGCGATAACAGCTAGCCAAAAAAAGGCTTTCGACAGCGGTGCACTGTATTCAAATACCGAGGACAGGTGTATTGGTTTGGGCGCATCCTCGTCTAGTTCTAGACTAACTAGTGGGGGGGTGTACATTCTCGGAGACTCCATAACGGTATCTGCAAAGGACAAATACGAGGCGGCTTTTCTTCAACAAGGGCTCACCGCTACCGTCAAGGCGTCTGCGAGTAGGAGTATCACCACACCAGGAGACGACGGCAAGACTGGGTTAGGAGTCATAGCAGAAGACGCAGCCTTAATAGCCAATCCCGAGGTAAAGGCAATTGTCGTAGCTCTAGGGTCCAATGGGCATAATGCATATGACAATGTCCATAAAGTCTATACAACACTGCGCGGCGCCAATAGCACGGCAAGGATTTATTGGGTCGACACGATTGCAATTGGCCGGGAGGACTATCAAAAAGAGACAATTAAGCAGTCTAATGTAGGGATATACACCGAGGCTAAGGATAACACCATAACGCCGATTCCTTGGTTTAATACCGTTGATCCAAGTGGCGACCGCGAGAATCCTACCGGTCTAGAAACCGACGTAAACCAATACGTGGTAGACGCCAACCAGCACGTACATCTAACCTCGGCGGGTGTGGATGCTTTAGTCGAGCTTGTTTCTAGTACGGTCATAAACAACGCTAGTAGTAATAGTCAGACTGTAGTTACTGGAGGCTGTAGTTGTTCGGTTAATGTTGGTACAAATTTAAACGGCAATGACAATTTCGAGAAAACCTGGAACTACTTTTTAGGAAAAGGACTTTCGGCAAATGCTATCGCTGGAATGATGGGTAACTTAATGGCCGAGTCCGGAGTTAATCCAGAAAATATGCAGCAGGGTGCGCCGTTCCCGGACGGTCCCGAGATGCCAACCGAGATCGAGAAGAATACCGTAGTTCCACACCATTCTATTGCTGGCAGCTACGGCTACGGGCTTATGCAGTGGACAACAGAAAGTCGGCAACAAGGACTCATCGAAACAGCAAAAAGGCTAAGTAAGCCAACCGGGGATCTAGAAGTACAGCTCGAACATATTTGGGGCGAACTACAGACTAAATACTTTGACGACGTCTTAGCAAAACTTAGAGAACCAGACGTTTCTCTAAATGACGCTTCTGACAAAGTTGCTTTGGACTATGCAACACCTAGGGCTGTAATACCAGATAAAACAAAGACCCCTGACGCCAACGAAGCGCGTAGAAATGGTGCTCTTAACGCAAGACGTAAGTTTAGTACCGATATACTTGGTAAATATTCCGGATTGATTGGAGGTCTCTTATTAAATAGCACGGGCAGTAGTTGTTCTACAACCACCGGCCCAGGCGAAGACACACAGTATGTTGACGGCTTTACGATATATAAGCAGACTGACAAAGCTTGGAGCAGTAAGCCATATGGTAGTAGTACAATTGGTCTCTCTGGGTGCGGACCAGCTGCTATGGCAATGATTATTACAAACTTGACCGATTTGGCTGTTAGCCCACTTGAGGCAGCTATCTATGCTAATGATAGGAATATGTATATTACAGACGTTGGTAGTAGTTGGTCGATCGCACCTATATTAGCTGAGCATTGGGGTTTAAAGGCAACGCCTTTTAGTAATCTCGAAAGCAATGAACGAACCCACCTTCTCAAGAACGTCCAAACAATCACAGCCGCCCTGCAGTCTGGAGCGCTGATAATCGGAGCAGGTGGGGGCGCTAAGCCTTTTACAACCGAAGGCCACTATATTGTTATTCGTGGCGTAACCAGCTCTGGCAAGTTTAAAATCGCCGATTCCTACCACTCCGACACTGCCGAACAAGAATGGGATCCGGAACAAATACTAAGCCAAATGAGTACGGGGAGCATGTATGCAATCACCAAATAAGAATAAGATAGTTTTAGTTTCTTTGGCTTTATTACCGATCATTATTAGCTTGGTTATTTTCATATTTATAAGCAGTAGAAGCCCTAGCTCAAGTCCTACTGAATACCTCGACCCGGGCTCTGGCGAAACAGTGTCAGCGCCTAAGAATAAAACCCCGGAGAAATTTGGAGCCGAAACACAGGGGCCACTATTTCTAGGCTTCTCCAAACTAATTGATTCCGGGTTAACCGCCGAACAATTGGAGCTTACTAAAACTATTATGAGTAGGTTCTCGGTGACGGGTAGCCGATATATCACAGAGCTCAGCGTGTCGGTTAAAACTACCGATCAAGATATATCCGATGACGGTATAAATCTCACCTTCGACCTTACCGCCAATCGTACCGACAAATATCTATGCACGATTAGCTACTCGGGTCTTTCTGAAGTTAGAGTAGTAATTAAGGATAAGGACGCTAAGCAAGTATTCGATTCTAGTGTTGAGTAAAATTTAGACCGATATAGTGTTGGTGTTGCTAGAGAACTTCTTTTGGGTAATGTCGGCGTCCGTTGTTGTTATTAATGTCTGATGGTTCTTTAGATAACTAGTGAGCAGACTCCGTCTTGAGCCGTCGAGTTCGCTGAATACGTCATCTAGAAGTAGTAGGGGGGTAATTTGTCTGGCCGCTTCAAGCTCCTCAAGTTCAATCATTTTAAGGGCGAGGATTAGTGTTCGATTTTCGCCACGCGAAGCGACGTCTTTAAAGGCTCGTCCGTCGATTGTGATACTTATGTTGTCGCGGTGTGCGCCAACGCTCGTAAAGCCCCGCAAAACGTCTAGACTCAACGTCTTGTCTAGGGCTTGGAGTAGGGAATTAGAATAATTTTCTAAAGGAATTGAACTTTCGTATTTTATTTCTAGCTTATGGTTCACTCCCGCCACTTGGCTATATACCGGTCCGATTTTAATACTTAACATGTTAAGTATTTTTTGGCGCTTCTGGATTATTCGTCCGCCACGCTCGGCAAGCTGCATATTCCAAACAAACATTTGGTCGCTAGACGATACACGCGAGCTTTTTAAAAAGCTGTTACGTTGCAAAAGAACTCGGTTATAGGCGCTTAAATCTTGGCGGTATGTTGGCAAGAGTTGCGATAAGAGATTGTCGATATATTCACGGCGACGCCCGGGGCTACCGGCGACCATCCTTAAGTCGTCGGGCTGGAAAAGTACTAGTGGCCTAAGGTCTTCAAACTTAAGGCGTTTCTTTTCGTTACCACCAAATATAAACTTCTTTTTTAATCTAGTGTCTTGGGTCGACTTATCTAATACGACCGATCTTTCTTTCTCATCTAAAATAGCATCAACTCTTGCCCATTTTTGGTCGCTACGTATTAAGTCACTGTCTTGTATAGACCTAAAGCCGCGACCAAGCGCAACAACATATACGGCTTCTAGCAAGTTAGTTTTGCCTACAGCGTTAGGGCCAATAATTATGTTTACGCCATCCGAAAACTCAAACGATGACTCTTCGTACGAACGAAAATTATGCAGCGTAATGCTTTGTAAAGACATGCCGTTATTATAAGAGTGTTTAGCTCTTTAGGGGCATTATTACATGCAGATAGTCCGCTTCGTCTGGTGACTTCAAAATACAAGCCTCAACCCGTCCATTGCACATAAATGTCGTTGTGTCGCTGTGGAAAGCGCCAAGTGCGTCGATTAGGTAGCGTGAGTTGAGCGACACCTCGCCAGTGCCAACAACTTTAGTATCAATTGTTGAACTGTTCTCGCCAAGCTGTGAGGCTACCGACGAAATAGAAACTTTTTTGTCGGCCTCACTAAAACCAACCACTATACTACCGGCGCTTTCTCGCGCGAATAAACTCGCAACTTTCGTAACGTTGGTTAGCTCGGTGCGGTCAAAATCTGCAGTAATCGCAAACGAAGCCGGGATAAGTTTTCGGTAGTCTGGGTAGTTGCCGTCGACAAGCCTAGAAATTAGTTCACTCTCGCCAACTGAGAATAATACTTGTTGGCCATCCTCATAAATCTTAACCTCGTCATTTGAGCCGTCGCCAATAATCCTCATAAGATCTTGTAGGGCGGTTGAGGGAACAACCAGGCTGACCTCTTTCTTGAGAGCAATCAGCTTTTTCTCGGCTAAGCGGTAACTGTCTGTTGCTACTGCATAAAGAAAGCCTTCGTGGGTATGAAGGTAGACGCCGGTAAGAAGCGGTCGAGTCTCGTCATTTGCTGCTGCAAAGATGACCTGCGATAAACCTCTTTTTAGTTCCTTTGTTCCTATCGTCCAACCACCGGTTCTTTCTAGGTTAGGGACAACAGGGAACTCATCGGCAGCCATGCCGTTAATCGTAGACTTATAGGATCCTGTCGAAATATACACTTTATTATCCTTAACACTGAGGTCGATATTACCGGCTGGTAGGCTAGAGATATATTCCTGAAATAGTCTGGCCGGAACAGTAACTGAACCCTCAACACTGACTTTAGCGCCGACGTGTTCGGTGATAGCAATCTCGAGGTTAGTGGCCGAAACAGTTAGTCGATTATCGACGGTTTTTAAAAGAATGTTGTTTAAGATCGGCAGGGGGTTGCGGGATGATATAGCCACTCGAGCAACATTTGTCAGGGCTTTGTTTAGGTTTTCTTGGGTTAGTTGTAGCTTCATTTCCGCCCTCCTTTATATATTGTTGTAGTAGTTATAGGCTCTGTGGATTGTGGGTATAAACCAGTAAATACATCTGTTATTGCTGAATAAAATAAGTGGAGAATTGCTAGTAAAGTTGGAGTATTCAACTTGTATAAAGAACCACTACAAGCTAACGACGTTTCGAAAACTGGGGATTTGGTGCATAAGTTAGTTGGGTTATACGAACTTTGTTCGTATCTTTGTGCCCAGGATTTCCACAAATTAAACATTCAAAAGCTCCTTTATTTCATCAACATGTTGGCGGAGAATAACATCGATTTGGAGCTCGCGTTCGATTTTGTCGATCGAATGAATCGCAGTTGTGTGGTCTTTCTTGCCGAGCTCGTGCGCAACCTTAGGGAAGCTCATGTGTAGCTCACTGCGCAATAAATACATAGCTACTTGTCGGGGGACAACAATCTCTTTATCGCGCTTAGGCCCAGTTATTTCTTCAATATTAAGCTGAAAATGCTTCGCGGTTTTTTCTATAATACTCTTGGCACTCAAATGTTTTGGCCGTGAACGACCACCAGCAAATAAACCAGTAGCAATAGCCAAATCAGGGGTTAAGTTTCGCATTTCACAAAAGGCAATCAAGTGATTCAGGGCCCCTTCAAGCTCGCGGACGTTTGTTTGGATATGGTTAGCTAGGTAATCCACTACGTCTGGCGCTAGGCTTATGCCCTTTTCGGTTGATTTGGTTTGAAGTATTGCGCAGCGAGTTTCGAAGTCCGGAGCATGCATATCTACTGTCATGCCCATTGCGAACCGGCTGCGGAGGCGCTCCTCGAGGGTAGGAATAGCGTGCGGCGGCTTATCGCTACTTATAATAATTTGTTTATTTGCCTGATGAAGGGCGTTAAAGGTATGGAAGAATTCTTCCTGAGTCTTCTCCTTGCCCGCGATGAATTGCATATCATCGATAATTAAAACATCGGCACTGCGATAGTGACCGGCAAAATCAGTTATTTTTTTGAACCGAATAGCATCCAAAAACTCTTGTACGAACTGCTCGCTAGAGATATAAACAACTTTAGCAGACGGATTATTGGCCAAAATTGCATTACCAACAGCTTGGATAAGATGGGTTTTACCAATCCCAACGCCCCCATATATAAAAAGCGGGTTGTATTTTGTTCCGGGGTTTTGTGCGATTCCCTGGCAGGCCGCATAAGCGAACTCACTACCCGATCCAACTATAAAGTTGTCGAACGTATAGCGTTCGTTTAGGCCCTGCCGATAAGCGTGTCCAATAGATGGCGCCCGCTTTATGGTTGGCGCCGTGGCCTGGTTTAAAATAATTGTCTCTTGATCATCGCGCCGTGGTGAGGCAAAAGTATGAATCTTGAACTCAAGTTTCTCGGGTGTGGCGCCGTTCTTCCCCAGGGTATCAGAGATTAGCTTATGGTACTTAACCTCTAACTGTTGCTTTGCAAAGATGTTTGGAACACCAATAACGATCGACTCGTCGCTGAACTTTATAAGGCGGGTGTTTTTAAACCAGGTGACGAAGCTACCTCTCGATACCGAGACCTCTATTTCCCCCAAGACGGTTTTCCATAAAGCTTCTTCGTGCATATACCCCTACCTAAATTCTTTAATAAACCCCATTACCTTTTAAGCACCACCAACTACTATACAAAAAGATTAGCAGACTTTTCCACAGGAATAGCTATGTTTTATAATTTCACAACAAAACAACGCCGAACAGAGATAGACTTATACACAATAATTTTAAACAGATGTAAAATAGTGCATAACACTAGTAAAGGTGTGGATAATGAGGTAAAATCTGTTGGTAAATTTTGTGATTTTTACAATCATCTAACTAGAAAATAAAAGGAAGTAGTTACTATGCCAAAAAGAACCTATCAACCAAAAAAGAGAAAAGCTAAGCGAGTACATGGCTTCATGAAGCGCATGGCGACTAAATCTGGCCGCAAGGTTTTGAAAACACGCCGACTTAAGCTTCGAAAAAGACTTAGTAAATAGCCTAACGTTACGCTTTTTGAGTGCATAATACTGATATGGTATCTTCGCTCCATCGTTTCGCCGGCACGAACAGCCTCAACTATGTTTATAGGGAGGGTAAGACTCTTCGAACTAAATTTTTCTCAGTAAAGTTTGCGCCAAACTCCCACCGATCGACTTATCGGGTTGCAGTTGTGGTTAGTAAGAAGATTAGTAAGAGTGCGCCCGTCCGCAATCGGATACGGCGCCGACTATATGAACTAATTCGGGTCGAAA
Organism: Saccharimonadales bacterium (SeqCode); assembly: GCA_038317375.1. Lineage (GTDB taxonomy): Bacteria > Patescibacteriota > Saccharimonadia > Saccharimonadales > JAGQMS01 > JBBQBM01. The sequence continues at coordinate 16,569 of JBBQBM010000003.1, forward strand.
TAGCCGATAAGCTTACCAACATAGACGTCGTTATTTCTGTTTTTGATGCTGAAGTTGCTGAGATGCCAGCCGCAGAACTAAAAAACGCCTTCAAAGAAGTAGCGCGCGAGCTACTAATGCACACCAGCCCAACCCGCAATTAATAGCTCCATGGTATAGTAATTAGAATGTTTGACACGCTATTAGTACGACCAATTTTTAATATTCTTACGTTTATCTACGCCGTTATACCGGGCCACGACTTTGGTTTGGCTTTGATTATATTTACAGTCGTCATGCGATTTATGATTTGGCCGGTTGCCAGAAAACAACTGCATCACACCAAGGCCATGCGTCAACTCCAACCAGAGATTAGGCGGATCAAACAGGAAACTAAAGGCGATAAGCAACGCGAGGGTGTTCTTACAATGGCTCTATATAAAGAGCGGAAGATCAACCCGTTTTCTCCAATTGGGCTGATGTTCATTCAGTTGCCTATTTTGTTTGCTTTATTTGCGGGCATCAAAAAGATCGTCAACGAACCAAGCACGATAACTAGCTTCTCTTACAGCTGGGTACAGCACCTTCCCTGGATGAAAGAAGTAGCCGCCAACATTTCAAAATTCGATAACTCACTCTTCGGTGTGGTTGACCTCACTCGCCACGCCATTGGTGATAGTTTTTATTGGCCAGCCTTTCTGATTGTTATAGCATCGAGCATTACTCAATACTTCACTAGTAAGCAGCTGGCAGTTACCGACAAAGACGCAAAATCCCTACGCCAGCTACTCAAAGACGCTGGATCGACCGGCCAACAAGCCGACCAAGCAGAAGTGAGCGCCGCTGTCGGTGGCATGATGCGCTTTCTTATCCCAGGAATAATCTTCTTCGTTTCTATCGGTTTGTCGGCGGCCATTTCGCTATATTGGCTAGTCGGTGGAGTTGTCGCATATTTCCAACAGCAACGGGTCTTAGGCCAAGACATGGTTGAGCTCGAGGCGGTTGTTGGCGGCGCGCGGGTTGTTGCAGAAGTAATCGAAAAACCAAAAAAACAAAAACAGGCTAACAAAAGAGGGGTTTCGGCGCGTAAAAAGAAACGGAGGTAACAAACATCATGGAAGAGGCGATTACGTTCGCAAAAAAATATCTCGAAGATGTTCTGTCGTTCTTTGGTCTTAATGTCGACGTTCACGCCACACACGACGAAGACGTTATCGAGCTAAATATACCGTCGACACACATGAACGGCTTTTTGATCGGTCAGCGGGGCGACACCGTGCGAGCGCTTCAATATATGGTGACGAGTGCCCTCAATAATAAACACCTTGAGCATATGCGGGTTAACGTCGATGTTGCCGATTATAAGAAAGCTCAAAACGACCGCCTCGCCGAACAAGTCCAACATTGGGTAGAGGAGATAAAAGTTAGCTCGAAGGATATGGAGCTCCAACCGATGAACCCAGCCTTCCGTAGGATCGTCCATAAGGTTGCCTCCGAAATGGGCCTGGCTACCGAGTCTGTAGGCGAAGGCTATAACCGCCGAGTAATCATAAAAGCGGCGGGCTATGACTCAAGCTCGACCGACACAAAAGAGCCAGTAGCTACGAAATCCCCAAAACCCAAAACATCTTCTAAAAAGGAAACACCAGAACCAAAAGCCACTAAAACGCCAAAGGCCGCTACCAAGACTAAAGAATCAAATATCAAGAAACCAAGCACTTCGTTAAAAGCTAAACTCCTAAAATCTAACAAGCCAACTAAAAAATAGTCCTCCCCGAACAAGCGCAAAGAAGTCGCACTATTTGTACATATTTGTATACGTGATAGATTATGTATATGGACAGGAGCAAGACACATAAGGCAGTGAATATGTTGGTCAAGATGTTTGCTACTGGCGCTACGATCGGTGCCGTCGCTTTAGCTCCCAATACAGTCCTGCTTTTAGAGGGGATGATCAATAAAAAAGACAAATTGCTCGTCGCCTACGAATATAACCGCCTACTAAGGCATATGAAGCGGCTAAACCTAATATCAATCGACCACCTAGCAGACGAGAACGTTTATGTCAGTCTAACCCCAAAAGGCAGGGCGAGGTTACGAGACGTCGATCTAGAAGAGATAATTATAAGTATTCCGAAAGAATGGGACGGTTTGTGGAGGGTTGTGTCATTTGATATCCCGCGCGACAAGTCTGCCGAAAGGAGTGAGTTCTTGAGGCATCTTCGTCGGCTTGGATTTGTTCTATCACTTCAGAGTATGTGGGTATATCCCTACCCATGCGCGGAAGAAGTGTATGCGATTGCAAAAATTCTAGAAATCGAAAAGAGAGTAATGATCTTAGAGGCAAAACTAACGCGCGACAGGCATAAGCAAATGCTTAAAGTGTTTGACAGCTACCTAGTAAAGAACACCCAATCCTTATAACCTACTGTACATAATTGTATACGTGCGAAATTATGTAAGGGAGGTGTGGAAAGGTTTGGAGAATAATGGTTGTGGTTGGAGTGGGTTCTCTGGCATAATTTAAGTAGACGAAAGGGGTTGTCTTGAATAAGTCTGGGAGACGTTTGGTTATTGTGGCTGCAACAGTAGTCCTGCTAATAATTGTCGGAGTCGTAGACCTATTCTTTTATCCTCTCAAAAGCGCCAAGCCAAACTTTTCGGATGTCGAGCGAGTTTTTAATAAGATTGTGGTTCCGGCTGATTGGGTCGAAATTAGTTCCTCGGAGAATCGTGGCATCGCCGGCCGTGCCTGCCCGATTGAAAGTAGTGGCTGTTTCGGCAAATCTAAAAGATTTAGCCTAGACCCTGGCACCCCAGTAGAAAACATTGAGCATGTATATGAAAGCTCTGGATGCCCCAACGCATCGGCCACCGAAGATAATCAGTCTGGGGGGGTTGCTCCTATTAGATTTCTTTGTTCGATTGATGGTTTAACGGTTGGTGGCGACTATTACCGAGACCTAAAAGAGATTAGCGTACATGTACGCTCGTACTAGGTTAGTTTACTGTGCGTTTTTTGTTATTACATTAGGAATATTTGCACAACTTCTTGGGAATATTGCATTTGGAGAAAAGGTTCCAAACACATCAAGTAAATGTTCGGATGTGTTAGTAATTTTTACTAGAGGCTCAGGGGACAATCCCGACGCATTGTTTACTAATGATCCATACGGTTTAGATTTCTCTAGTTTAGAGAAAGTGCCAGGCGCCTTCATCAAAACTTTTCAGTACAAAATGGATAACGAGTATCCGTTGGTGACTTATAAGGCGGTGTCGGTGCATGACTTCCCTAATCTCTATAGCCAGAATGGCTACAAAGCGGTTGGGGCTTTTAGTGCTCGGACTTTTTTGAATGTTGTGCAGGCGGAGTTTGCTTGGTTCCCTTTTGGCTCGTACAACACTAGTGTTGGGGATGGCAAA
>JBBQBM010000004.1:0-19441 GCA_038317375.1 Saccharimonadales bacterium (SeqCode)
TCGATTGGCATTTCACCGCTAACCACAGGTCATCCGGGCGTTTTGCAATTCGCTACGGTTCGGTCCTCCACGTGGTTTCACCCACGCTTCAACCTGCCCATGGTTAGGTCACCTGGTTTCGGGTCTACTGACATACACTTAAATTGTTCGGACTATTAATCCTCGCTTTCACTATGCCTCCGTCATAAAGACTTAAGCAGCGCATGCCAGTAACTCGCTGGATCGTTCTACAAAAAGCACGCCGTCACCCCGAAGGGCTCCGACTCCTTGTACGCACACAATTTCAGGTTCTATTTCACTCCCCTTCCGGGGTTCTTTTTACCTTTCCCTCACGGTACTAGTTCACTATCGATCGCAAGACATATTTAGCCTTAGAGGGTGGTCCCCCTAGATTCAAACAGGGTTTCTCGTGCCCCGTCCTACTCGAGAAAACAAATAATAAAGTGAGAGACACTTGGCATACCGGGCTGTCACCGTCTTTGGCCAGCCTTTCCAGACTGTTCTGCTCGCCTCTCTCATTTCTTACTTTATGCAAACATGTCGCAGTATTTGCTATGCCAAGCTTTAACATCGATAAATCAATGTCAAAACTTGGTTTAATTTGTTCCTCACAACCCCTTATAGATATTCGCCTGCTAGCTTATCTACACTCATCACAAGCGATGAGTCATATACCATTTCACATTTTTCATTTCACATTAATTTATCATTTTTCACGTATCAGACTTGGCCCTTCTGGACCTTTCTGCTAAATGGTACCTGTTAAATCTCTGCGAAATGCTAAATGCTACCTGTTAAATGCTCTTCACCTGTGAAGAGTGCAAAAACCTATAAAGTTTGGGCTGATCCCGTTTCGCTCGCCACTACTCCGAGAATCATTGGTTATTTTCTTTTCCTCTCCCTACTAAGATGTTTCAGTTCAGGAGCTTACCTACTATCTAATCCTATATATTCAGATTAGCGTACTCGTACATTACTACGAGTGAGTTTCCTCATTCGGACATCATCGGATCAAAGCTTATTGGCAGCTCCCCGATGCTTATCGCAGCCTATCACGTCCTTCGTCGGTGTCTTTACGTCAAGGCATCCGTTATGTGCGCTTATTTTACTTTTTATGCATTGGCAAATTTTGATGTTGTGGCCTCATGCCACATCATCGCCGTTTGTCACATTTTACTTATCGGATCGATTGTTAAATTGCGCGGAGGTGCCTTAGAGATACAGGTTTTTGGACCCGTAGCCTTCTGGTTGGTGAGTTTCCGTGATTTGCGATTTCCCCTCTAGAGAAATTGAAAAACACTGAAACTCCAATCAAGTCTCGAAATAGTAACAGTGATTTAGATAATTGTAAAGTGTTATTTGTCCGAATAATGTTATATTTTTCGCAACAATACTGCTTATGCTTTTATGGTGGAGCGTCGGGGACTCGAACCCCGGACCCCCTGCTTGCAAAGCAGGTGCTCTAGCCAACTGAGCTAACGCCCCATAAACACTGGCAAATACTTGGTGGAGACGCCAAGCCTAAGCTTGGCCTCCCCATATGGTGGGCGATGAGGGACTCGAACCTCCGACCTCGTCATTATCAGTGACGCGCTCTAACCAGCTGAGCTAATCGCCCGTAAACCATATCATTTTAAATTGTTAATCTATGCGAGTGACGCGCTCTAGGCAAGCTTCGCCTGCCCACAGAATCCGCCACCGGCGGAGTTCTCTTGCAATTAGCCACTGGCTAATCTCACAGCTGAGCTAATCACCCGTAAACCATATTCTCTTGATTGTTAAAATCCTTCTGCGAAGCTTACTAATTCTAGGTAAAAACTCTCTCAAGGGCAAGCTGTAATGAAAAAGCTACCACTATTGGTAGCTTTTTCGTATTCACAACTGAGTAGTGCAGCGTCGATTGTTGAAATTATCTGCTGTCTCTTACGAGACAGAAAGTAGCAACTAATTTCAATTTGCTACCAGATCGATCATCCTCTTACTTTTTGCAAGCAAAGAAGTAAGGGATTGGTTCACTCCCTAGAAAGGAGGTAATCCATCCGCACCTTCCGGTACGGATACCTTGTTACGACTTAACCCCAATCATGTCCCCCACCTTAGGCCAGAAAAACTGGACTTCGGGTGTTGGCCACTTTCATGGTTTGACGGGCGGTGTGTACAAGACCCGGGAACGTATTCACGGTAGTATAGCTGACCTACCATTACTAGCGATTCCAGCTTCATGCAGGCGAGTTTCAGCCTGCAATCCGAACTGAGACCGGCTTTGATGGGATTAGCTCCCCCTCGCGGGTTGGCTGCCCTTTGTACCGGCCATTGTAGCGTGTTTGTAGCCCCAGACATAAGGGTAATACTGACCTGGCGTCATCCCCTCCTTCCTCCCTGTTACCAGGGCAGTCTAGCTAGAAAAATTCAACTAACTATAAGGGTTGCGCTCGTTGAAGGACTTAACCTAACATCTCACGACACGAGCTGACGACGGCCATGCAACACCTGTCACCGAGTTCAATAAAGCACATTTGTCTTTCGACAAACTTCTCGGGATGTCAAGCCTGGGTAAGGTTCTTCGTTTAGCATCGAATTAAACAACACACTCCACCGCTTGTGCGGGTCCCCGTCAATTCCTTTATGTTTTAGCCTTGCGGCCGTACTCCACAGGCGGGATGCTTAACGCGTTAGCTTCGCTACGAACCGGGTCGATACGGTTCACAGCTAGCATCCATAGTTTACGGCGTGGACTACTGGGGTATCTAATCCCATTTGCTCCCCACGCTTTCGTGCCTCAGTGTCAGAAACGAGCCAGTAGACTGCCTACGCTATCGGTGTTCCTACTAATATCTACGGATTTCACTCCTACACTAGTAATTCCATCTACCCCTCTCGCTCTCAAAGCTTTGCAGTTCAAGACATAGCCGTATGGTTGAGCCACACGATTTCATGTCTTGCTTACAATGCCACCTACGCAACTCTTTACGCCCAGTAATTCCGGATAACGCTTGGATCCTACGTATGACCGCGGCTGCTGGCACGTAGTTAGCCGATCCTTATTCATGTGTTACCGTCAAATTCTTCGCACATAAAAGCAGTTTACGACCCTAAAGCCTTCATCCTGCACGCGGCGTTGCTCCATCAGGCTTGCGCCCATTGTGGAAAATTCCCTACTGCTGCCTCCCGTAGGAGTCTGGACCGTGTCTCAGTTCCAGTCAGGCTGATCATCCTCTCAGACCAGCTACCGATCGTAGCCTTGGTGAGCCATTACCTCACCAACAAGCTAATCGGACGCAGGCTGTTCCCAAAGCGCATTACTGCTTTAATCCGAAGATATTATGCGGTATTAGACACCGTTTCCGGTGCTTATCCCTCACTTTGGGGTACATTCCTACGCGTTACTCTGCCGTCCGCCGCTCGAGTATTCTGCACATAACTCCGGAATGATATTTATCACTTGGCATTTCACAATTTACATTAATTTATCACTTGGCATTTGACATTGTGGGCCCTAAGGCTACAAATGAAAAATGTTACTTGTTAAATCAATGTGGAATGATCAATGAAAAATGTTAAATGTTCCGAAACTCTGTGCAAAACCTTTCCGCACGACTTGCATGTATTAGGCACGCCGCCAGCGTTTATCCTGAGCCAGGATCAAACTCTCCAAAAAAATTGTAGTTATCTGTGTTAAAACAAAAACTGACGTTGACGCTGCACTACTCAATTGTTAAAGAATTTTCGGAATGAGACTCATAGAAGGGACACCTCATTCGTCTGGGGTGGAGCTTATCACGCCCAAGCAAGTTGTGTCAACACGATAGTCCAGAAAATGTCTCCTATATCGTACTGGTCGCCAGACCGATTATAATACCAAGTGCTAGGCCTCCCAGCACCTCTATTGGAGTATGCCCAAGTGAGGTGTGCATGCCGCGAACTTTATAATTAACTTTCTTTTGAGCTGCTAGTTCACTAAGTAGTCGGGCGTGCTCACCAACAGCCCGCCTAACACCTATAGCGTCGTACATCACAACTGCCGTAAACATCGCGGCTAGGCCAAAGATATGACTTGTCCACCCGTCAGTTGCGCCGAGGTACGTCGCAAGCGCAACAGTAGAAGTGGTGTGTGAAGACGGGAAACCACCAGAGGCATACAGGTCCTTCATCTGGAGCCCATCTTTTCGAAGATTAATTATGTACTTCAACCCTTGCGCACCGACCCACCCAAGTAGTGGCGTGACTAAAACATACTTTGAGTTCATGTCTTTGCAACCTCTTCTTCTATCTCGCTCTCGCCAACTAGGGCAATAGATACTACCTTGTCGTCATCCTTCAACCTCATTACTCTTACACCCTGAGTTGCCCTTCCGATCTGTGGGATGTCTTTAGTCTGCAGACGAATTGTCTGCCCTCCGGCAGAGATAATTATTAGCTCTTTGGCGTTTTCGTCTAATGCAGTCACAGAGACAAGTCGTCCTGTTTTTTCATTTACGACCGCAGCCCGTATACCTACGCCGCCTCTAGTGTGCGGGGTAAACTGCTCGACCTTAGTACGTTTACCAAAACCTTTCTCACTCATCACAAATAGGTCGACGCTCTCGCGAACAATATCCATACCCACAACATTGTCGTCTGCTCGCAGTCGAACTCCGCGGACTCCGCGCGACGCACGACCCATCGGACGCACATTTTGTTCATGGAAACGCATCGCCTGACCAGATGCTGTTGTAATAACTACTTCGTTATCGCCTGTTGTAAATCTAATCCATCGAAGTTCGTCGCCGTCATCTAACTTGATGGTAATAATGCCGCTGCCTCGAACATTTTTGTACAATTCGTACTTCGTTTTCTTAACAACGCCTTTAACCGTACACATGAATAGGTTACCGGATTCTTCTTGTTTGTTTACCCTAATAACGGCCCTAACCTGCTCTTCTGGCTGTAGTTGCAGGAGGTTAACTATGGCAACGCCTTTAGCGTTTAGGCTCGACGATGGAACTTCGAATGCTCGTAGCCTAAATACCCTTCCCTTATCTGTGAAAAATAACAGGAAGTCGTGCGTACGTGCGAAGACAAGATGTTCGATATTGTCCTCGTCTCTAGTGGTCATACCTCGTCGGCCCTTGCCTCCACGTCCTTGACGTTTGTAGTCACCGGTCGGTGAACGTTTGATATAGTTATTAGTTGTAATTGTCACAACGATATCTTCATCCGGTATAAGTTCTTCGTCGCTAAGCTTACCTACTTCAGAAGAAATGATCTTTGTGCGGCGTTCATCACCAAATTTCTCAACCGACTCGTCTAATTCACTGTGAATAATAGCGTCGATTTTCTTTGGATCGGCCAGGATGGCCTCGAGTTCGGCAATTATCTTAAGTAGTTGCGCTAGCTCCTCTTCAATTTTCTGGCGTTCAAGTGCCGCTAGCCGACGAAGTGGCATATCTAGGATTGCCTTGGCCTGAATTTCTGATAACTTAAACCGCTTAATAAGGTTTGCCTGGGCATCCTCTGACGATTCGCTACCTCGAATTATCTTGATAACTTCGTCAATATTGTCTATAGCAATCTTAAGACCCTCTAGGATATGCGCCCGAGCTTTAGCTGCCTTTAGTTCAAACTCGGTACGTCGCCTAATGACTACCTGGCGATGTTTGATAAACTCTGCGAGAATTTCCTTAAGGCCTAGTAGTTTTGGCTGGACGCCATCTACTAGAGCGACGACGTTGAAACTAAATGAAGTCTGCAGCGGAGTCATTTTATATAGCTGGTTTAAAACTTTATTCGGGTAGGCACCCTTCTTGAGGTAAATAACGATGTTGACCTTACCGCGTGCAGTTTGGTCGCGTATATCACTTATCGAAGTTATCCTCTTTGTAGTAACTAGCTCGGCGATCTTTTCTATAAATGTCGCTTTGTTTAGCCCGTAAGGAATCTCGCTGATAATAATCTGAGTTCCGCCGTTTGGTTGTTCGACAATCTCGGCAACACCCCTGACTACAACACTACCTCGACCTGTTTCATAGGCGGTTTTTAATACCGCACCCCCGTAAAGAACGCCTCCGGTAGGGAAATCTGGTCCTTTAACGAACTTAAGTAGGTCTGCTGTTTCGGCATCAGGATTATCCATGAGATGCTTCGTTGCGCCAACCACCTCCGTGAGGTTATGAGGTGGTATAGAAGTGGCCATGCCGACTGCGATACCGACCTGTCCATTAAGTAGTAAGTTCGGTAGTCGTGCCGGCAAAACAACTGGCTCTTTCTCACTACCGTCATAGTTATCTCGAAAATCAACAGTGTCTTTTTCGATGTCTTCCAGTAAAGCTTCGGCATGTTTATGCATCTTGGCCTCGGTATATCGTTCGGCTGCAGCACCAAAACCGTCCATTGAACCAAAGTTACCCTGCCCAATAATAAGCGGATAGCGCATATTCCAGTCCTGGGCCATGCGAACCATAGCGTCGTAAATCGCTACGTTACCGTGGGGGTGATACTTACCCATAACATCACCGGTAATACGCGCACTTTTAATCGTGCGTCCAGTACTTCGAACATTATTCTCGTTCATGGAATGCAATATGCGACGGTGAACGGGCTTAAGACCGTCTCGAACATCCGGCAATGCACGGGCAACAATAACGCTCATCGAATAACGCAAGAAATTGTCTTGCATGACATTTTCGACGTTACCATCTTCGAGCACCCTGTATGGTGCTTCAAAGTTAACGACCGATTTTTGCTGAGTTTTTTTAGAATTTCTTGCCATAATTATCCTTTATACGTCCAGATCCGACGCAAACTTTGCGCGACTTAAGATAAAGTCTTTTCTGATTTCTACTTCTTCGCCCATCAACATCGAAAAAACCAAATCAGCCTTCTCGGCATCTTCGACATTCACCTGAATCATCACTCGCTGCTCTGGGTCCATGGTTGTTTGCCAGAGTTCCGTGGCATCCATTTCACCTAGACCCTTAAAACGACCTACATCACTAATACCAGCTTGCTTCTGGAGACTATCGGTAGAATCTATGAGCGCCTTGCCGGCTTCTGTGCGTTCTTTTACCATGTTTTTAAGAACACTGTCGCGCTCAGCGTTATCAAAAACATAAGCCTTTACTGTAAGCCCGCTCATAAGCTTGTAGAGGGGTGGCTTCGCTAGATAAACGTGACCAGCAAGTACTAGCGGCTTCATATAACGATAAAAGAAAGTCAGGAGCAGCGTTGCTATATGTGAGCCGTCAACATCGGCGTCGGTCATCAAGATTATTCTCTTGTATCTTAGTTTTTCAAGGTTAAAATCTTCACCAATACCGGCACCAAGAGCCTTGACGATATTCACGATTTCATTATTGGCGAGCATCTTGTCTAGTCGAGCTCGTTCGACGTTTAAAACTTTTCCGCGAAGTGGCAAAATAGCCTGGAAATAACTATCCCGGCCTTCTACCGCAGACCCGCCGGCAGAATCTCCCTCAACCAAGAAGAGCTCGGCCTCATCCGGGTTGCGTGTAGCGCAATCATTGAGTTTGCCGGGCATAGACGCCCCGTCAAGAACGCCTTTTCGAAGAATATTGTCTCGAGCAGCACGGGCAGCCTTTCTAGCCCTGGCGGCGACAAGAGTCTTATTGATAATCGCTTTGGCAATAGCTGGATTCTCTTCAAAAAAGTAACTTAAATACTCGGTAGTTACTCTTTCAACTTGGGAGCGAACCTCAGGATTCCCAAGCTTGTTCTTGGTTTGGCCTTCGAACTGGGGGTTCGGCAATTTTACTAGAATCACTGCCGTTAAGCCATCACGAACATCCTCGCCGGTTAGGTTTTCTTCTTTTTCCTTTAGAAGATTATTCTTACGAGCGTAGTCGTTAATAACTCTAGTAAGTGCGGTCCTAAAGCCAACCATATGGCTGCCACCTTCGGCGTTATAGACATTGTTGGCGAAGAATTTCGAATTTTCTGTAAAGCTCTCGTTGTATTGAAGAGCGACCTCAACTATCGTTTCATCTATCTGTTTTTCGCAATAGAAGATCTTGTCGTGGATAGGCTTAGTAACTTCGTTGAGATGCTCGACATAAGATGCTATGCCGCCCTCAAAGTAGAATTCTTCACTTTCACCGCTAATTTCGTCAGTTAGTGAAGTCCGCAGCTTTTTAGTCAGATATGCAGAGTGCCGTAGTCGATCAAGAATTGTTTCGTAATTAAACTTTACGGTCTCGAATATTGTATCGTCTGGATAAAATGTAACTTCTGTGCCGGTCTCGTCGCTCTTACCGACAACCTCTAGCTTTGTTTGAGGTGCGCCTTTGGCGTATTGTTGTTCGAAAATCTTGCCATCTTGAAAAACTCGCACAACAAGCTTGTTAGAAAGAGCGTTAACCACACTAACACCAACGCCGTGTAGACCTCCGGATACTTTATAACCACCGCCACCGAACTTACCGCCAGCGTGCAGGACTGTCAGCGCCACCTCAACGCCTGTTTTTCCAGTTTTAGTGTTAATGCCGGTTGGGATGCCTCGACCGTCGTCACGGACACGTATGCCACCGTCTTCTAACATTGTAACCGAGACATAGGTCGCATAACCGGCTAGAGCCTCGTCTATACCATTATCAACAATCTCCCAGACAAGATGATGAAGGCCGGTTACACCGGTGCTACCAATGTACATTCCGGGGCGTTTTCTAACAGGCTCAAGCCCTTCAAGAACTTGAATTTCATCAGCGCCATAACTGTCGGTGCTTTGTGTTTTCGCCATACCCTCTCTTAAATCCTTAACTTTATTCCTTGGAATTCATTATACAAGAAAACTTATGCTCGCTCAATTATTATTCTATTGATTGAACACATTGTTTTGTGGTTAAATATGCTTATACTTATATAAAGAAAAAAATATGTTCAAAAAAATAGTCTCAAACCTACCTTTCAACCCTAGCCTACTTCATCAACTGAGTTTTTATTCTAAGCGTCTACATCAAGAAGAAACAGTCCGAAGAACTGGAGTTATTTTTACGCTACTCGCCATAGGGGTACAATCTTTGGCCATCTTATCACCGGCCCAAGTTACACTCGCCACCGGTGAAGGAGATATTGTTTACGGAGCAAGGACTAAGCAACATATCATTAACGCCCTAACCTCCGGTGTGGATTCACACGGCCGTGCCGATATTAAACAAATCTATGAGTACTATGGGGTTAGATTAGCCGACATCCAAGCTGCGGTCGCAACAACAGTTAAGTCTCGTGAGCGAGAATATATTACAACTGGTCGTGGTATCTCACCTGGAATTAATATCCCAATTCAAATACCCGGAGTTACCACAACACTTTATGAAAGATCACTAAACAACTGGGATATTAAATACTACGAAAACACCTACCCAGCCATCACAGGGACAGCTACCGGTGAGGGGAAGTTAAAAGGACGACAGTTTTGGATATTACTAAGAGGCTGCGGAAACATTACCTTCGCTCCAATACCTAAGAACCCGAAGATCGAAATCGCTAAGACCCGCTCCGGGAACGAATCACTTAAAGCAGGCGATGTGGTGAATTATAGGATCGAGTTCCGAAACTCTGGTGAAGCAGTCGCAAACAACGTTGATATAACCGATTTACTGGCAAGTAACCTAGAATTTATAAGCCAATCTAGCTCGATCCCTCTAAACTTCACTAAATCTGGAAACCGCTTACAATGGACCCTTCCGGCCTTGGAGCCAACCCAGAGCTGGCACTATATAAGCCTGAGGGTGAAGGTACTAAAGGTATTGGTTGACAACGGTGAACTTTGTAACGTTGCCACGATGTCGGCCACCAATGGTGGTTCCGTGGAGGCGAGAAACTGTGGCGTTCAGGTGATAGATAAATACCCACGCCCTGTTTTTGGTAAGAAAGTCAGTAACCTTACTCAAAAGATAGACGACGCTAACAATACCCTAGCAAATGCCGGAGACACCCTAGAATACACACTGTCTGTCTCAAACATCGGTAATCAGGATGCTGATAACTACGTTATCGACTCTGATTCAATTATAGATATTCTGGAATACGCCGACTTGGTTAGCTACGAAAGTGGTAGCTATGATAAGGTGAACCAGCGTATCACCTGGCCCGCCACAACTATCCCAGCAGGTGGTACTGTCCTCAAGAAGTTCCAAGTAAAGATAAAATCGCCACTACCTACTACCGTGACATCGCTATCTGACCCAACATCGTTCGATCATAAATTACGAAACGAATTCGGTGGAAACGTAGTTGTTGTTAACCTGGACACGCCTTTAATAAGTAAGACATACGAGATAACCACCACCAAGATACCAAACACCGGCCCGGGCTCGAGTATCCTGGTGAGCCTTCTAGCGGTTATGGTGGTTGGCTATTTCTATTCACGAAGTCGACTATTAGCCAAAGAGGTTGATATTATTAAGGCAGAACAGACGGCGGGAGCATAAAATGGGCGAGAAGCTTAAAAGTTCAGAAAAAGAAGCGGGACACGAATACCAACAACCGAATATTGAAGCTGCGGAAATAAAAGGTCCACAAGCCGTGGAGAAGATTGAAGTACTGGACGTAAGTGAAGCAAGGTCGGCCATAGAAGAGGCTAAGCCGGTGGCAAAAGAAATTGTGAATGAAAAACCTGAGCTGGACAAGGATAATGGTTCCAGCGACGTAAGGTGGTGGAGCAAAGAGTTGGGTCGTCAGAACCTAGACAGAACTCTTACTTCGGTTCGTCGAAATCTTTCGGCCCCAGAAAGACAGTTAAGTAAATTTATTCATAAACCAGTCGTCGAAAAGGTCAGTGATCTGGGTGGAAAAACTCTCGCACGCCCTTCTGGTATTTTGCTCGGAGGGATATTCTCCTTTGTGGGCAGTCTGGGTGTCTACCTTCTGGCGCGGCATATGGGTGGAGAGCTGCATTATAGTATTTTTGCAGCCACCTTTGTATTAGGTTACTTGCTTGGCCTGATCGTCGAGCTAGTCTGGCGCATATTATCTCGAAAAAAATCTTCTTGAAGGGGTGTGTCCAGTACCGCCTATTGCTAGTCTCTTGCTATGTGTACTGTGTTCTCTTCAGTTAAGTGCCCGCTACTATCCGTTTTAGCAATGACCTTTTGATCAACTACAACGGTTGGCTGGAGTGGTGTGGGCTGAGAAAGTACATTGCTGGTTGGAGTTACTGTGCTTTGTCCCGGAATATTCTGCATGATTGGCTGGGCAATTTGTGGCGACGATATAGATCCTGGGCTGATGGGCCCACCTGGATTCGAAGCACGTGTTTGGCGCTTTGCCATCCAGTCATCCAAAAAGGACGAACTACCAGGCTTCGGTACTGTAGCTTGAGGACCAAGAGGTCGAGGTGGAGGTGGGAACCCCGAGCTTGTTGGATTTGGTCCGAGTGGACCTAGGGGTCTTTGGGGCTCTTTTGTCGCTAGGCGTCCAAATATCTCAGCGCTAACTACAGCTCTAGGCCGTCCATATTTGGCCGCAGACAGCTGTTTAAGGGCCGTCACGAGCTTTTGGTTGTCTGTTCTGATAAGAGGCAACGTCGCCATACTAAATGGCTGTGAAGGCACGCCCTGTATGAGCATACGAACAATTACATTTTGGTTGGGTATCCGTTGTAAATCATCGGCATCAAAAATTGGCTGGAAAATCTTGGTTAAAGCCTCGGCATCTTGAGTTCCTACCCTAAAGGCAATGATTGTACCGACGTTCCCAAACACCGCATCACGAATTTCTTCTGTTAATTGTGTAGTGAATTGGTTAGCAACAATTAGGTTTAGCCCGTACTTCCTAGCTTCGCTTAGTATGGTTGCAAAAGACTCGGTTGAGTAGTTTTGAAACTCATCTACATATAGAGAGAAGTCAGACCTGTCCGCTTCGTCCATATTTGCACGGCTCATTGCTGCAGCCTGAAATTTCATCACAAAAATCATACCCAGCAACCTAGAGTTGAGTTCACCCGCTCGACCTTTACTTAAGTTAACCAGCAGTATCTTTTTATTATCCATAATCTCGCGTAAGTTATAGGCACTCTTAGTCTGACCGATTATATTTCGCATCATCTCATTACTTGCAAATGCTCCGAATTTACTAGCCACCCAGCTATTAACTTCGCCTGCTTCGTTAGAACGTTGCGACGCCGGCCATTCTTTTGTCCAAAAATCTAAAACGTTTTTATCGGTAACATATTGCAGTTTTTCTTTCATAAATTCGCTGTCTACTAGTAGTTTCGGTATATCAACGAAGGTTCCCCCTTTAGGGTCAGACATTAGTAGAAGCGCGCAGTTGCGAAAGATATGCTCGAGCCTAGCGCCTACCATACCCTGACGATTAGGGTCATATAGGGCATAGATCATACTTATGGCCTCTTGGATCAGAAAGTCTTTTTGGTCGGGGTTGTCAAATTCAAACAGATTCAACCCTAACGGATAGTCCATATCGGCCGGAGAAAAGTAAATGATGTCTTCCGTACGTTCCCTGGGAACCATAGAAAGCAAATCATCGACAGCATCGCCGTGCGGATCGATAAAGGCAAAACCACCCCCACTCAGCATGTCCTGAAGGGCTAAATTCTTCATCAAAAATGATTTACCCGTACCTGTCTGCCCAACTATATACACATGTCGTCGCCTATCGCCAGGATCAAGGTTGATGCGTTTTTTGATCCCTCGAAAAAGATTGTAGCCAAGGACAAGTCCCTTGTCAGATATGTTCCTTGGACCATCGACTTGCTTGCTAGCCTGTCTTTCAAGTTGTGTTGTCGGAATATTACTTTGGTCGGGAAAATGGAATAAGCTAGATAGCTCAACTACATTTAGAATGTTGCTGGTGTGCTCTTGGGGGAAGAACCTCAAGATAAAAGCCGTTACGAAACTGTCGATATCTTTAGCCGGCGCAAACTTGAAGCCGTTCCGCCCAGGGGCGTCGAATAGCGAAAAAGTCGCATTGATGTTACTTAACACCGCCTGAGATCTTTGGGCGATATTTGAAGACGCTACAACCCTGATGAGCACCTCAAACCCTGGGTGCCTAGTCTTATCCTCGATAGAATCGACCAAGGACTGCTCTATAGCAGACAGTTGTTTAGGCTCCCCCCCTGACCCCTTTTCTTCTGGTGGTTTTACTGGTGCAACAACGATTTGTTTTAGCCAGGATAGGGCCGCCCCACTACCTTTTTTATTATCCGTACCTTTGCGTTTTTTCGAAGCAATTCCCAGGGCAAACTTCCTCCAACCGCTATGAGCTGGTCGCAATAATATCTGGATTCCTACACCATCTTCTTTATTGAGTGTAGATAAAGAGTTTAGTAAAGACTGCATGGTGTCTCGTTTTGTATCTTGATAGGTAGCGATTGGATAGGCGTATGACTCTTTCAGGACTAATTCGCCGCCAATCGTACCGCTAAGTTTACCTATTGGGCTAAAAACATTATGCTCATGAACTTCTTGAAGACTTACCGACGGATAAGCACTGACGAACGCTTGTTCTACCAAAGTAACTAACGGTAAGGGGACGGCTGTATAAAAATGCACAAATCCGTCAATCGCTATAATTTCTAGGCTGATGTGTCTTTGGCCGTAAAAATTTGTCTTAAAACCCTTTTTAGCGATGCTCGCCAGGATGTCGTACAAGACCTGCGCTCTTGATATATTCTCGTCTACTAGATCGCGATTATCGCGCCCACCGGCATCAATATCCGAGCTTGGCGGAGGCAGGTGTATTAATAGTGGCACCATCTTTAGGCCACGTTCATAGTTCTTAGCTTCTCTTAACTTCTTCCTGGAGACTATGTACATCAGAAATCCAAAAATAACAGCGACGGCCAATAAAATACTTAAGGTAATAATTATGCCATTCATTGTGCTTTGATTTCTCTAAGAACTCCCCCTCTTAAGAACTTTCCAGTACTTCCTCTGTAGCCTTCGCTTCTTTGTTAAAGCGTTTCTTCAAATACTCAGCTTTAAATTTACTTAGTTCGTTGCTTTGTTCACTAGGGTTATTCCTGGTCTTATCAACTATCACCTTAGCCTTAGTCACCCATTCTTTTTCTATTACATCTGAGTCGTCGGCGCCAACAATGTCGTCTTGATCATCTGTTACTGCTACCGGGCCTGTCTGTGCTACAGCATACTGGGAAGGATCGACAGCCGGCATAGCCGTACTTGGCCCAGGAGACACCTTGTCCGCGGTACTAGTTTTACCCTCCAAACCAGTATGAGCCTCTGATGACTCTACCCCTAATTCAGGACTCGGCATTGGTATAGGTAATTCTGGTGATGGGTTCGAAGATCCGTTCATGCCTTTAGTATATCAAAATAACCCTTGTATAAGTTTTAACTTTTCGCCTTTGAGACATACCAGCCCACCAAGCCCAAAACAGAAGATATTAGTACTAGTTCGATTGGTCTTAATGCTTGGAATGTGATTAGTATTTGAGAAGATACGACCACGCACGCTGTTACAAAGGCTAGTTTAGCCAATTTCTTCGAGTTATAACCTAAAAAGTTAATCAGAGCCTGAAGGGCAAATAATACAAAGCCGAACAAAGATAGGAAAAACAGGATTATTATCCACCCTGAGTTAATAGATGGAGAGGTAAAGCCCACTAACACTAAAGTTATAGATAGACAGATGAGTGCTAGAGAAGTGGTGGTTTTTTTATTCATTGTGTATACCCTGCAGGACTGACGTACATTATATATACAAAAAGGGCGCAACCTACGAATAAGCTACGCACCCTATTGTTTATCGTTTTGGTAAAACCGCCCTGATCAAAATGACTATATGGCGCTTACCGCAACGTATGTGACTGACCGCTCTTCATAAGAAGAGCGCTACCCATATCTCCCTCCCGAAAGACTGTTTTTTGCTGGTTTTTGTGTTTATCCAACTCATACAATTTAGCACAAGGGTTATGAATTGTCAATATAATAATGTAGTTATTAATACTATGTTACTTCGTGAAGATTATTTAATATTAGATAAATATTAATATAATAATGTTGTTAATTTTATAACTAAGTCGCCACCCAACCTGGTAAATAAAAACGCCTTGGCAGATTTGTTACAGCACTAACTCGAAGCAAAGACAGTGGGTCAGAAAATTACAAAAAGACGTGGTATTTTGCACAAAAAAATAGCTTTTTTATGCTTTCCAGGCGTATGAAAACCCCACTTAGAACGATGTATGATGCACTTTTGCCATACATTAAATTCTCTTAACGCACTACTACATGGCGAATTATATGCATGACTAGAAGCTTGGGTGCAGTAGATGAATTATAAAAATGGTGTCATTTGACGTGCTCAGTTGAATGGTTAGGGAGCAATTCAGTTTAAATTAAGCGTTAGATTTAACATTAAAACTGCCCAATCTTTTAATTTAGTCAGTTTCTATATTAGTCTTAAAAAAGTTTTACACAGGAAAACATAACAATTATGTTGACAGCGCATTTGTTTAGTCATAAGATTGGTTTAGCACTTGAACAAATAAAGTGCTCAAAAACAAAAAGTTCCCCATAACAACGGCTTCTCGCAAGCCGTTGTTTCATACAAAAGCCAAAATAAAAACTACAAGAATACGCCCATAAAGGGCGTATTCTTTTGGTAGTAAGTTAGGGAAATTAGTTTTAGAATATTGATATGGCTAGCAAAACGTTCACTACAAATGAGCTGGGTATGAGCGGTTTATTAGTTGAGGTCGAATGCCATAGTTCAAATGGGCTACCCGGAGTGGTGATAGTCGGTATGGCAAGTAAGGCTGTAGACGAAGCGAAGGAGCGTCTTAGGTCTGCGTTTGCATCCTCCGGACTTACCTTCCCTAAAAAACGCCTGACGCTCAACCTGGCACCGGCCGATCAGCCTAAAGAAGGCGCAAGTATGGATCTTGCCATGGCGGCGAGTATTATATTGAGCCATAGCTCTGTCAGACCAAGTGTAGATATTAGCAAGATAGCTCTGTACGGTGAGTTGTCGCTTGATGGAACAATCCGACCCATACGAGGTGTCATAGGCAAGGTCTTAGCCGCTCGTCACCATGGTTTTTCGTCCGTGGTAGTCCCCAAAGACAACACCAAACAAGCTAACTTGATAGATGACGTACAGATCTTTGCTATAACCCACCTTCGAGAGCTAAGTGCCTGGTTATTCGGATCTGGCACACTTGCTTTAAGTACCCCATCCCTCGTGGACGAGAGACCCTTAACAGATTCAGAGGATGATTTCTCGTCTGTAGTTGGCCATTCTCTAGCAAAAAGAGCTCTGGAGATTGCCGCAGCCGGAGGGCACAATGTCCTTCTGAATGGTCCTCCGGGGAGTGGTAAATCTATGCTAGCGAAAGCCTTTATAACTATCCTGCCCCCTCTACAAAAGCAACAAATTATCGAGACTACTCATCTGCATAGTCTTGTCAACAGTTCATATGACTCAGTGGTTGGCTTGCCGCCTTTTCGGTCACCACACCACACGGCTAGTAGTATCGCTATCATTGGAGGAGGACAATCTTCGAGACCGGGGGAGATTAGTTTGGCGCACAATGGAGTCCTATTCCTAGACGAATTTCCCGAATATAAGAGAGATTGCATTGAAGCTCTGCGACAACCTCTAGAAGATAGGGTCGTAAATGTCTCTCGTATAAGGCAGACGATCACATTTCCGGCCGACTTTATACTCATCGCCACTAAGAACCCCTGCCCATGTGGTTTCTATGGGAGTAATAAACCCTGCCGCTGCGCGCCGTTTGATATTATTCGGTATAACAAGAAGTTATCTGGGCCGATTCTCGACCGGATAGACATCCACGTTGATGTCGAAGAGATACCCTATTCGTTGCTTGGAGATAAGTCGCATACCGAAAGTCCAAGTACCGATACCCAAAAGAGGGTTGTAGCGGCTAGGGAAATCCAGTCCCTTAGGAATCCAAAGAAACAGCTTAATACCAACCTTACAAATCGACGATTCATTGATTTAGACCTAGTCGATGATCCGGCGAGGGAGTTCCTTGCTTCAGCAGCCGAAAAGCTCGGAATCAGCACACGTGGTTTCGTGAGAACACTTAGGGTGGCAAGAACTATCGCCGACCTAGATAAATCTCAGAAAATTCGTAAGGAGCATGTCGCCGAAGCGCTACAATTTAGGCCAAAAAACACTGAGATTATTTAAGAACTGTTGACCAGGGGTGCTCCATCTGTTACAATCGACCCCCAGGAATAAGGAGTATCTATAAACAATAATCTACGGGTAAATCATCAGATTCGGTCTGCTACTTTACGCGTCATAGACGATCAGGGAGAACAGCTAGGGGTCCTAACTAAGCAGGAGGCACTAAAAGCAGCCGAAGAAGCTGGATTGGATCTTGTGGAAGTGTCACCTACGGCCGACCCGCCTGTCGCACGCATCGTTGACTGGGGTAAGTTCAATTACCAGCGCATGAAGCAGTTGCAGAAAACCAAGCGCAATACAAAGGTTCAAGACCTTAAACAGATGCGCTACGGGCTGAAGATCGGTACTCATGATCTAGAAGTTAAGAACGGTAAGGTGTGTTCTTTCCTGAATGATGGACACAAGGTCCGTATAACAGTAGTCTATAGAGGCCGCGAATTGGCTCATAAGGAGCTGGGATACAAGCTTCTGGATAGGATTATTGATACAATGGGTGTCGAAATAGTCAAAGAACACGAACCGCAGTTCGCGGGAAAACAATTAAGTGTAGTTATAAGGAGTAGTAATGCCAAAGTTAAAGACGCATAGCGGAACAAAAGACCGCGTCAGAGTCACCAAAACCGGGAAACTGTTAATCAGAACACCTTTTGGTAACCACATGCTAGAAAAGAAAAGCTCCGGACGAAAGCGCCGCTATGCAGGCATGCACCCGCTCCAAGGAAAAGTTAATAAGAATGTACGTAAGAAGTTAGGAATATAAACTATGAGAGTTAAGCGAGGCGTAACAGCCCATAGACGACACAATAAGATCAGGCAAGCAACAAAAGGCATGAGCCATCCGAGACGAGCAAGCACTAGGCTTGGTCGGCAGGGTGTTGTTAAGGCGTTGCAGTATTCGTACCGTGATCGCCGTAACAAAAAAAGGACCCTGAGAGCTCTCTGGAACACACGAATCAACGCCGCCGCCCGCTTGCACGGCATGCCCTACAGTCTGTTCATTAACGGATTAAAGAAGACCGGCATAGCCTTAGATCGAAAAATCTTAAGCGAATTAGCCGTCAACGAGCCCGCATCCTTCGAGGCAATAGTTAATTCTATTTCGAAAAAATAACCCTGAGTGTAATAGAAAATACCCCTCCGTTAGGAGGGGTATTTTTATGCAAGACTACCTATAAGCCGGGTTCTGTCTCGCTATAAAGCGAGCTCGACCATCTATCTAGTGCCTTGATTGCTCAAGACCTCAAGCGGATTATTGAACGCAGTAGCCATAACGAGTCATTTGATAGGCCCTACTACCTTGCAGCCGTCAGGGTTTACCTCTCCAGCTAGTCACCTAGACTGGACTATGGGCTCTTACCCCACTCATTTCACCCTTACCTGGGTAACCTTTAGGGTCATCCCGGCGGTATCGTTTCTGTGGCACTTTCCCTAGAGTTTCCTCTGGTTGCCGTTAGCAACTGACGTGCTCTGTGCTGCCCGGACTTTCCTCCCTCCACCAAAAAAGTGAACGGCGGTCGATCAGTAATCTTGCGATTATAATTATACCCTATCTTAAATTGTCTAGAGTCTCGTTGACTATCGAATCAGCGAGCTTATTCATCTCTCTGGGAATGTGAGTAAATTCAACCTCCTCAAATGCTGAGACAATTTGCTTGATGGCTTGGTGAATTGGCAACAAGTCCTTGTTTTTAATTTTATAAATGCCCTTCATTTGGTTGATGACAAGCAGGCTGTCCATAAAGACATGGACACGCTTTACGCCTAAGTCACGGGCGGCCTCTATGCCACCCTTTAAGGAATGGTATTCGGCTTGATTATTGGTTGTGATGCCTAAATATTTTCCAGACTTTTTTACAACATTATTAGCCATGTCCAAGATGGCAAAGCCGCCCGCGGAAGGTCCAGGGTTGCCCCTTGAACCCCCGTCAGTGTATATTTTTACCTCTTCCGGCAGACCAATGTTTTTGGCACTTTTAGCATCCGGAACTAACGGATCAAAGTGAATAATTTTTACTGGTGCGTTATAGTCAATTTTATCTCCGTAGTATCTTTGGAAGGCCTTTATCATTTCATCGTTTGTAGCATAATTCTCGCTACCCTCAAAATTATTGGACGTTAAATCTCCGAAGCGTTTTTCTAGGATCGACGTGATGGTAGTGTCGCCAAACTCCACCCAGCTTTCCTCATCTCCAGCAGTAACCTTGTCGAGGAAAGATATCTGGTCGTTAACTCGAAGGTCTTTGTCGTCATTGAGTCGCCAAGTAGATGTTTTCCTTCCCTGTTTTATAAGTTCGGAGGCTTGGTA
>JBBQBM010000005.1:0-18593 GCA_038317375.1 Saccharimonadales bacterium (SeqCode)
CTGGCTACTTTTTTATTCCCATACGACAGCGACCACTGGATTTTTTATTACGTTGGACGGCGCTGGCTTGACGGCGACATTTTGTATCTGCAGGTTTGGGATCACAAGTCACCACTAATCTTTGCGATCAACGGCGGCATGGGGGATGATCCAGTAGTCGACCCCGCACCAGCACCAACCGACGACGGTGGAATGGGCGTGCCAGCAGAAGGCGAAGAGAAGCCTGTCGAAGACGCACCAGCCCCAATGTAATAGAAACTTAGTTTCAATAATAACCACCCTCCAGCAGGGCGGTTATTTAATATCCTTGACAATACAAGCTACTAACTCACCTAGCTTACTGAAGTCAGTTCTTATCTCGAACCAAGAAATCGCCAAACTGGTTCATTTGCTCACGTAATTCTGAGAGATGGTCTGGTGGCAACGTGTCAACAATAGACTTGGTCCTGCTCGTTTGCAGCCTGACAGCACCATAGATTCCTCTAGGTATTAATTTTAATGGGTAGGGGAAGCTTGAACTTTTATTAAATTCCCTCAATATGTTACTAAGTTTTTCACGGTTTTTTAAGTTAGCTTGTTTCCAGCCTTCTAGTACTTTTGGTTTAATTTTCCAGTCTTGAGGCTCGGAGGTTTCTATGTCTACCCAAGGGAAGGGGTCACTACTAGTTATATGGCCCTCACAAGAGGCGCTTGTTTCTATTCCGTGAATCCATAGCCCCACAACAGTTCTTTTAATACCTTCATCGATAGGCCTACCCAGTTTGTCGGCTAGCTGGCCTGCTATTTTATATCCTTCTTCAAATGTCATGTTTGTAATTATACGCCGTAGAAGTACAACTGATTAGGAGAAGATAGTACAAATTCTACGAGTCGGTTTTTAATATAATCTTGACATTTAATAAAACTTATGCTAATATTTTAACTGTAAATATAAAACAAAAAATGCCAAATATTCACCTAGATCCAGGCAATATGCAACTCACGGAAAGTAATTCTTTAGCCGGGGAGTCATTAAGAATAGATTCTTCATCTGTACTACAGGGCTTAGAAGCTAAGGGCTTGGCCCTCGAAGGCAAGGAACAACTTTCCGCGTCTTTAGATGCACTTATCCAGGAGTTTGAAATCGATAGCTCCGTGTTTAATAGCACCAAGGGTGTATTAACTATGGTGGCAATTGCCGACCGGCACAGAAAAATAGTATCTAAGTCGGAGCAGGACGGTGATCCGAGGGCCGTGGAACTTGAGAATATTGCAGACTTAGTAATGTTGGCCGCGGGGCCACAGACTAAATTTGCTGTACAGTATGAGAAATCAACAGATGTTAGCGGAGTGTCTGACGAGGCGCTCAAAGAAGCATACGATCGCTTTACTCAACCAGAGCTTACGGCAGATCTAAAGACATATATAAATGGACCGGACTTTGATGATTTAAGAAAGAGACTCGGCAAAGATGTCGAGATGGATGTGTTTGATGTAAGAGTTCTTAGTATTGCTGCCAGAGAAGATATTATTACCTATGGCTTAATGCCATCAGTTGATTGGGAAGACGAGTCTTTAAGCTACCAAGAAAAACAGCAAGAACATGAAAGCCGCCGTGAATATGAGGAAGGGTTATTCAGGAATGGAGATAAGTTTAAGGAAGCGGTTGGCCGAGAAACTAGCATACCACCTGCATGGGTTAACACAGATAGTAACGGCAAAAAGACACTCTGCATGCCTTCTGCCACTGCCGAGAAGATATTATACCCAGATGAGGCAAGGGCTTCACACTATGACGAAGATGCGAGACAGGATGATATCGCTACGCTACAACACGAGTTCGTACATACGCAGGGGATGTTGCTGTTCGGTGGTAGGATTGGTTTAGGGATAGCACTCGAAGAATTAAGGGCAGAACACTTTTCTGGTGACCAGCATGGCTATACTGATATTAAGAAATTTTTTCAGGGAATGGGAATGATCACTGGTTATACCCCCAAGAAGGCGTTCGAGCGAGACGAGCAAAGTTTTGACGAAGAAAGATTTATGCTAGATATAGCTGGAAATATTGGTCTTGACGGTCTTCTTGACACCTTAACTGCTGTGCCAAAGAACTATGTTGAGGACGAACACGCAAATCCGTATCTAAAATCCATGGTCGAGAATAATGGTGATGGCCTTAGTGGCCTGCTCGAGAAAGTATATGTTAAGGCTGTAGAGCGTGACGGTGAAGAAGTAGTTGAACAACGCATGAATGAAGCAGTAGATAAGATTCGTGCCGCACTAAAGGATGCCTCCATATCGGTAGAATCTTGGTTTAGCCACGGAAGCCCAGCATTTTTCGCAAGACTTGGCATAAACAATTTCAGGTCAAGGTATCCGAATGAGTCAGATAATTACGCGTACTCCAGCTTAGAAGTGGCTACTTAACAGTGACTTCGGTGCGGGGGACGGTTTTGCCGGTAAAGCGCCTAATTCGGCGCTGGGTGAAGGCGACGACGCCGTCTTTTGCAGCGTGAATAGTGTAGTTATGCGTCATAAATGTGCCGTCGCCCGGGACTTTTGACTGGCCAACTTGGCGGATTATAATATCGCCGGTTTTGACTTTTTCGCCACCAAAGCGCTTAACACCCAGGCGTTGGCCGGGGGAGTCGTGGTTGTTTTTGGTGCTACCACCCGCTTTAACGTGTGACATCCTAAAGATCCTTTTCTGCAGCGATCTGCTGCGTCAGAAACTCCGCTTCGCACTCGCAGTACCTTCGGTGTACAGCTCGCTTGCGGTGCTCGATTCTTCCTTGCAGCTCATCTGCCGAGAAAGAATCTTACTTAACTATGCATGTTAATAATTGGCGTCCGACTATTTGACCTTCGCGCCGATAGATCAGCGGACCCGGGCGAACGTGTCGAAACTTGGTCAGAGTATAGCCGATTTCCTCTATCTGGTCAATAAGGGGTAGGAGATGAACGTTTCCGTCATAAAACCAGGCGGGGATGGCAAAGCAGCACTTTGTGCCTGGTTTTAGCTGCCCGGCGAGGTTCCGAATGGCAGTTTTAAGAAGTTGCTGGACTTCGGCGATCTCTTCGCGGATTATCTTTGGCTCGGGCTTCCCGGACATTGGTTTGCCTAAGAAAACTTCGGTGGCCACGGCATCAATTGGCTGTTTCCACTTGAATTTTGTAGCGTCGCCCAGTTCAAGGTTAGAGGTTATAGGTTGTAGGTTAGAGTTTCGTGCTAATCCACCTGTAACCTTTAACCTATAACCTATAACCTTTTCCTGGAGCCAGTCGAGGTTCTTGCTGGTGTATTCGATCATTCTCGGGTCGTTATCGGTGCCGTAGACGTTGAAGTTCATCAGGGACGCTTCTTGGAGGATTACTCCCGTTCCGCAAAACGGATCTAGCAAGGTTAGGTTATAGTTTTCAGTTTTTAGTTTGGAGTTAGCGGCCTGAGCTTCTATCAACTGTGAACTATCAACTACAAACTTATCAATCTGGCCAGTGGCCAGATTGATGATTATCTGGGCGAGCTTTGGCGGGAGCATGCCGACACGGGCGTCGCGGTGGGGGCGAGCCTGGTCGCGGGCGGTGTAGCCTTCAATATCTTGAACAAAAGCTGTGCGCGCCAGTATTGTTTTGCTACCGTCTCTGTACATAATAAGATCCCAACCGTTTTCGTGAGTTAATTTATTGTGCAGTACTTGGGCGGCCGAAATATCTAAATCTTTGTTCGGGACCAGCCGAACAGGGCGGCCGGTGGCTTTGACGGCCTTTTTGATCGACAACCCAGTGCGTTCTAGCATCTTCGGGCTGAGCTTAAAGCCATAAGTGCTGAGCCCGATCGTCAGTTTGCCCTCAGGAACAGATAGGCTGTGTTCGGCGCAGGCACTAATCAGATATTCTTCGATATCGCGCCACTGGGTTGTGTCGAGAATGTTGAGGACCTTCCCGAGCTTCATTAGTCCGCCAAATCTAAAGAAGGGGACACCTTGGACCTCTTTTTCAATCAGTACGGCGCCAGCAATAGGCTTTAGGCATTCAGCGCCTAAAATACTTTCTAGCTCGGCAGTGCCGAGTTCGGGTTGTCTCCCCAAGATTGCAATAAGTGTCATAATTACTCCTTAGTATAAGGTATAATACTCATTAAATAAGCGTATGAATTTTAAATCTTTCAAGCTGTGGCTAAATATCGTTACCATCCTGGCGCTGGGGATATTGATTTATATCTCTCGCGGGCAAATATCAGACACTTTTGGTGGCTTCTTTGATCTCAATCTTTTTTGGATGGCAATGGTTGTCCCTATACAGCTTTGTAACTACTACTCTGTCGCTCGGTTTTATCAGACCTATCTAGAGTCGTTGGGCGAAAAATTGCCGATCAAGACGCTCTATAGAATCGCTCTAGAGATGAACTTTGTGAACAATGTCTTCCCGAGCGGGGGTGTTAGCGGTTTTGGCTATTTTGGCGTTCGGCTCCGCAAAGAAGGCGTGCCAGCTAGCAAGAGCACCTTAACGCAGGTGACGCGCCACACACTAACGTTTATCAGCTTCATTATTTATCTTGGTCTGGCGCTACTTCTGTTGTCTGTTTTTGGGTCAGCCAGCCGGTTGATGGTGCTGATTAGCTCAACGATAATATTCTTGGTTCTAGCCGGGGCGGGGCTACTAGTTTATATAATCAGCAGTCAGAAACGAGTCACTAGCTTTTCGGCCGCGCTACCACGGTTAGTGAACAGAGTGGTGCGGGCTTTTCGACGAAATAAAAGAGAGACCATCGACATCGCTCGGGTCGAAAAACTGTTTTCGGATCTAAGCGACGAATACCAGCATGTCCGCAAGAACTGGAAGCAACTAAAGAACCCGTTCAAGTGGACGATGCTCATGAACCTTACAGAACTCTCGACGATCTTTGTAGTTTATCTAGCGTTTGGATCAATTGTTAACCCGGGCGCGATTATCATCGCCTATGCAGTTGCGAACATGGCGGGGCTAATATCTGTTCTGCCAGGCGGGGTAGGAGTCTATGAGGGCTTGATGACAGCAGTGCTTACTTCGGCGGGCGTGCCAAAGGCTTTGGCGATTTCGGCAACGCTGGTTTATCGCATCACCAATATGGTGCTTTTCTTGCCAGTTGGCTTCGTGTTTTATCAAATCGCGCTTCGCAAGAAGAATATTGATCCCACGGAAATTTCGGCGTCATCCGAAATCAAATTCTAAAGAGATCTAATCATTGACCACACATCTTTTTTAGTATTCAATAGTGATGTTCAGAAACGGTCCAGGCGCAATAGAGGGTTCGATTCCCTCGTACCGGCCGGAGAGCCCACATCTAACATTGCGCAGAATAGCTGGGAGACTTGGAAGCGTGCTTTCAGGAGTGCGTGGAGTCGACGTTGAGATACCAGCCGAGAATTGATGAGCTAAAGATGCGATTTGTGCGAACGCTGCGGATGGGAGCTACGGTTCTGAACACACGGTGAGTGGGGGAAGTCTGAGGCTTCGGCTTCGACAACCCTCACTCACCATTTTTCTTTTATTACAGAATTGATCCAAATGTAGCTCATTTCGGTTTCCCCGCCAGGGCGGGGAAACCGAAATGATTTTGTATTTCCACGAAGCAGAAATGGGAATCAGCCGTATAGCTGACTATGCGAACCAATTAGGGCGAAGATAATTATTGAATCACCCCTTTGGGTGTAGAGCGCCCTCACATCGCCACTAACATCAATGCTTCTGTAGCCTTGATACTTTCCCCTTAAGGCGTGGTTGCGAAGCGAAGCATCGAATTGATCTTCCATAAATACCAGCAACCTGTTCTTGAATTGGTTTTTTATTTTCGGGTTGAGTTTTGAGTACTGCTTATCGAAGCTTTTAGTGGTTAATACGACCATCACAGGCTATTTAGGTGTGTAACTACTCCTTCGGCTGTGTCGAAAGGTCCGCTAAGCCTACCTGCTGCAATATCGGCTTCGGCTCGAGCAATGTGTTTTTCCATTTCTTTTGTCATTGGCTCGCTAGCGCTAAAGCGAACACTGCCTGTGCTAACCAATTCGTATAGATAGGCATTGAGAAGATTACTTAGGGGTATACCAAGCCTACCGGCGACGCTCTGAGCCTTAAGCTTAGTCCCCGGATCGGTCTTGAAGTTTATTGTTGCCGTTTTCATATAATCTATTGTATGCATATTAGATTATTTGTCAACCAGCCTTGCACCCCATCCACCGCAGCGCTCTCCTTTCAAGGGGATTGACTGAAACATCTTTGACCGAGTATGTCTGAGCCAGATTTGGGCAACCAAGTCTGGTGAGTTACGAGATCGTGCTGTTTTGGTGCGGCCAGGCTAAGCCTGTCCAAGCCAAAACAGAGACCATGTCAGGTCAAGGAATGTTTCAGGCAAGTCCATTGAAGGGCAGAGCGACTGCATAGCGGCGGCGCTTTTCCCGCCTGCCAAGACCTGGCGGGCAGGTGCTTACTTTTTCTTGCTGGAGAGAAAAAGTATGGTCGGTTCAGCCCCGCCACGGCGGGGAAACCGAAACAGTATTTGTTCCAGATGCTAAAATAAGCGTTAATGGATAACGTAAAAGCAACGGCTAGTTGGTACGACGAAAACGCAGACGACTATACGCGGCACGTGAGAGATAAAAATGATTCTGTTTGGCATAGCTATTACGAAAAGCCAGCTATGTTTGCGCTTTTGCCGGCGGAAATGACAGGACTCCGAGTATTGTCGCTTGGTTGCGGTAGCGGGGAAGATTGCCAAGAATTCGCAAGTCGCGGGGCAAAAGTTGTTGGCGTTGATATTTCTGAAAAGTTAATCGAAAAAGCTCGCGCGGCTTACCCCGAGTGCGAATACCATGTTATGGATATGCAAAACATAGATTTCGAAGATGAGAGTTTCGATGTTGTTTACTCCAGCTTAGCCGTACATTACTTGGATGACTGGGGCCGAATGCTAAAAAACACAACGCGCGTTTTGAAGCCAGGCGGAATATTTCAGTTCTCAATGGTTCATCCAATATACAGTGGGATGGACTACTTTGACGTGACTGAAAATTCAAAGAGCAGGGGCATCGTTAGGATTAAAGTTGGGAAACAACAAACAATTTATGGTGACTATTTTTCAAAGCAAGGAGCAACATCCCTTGGTGCAAACATGAAAGGTGTTGTTACGTATCATAAGACTCTCCAGATGATCTGCGACCTATGCATTGAGTCAGGATTTGAGATTGAAAGAATAGTTGAACCTTTTCCATTGCCGGAGATGAAAAGGATCTCACCCGAAGTCTATGAGAAATTATCTAAAATCCCAGACTTCATTATCTTTAGATTAAAGAAGATCTAATGGAAGGCCTAATCTTTTCACCAACCGACTTCGTAGCGGTCTTTAACCAGACTGTTAGTGTAGCCTACCCACAAGTAGTGATTGAGGGCGAAGTTAGCAACTTCAGAATCGCCAAAGAAAAATGGGTCTACTTTGATATTAAAGACGAGTATTCGTCGCTTCGAGTTTTTGGGACAGTTTATCAACTTCATCATGCAATCGAAGATGGGATGTTGGTGCGATTAACTGCGCGGCCAGAACTACATCCGCAATATAACTTTTCGCTTCAGATGGTTGAGGTGGTGCCGAGTGGCGAAGGGAATATCAAAAAGTCGTTCGACATTTTGTTTGCCAAGCTAACAGCCGAAGGTTTGTTCGACGAAAGTCGCAAAAGGGGACTGCCGTACCCGCCAAGTCGCATTGGGCTGATCACCTCAAACGAAGCTGCGGCCTACGGCGACTTTATAAAAGTACTAACTGCTCGTTGGCCGCTAATGGAAATTGACCTAGCCAACGTGCGTGTGCAGGGCGACAGCGCCGCCGGCGAAATTATCGCTGCTCTGCATCATTTTAATCTGCAGGCCGAGCCTGTCGAAGTTCTAGTTATTATTCGGGGCGGGGGTAGCGCCGAAGATTTGCTGGCCTTCCAGGACGAGCACTTGACGCGGGCGATTGCCGAAAGCCGCATACCGACGCTCGTGGCGATTGGGCATGAGCGCGACATTAGTCTTGCGGAGTTAGTAGCCGACGTGCGCGCGTCGACACCAAGCAATGCCGCTGAACTAATCGCGCCAAACAAAGACGAGGTCGTGGCCTCATTTAGAGAACGACAATTTAGGTGCCGTGAAATAGTTAGCGGTCTGGTTGCTAACTGGCGCAGAGACCTAGAGGAATCGGCTAGCTACGCCAAAGATAGATTCAGTCAAATCATCGACAATCAAAAACAAGAACTTCGGCGAATTCGCGAAGTACTAGAAGCCTTTAACCCGGAGAGTGTTTTGAAGCGTGGCTATGCATTGGTGCGACAAGGGAAGGGGTTAGTACGTTCGGCCAAGCAATTGAAGCCGGGTGATAAAATCGACCTCAGTTTTCATGACGGCGACAAGCAGGCCAGTGTGATTGGCTAAAATTTTCAACATCCATTAACTGAGTACAAAAATCATTTCGGTTTCCCCGCCACGGCGGGGGAGAGGAAGTATTCAAATACTGTTTCGATGTCCGCAAGCGGACTGATCGAGCTACTTTTTGGATGGTCAAAAAGTAGCCAAAAACCCACCGGGCGGGAGCAAAGAACAGCGATATCAGTACGAAACAAAACAACTGTCGCTTGCGGAACGAGCCTTCGGCGTCGGTCCCAAAAGTTTTCTCTTTTGATTTTTTGGGACAGGTCCTCGCGAATTACTCAGTTGTTTTCTTTCGACCTGATTCGGTCTTTGCTCTCTATGCCCGGACCCGGGGACCCAACCCGCCGCAGGATTCACTTTGACTAAAGGACAATGAAACTTATTTTTCCGAGTATGTCTGAACCAGATTTGTGCAAGCAAGTCTGGTGAGTTACGCAGGAAAAGAACTGTTTCATTGTCTTTTCGTCAAAAGCCGAATAACTGCATAGCGGCGGCACTTTTTGCCTACTTTTTCTTGCTGTTGAGAAAAAGTAGGGTCGGTTCAGCTCGGCACAGCCGAGAAACCGAAATGAGCGATCATCTCTGTTATAATTGAACCAAATATGGCAGCTAAAGAAAAAACTTATACGCAGCTTAAGAACGAGCTTGACGAACTGCTCGATTGGTTCGAGACTTCAGACGTTGATGTCGACGAAGCGCTA
This sequence comes from Saccharimonadales bacterium (SeqCode), assembly GCA_038317375.1. Lineage (GTDB taxonomy): Bacteria > Patescibacteriota > Saccharimonadia > Saccharimonadales > JAGQMS01 > JBBQBM01. Next base: position 9,123 of record JBBQBM010000005.1, read on the forward strand.
AAAAAATATGACGAAGCAGCCAAGCTGATCGCTGAACTAGAAAAGAAACTGAGCACGGCTGAGCTGGTTGTTAAGAAACTTGCCAAAAAGGGATGAGTTTTCTCGCATTTGTAGGGTTACTATTTGTAGTATTGTCTGCTGGGATTGTCTTAGTTGGTGCGCCGTTTGTGCCTACAAAAAAAACGCAAATACAAGTAGCGTTAGAACTACTGGATCTGAAACGCGGGCAGGTTCTATATGACCTAGGGGCCGGCGATGGTCGGGTGGCGCTTGCGGCAGCTAAAAAGGGGATACGCGTCATCGGCTACGAACTCAATATCTTGCTTTTCTTATTGGCCTATATCAGAACAAGGAAATATCGCAGACTGGTCACGGTCAAACTACAAGATTATTGGCGCGCAGATTTTACGAAATGCGACGGGATCTTTATATTTTCGTCGAGTCATTTCATGAAAAGGCTAGACGAAAAACTTCGCACTTCGGCTAAGGGAACCAAACTAGCAAGTTTTGCCTTTGAAGTTCCCGGCAAGAAGTATCTACGCAAAAAAGATGGAATCTTCCTATATGAGTACTAGAAGTTCCACTCTAGGGCGTGTGGTGGTAAGATAGGCTTATGCTTAAACATACTAACGACGACGGTTCTATTCGTAGCGCTGCACTTATAGGAGTCTTCGTGCTCCTACTAATTGGTAGTTTAGTATTTGGCATCTGGGCATACATGAGCCGTGCGGATTATAAGTCTAACAGTGATAAGAAATCTGCTAGTGCGGTTGCAGTAGCGAAAAATGAACAAAAAAAAGCTGATGTAGCCGATTTTATAGAAAAAGAGAAGCAACCTTTCGAGACTTTCAATGGGCCGAGTGAATTCGGTAGCCTTAAAGTTGTTTACCCCAAGACTTGGGAGTTATATGTAGATATAAAATCTACTAGCGGAACATCGGTGGACGGATATGCTCACCCTGGGTATGTGCCGGGACTTACCTCAGATACGGCATTTGCCCTACGGTTTCAGGTTGTAGCATCAGACTATGCGAGCCTGCTAAAACAATATGAGGGTTCTACAAAAAAGGCCACTGTCACGGTTGCACCTTTTCGTGCCGAACTAGTTAACTCGGTTCTCGGGTCTAGGATAGATGGACAAATAACTACTAAGCGCACAGGCAGTGTTGTTCTTATACCGCTTCGTGACAAAACACTCAAAATCTGGACAGAGAGCGATACATATAACGCCGATTTTAATGAGATTCTTAAAAACCTTTCATTCTCCCCTTAAGAAATTCCAAATTCCAAATTCCTTACTTTGGGCTGTATACTAGTTTAGTTAGCGTAAGTGGAGGTAGCAAATACGGTGCAAACGCCGGATTTTATTAATGATGGCCTGCTTGATAGTATTGTCGAGCAGCTGCGATCTCCACTCCTAACTATTAAGCTTATGGTTGAAGCGGGTGATATCAGCCAGCTTGATTTAATCACCAGCTCGTCTATCCAGTTACTCGACGATATCAGCTATGTCCGCGAGCTTAGTCGCAACAGCTCAAAACTAGATTTGTCGCCGGTTAATATCGGGGTTTTAAGCGACGATATTGCGCATTCTTTAGCGTCGCTAGCCCGAGCTAAGAACATCAGCATTCAATCTAAATTTATAGGAAATCGACCGATCCTAGCACATCGATTTACGTTGCTACGGGCATACGAAAATATGGTTAAGAGTATCTTGAACATGGCTAGTGGCGACCGAGCCTCGAGTATTATTTTGTCGACCAGTAGCCGTAGTAACGAAGTTAGGTTTGGAGCCTACAGCTCAGACGTAAACCTATGCGCGAGAGATCTAAGCCAAATGCGGAAATTGTTTGGAGCATCAAGGCGCCCAGCATCACTAGTCTCGGCCAGCCCTGTCACTGAGTTATATATCGCCGATAAGCTATTATCGATACTCGGCCTCCGGCTTCGAACCGCTATTTCGGCTCATCAACACGGCTTCGCGACAATTCTAACACCTAGCGCTCAACTAAACTTACTAATATGACAAAGATCTTAATTGTTGAGCCGGACATTACCCTAGCTCGGTTATACCAATCGGCGCTTGAGAAAGTAGGGCACCAAACTTTGTGCGCCCAGACTGCCCAAGAAGCGCTGTTCGCAATTGAAAAGCACAGGCCCAACACTATTCTTCTAGAAATCGATATGCCAAATCATAATGGCCTAGAGTTTTTATATGAGTTTGCCAGCTACAGCGACTGGACGGATATAAACATCATTGTTCTTTCAATATTACGACCAAGCCTGTTCGAACGGATGAAGGTATCGTGGCGTCACTTAGGCGTTAGCGAGTATCTTTATAAACCAGAAACTTCTCTGGCTGCACTCCAGCAGACGGTTGCCTAAAAGATGAATCAATATATAACCACTGGCATTGTCATAAAACGACTAAATTATGGCGAGGCCGATCGCATAATTACATTCCTGACGCCTAAGCATGGGAAGGTTAGGGGTATCGCCAAAGGGGTGCGCCGAGAGAAGAGTAGGCTTGCTGGCGGCATTGAGTTATTTAGTGAAAGCGATCTAACCTTGATAAAAGGTAGGGGCGAGATCGATACTATTATTTCGACTCGCCTAAAAACACACTACGACAATATCGTTAGCGACCTAACCAGGACAAGCGCTGGTTATGATTTCTTGGGAATAGTAGACGCCGTAACCGAAGATAATTATGAAGAGAACTATTATTCCTTAATCTCCATGGCATTTAGGTTCTTAAATGTTAAATCTCTTGATGCTGAGCTTACTAAGTGCTGGTTTTATACCAGGCTTTTAGATATTACAGGCTACACTCCGGAGCTAAGGGTCGACACGAACGGCGAACCACTAAAGGAAAACGAAAATTATTTATTCGACTTTAGCGCCGGTAGATTCCAGCTGTCGCAGTCTGAAGGGTTTTCGACGGATGTTATTAAACTACTTCGTTTGCTCCAAAAACATACACCAGCCCAGATAGACAAGGTAGGTGGTACCAAAGATGCTTTGGCGGCTGCGGCTCAGATTTTAAGCCGACTAGCGGAGTATTATCTGCATATTAAGAAGTAGCAAATTATATATACTTGACAAAAGCGCTAATGTTTGCTACAATACGAAAGTATTAAATAAAACAAACAATATGAAAAACCCAAATCAACCAACGCGCGCTCAATTAACCGACCCGGGATTTAAGACTTTTCTAGTCGCACAGAACCAAGTGCTGACTCCTGGTGTAGAACTTGACGCTGATATAGCGTCGGAACAAGCATGGAACAGTAGCAGAACTCTAGCCGCAGCTTTAGGAAAAAAGCGAACCGAACGATTCCACGGTAAAGTTGGCAAGCATGCAGCTGGGGTAGTCGAACATGATCCTTATGGAACTTATAGAGCTCACGAAGCTAGTATCAAGGGGTCTGATGCTCCTGATGGATTGACCCGCATTGGGTTTGAGAATGAAGTTCTTAATGCTACATATACTGAACGAGATGGTTTTGTTGATTCTGTTTTTACTCCCGACGAAAATGCTGAACTTGATGCAGAAGTGAAATCTATCGCTCCATTGTCTGGAGATGAACTTAGTGATCTTTACGAACAAAAATCAGAACCTCGAAAAGCTGCCTAAGAATTATGCATTCGCAAAAATAGCCGTCCCTTATTGGGGCGGCTATTTGATTAGATGTATAATTACGGTATAGATGGGGAAGTTACTTAGTGTTATAGGGCGACCAGCAATAAGTCTTGCGGCCTTAACAATGGGGCCTATTCCTGCCAACTTTGAAACGGCGAATACAATCAAAGACATAGATAGATGTGTACAAGAAGTTGGCCATATCGGCATCTGCCAGGAAGTAATAGTTGAAGAAGAGCCACAGATTGTTGGCCATAGTGCCCTAGAGGATCCTTGGGTGTGGGTTGTTGCCGCGGGTGTGTCCACAGTTATACTGGCAGGGCTAGGTACGGCATTCCACTCTTTGTATAAACATTTACGGAACCTAGAGTCCGACTTTGACCCTGAGTATTACGAAATATGGACGGTTCGAGAGTTAGAATCAGAGAAGAAAGCCCGTGCTGATAAAGCTGCTCGTAGGGCAGTCTTGGCTTGGCGTGATTGGCGTAGTTAGCATTTCGAGCAGTAAGTTACTATAATGTTCATTAATATGGCATCTATGGAAGACATCGTTAGTTTATGTAAGCGCCGAGGGTTTATTTTCCAAGGTTCGGAAATTTATGGCGGGCTTGCCGGGACCTGGGACTATGGCCCGCTAGGCGTCGTCCTAAAACGAAACATCACTAACTTGTGGTGGAAGATGTTTGTTGAAGACCGCGATGACATGTTTGGCGTTGATGCGGCGATTCTTATGAACCAAAAAGTCTGGCAGGCAAGTGGGCACGCGACTGGGTTTAACGACCCACTGGTTGAGTGCAGTGAGTGCAAAACACGTTTGCGCGCAGACCATATTAAAGACGACAAGTGCCCGAACTGCGGCAAGATTGGCAAATTCAGTGAGCCGCGGCAGTTCAATATGATGTTTAAGACTTCTGTTGGGCCGGTCGAGGACGAATCAAGCACTAGTTATTTGCGGCCTGAAACAGCGCAGGGGATATTCACAAACTTTAAGAATGTCGTTGATTCGATTTATCCGGATTTTCCGTTTGGCATGGCGCAGGTCGGGAAGGCTTTTCGAAACGAGATTAGCCCACGTGATTTTGTCTTTCGCGGCCGAGAGTTCGAGCAGATGGAGATTGAGTATTTTGTTGAAGAAAAGGATTGGGAGGCAGAGTTCGAAAAGTGGAAAGCCGAGTTTTATAAATGGTTCGAAGCAATTGGGTTACCGAAAGACATGGTTCACGAACTTGATGTGCCAGAAGGTGACCGAGCACATTACAGCAAGAAGACAATCGACTTCGAATTTGATTTTCCGTTTGGTAAAAGCGAACTCTATGGCTTAGCCTATCGAACTGATTTTGATCTAAAGAATCATGAGAAATCGTCTGGCAAAAAATTGCAATACACGCCAAAAGAGGGCGGGCAACCATTTGTGCCACATGTTATTGAGCCGACTTTTGGAGTCGACCGAACAATCTTGGCCGTAATGACGGCTTGTTACAAAGAGGACGAAGTTAACGGCGAGTCGCGTAGCTACCTGAGCTTGCCCGAAGCATTGGCCCCAGTGAAGTACGTCGTTAGCCCGCTAGTCAAGAACAAGCCAGAACTCGTCAAGAAGGCGCGCGAAGTTTACGCTGCTGTAAAGAAAAAGTACGGTGCGGTGCTTTGGGACGACAATGCCAATGTAGGGAAGCGTTACCGCCGAGCCGACGAAATCGGCGTGCCGAAATGTATCACTATTGATTTTGATACTTTAGAAGACGACGCGGTCACTGTCCGAGACCGAGACACGACCAAACAAGTACGCGTCAAGATTAGCGAACTATAAGACCATTTTATAAGTACAGGCCAGGTGCGGCGGGTGAAGTCGCTTTATTCATCTGACGCTTAATAGCAACTAATAATGACTCTAGGCTTTCGATCTCGTCCGGGAACGCATCGTAGTCCTTAAACTCCATCTCCGAACTATCGTCGCTGGTGCCGGCGCGGTTCTCCGCCAGAGATAGTTGGGCATCGGTGACAACACCCGCCTGAGTTAAGAATAGCTTCCAGGCGGCGAGGCCAGTGCTGACAATTTCTTCTCGTCATTGGCAAGAAAATATAGATGGAGCAAATTCTTCGTCTCTCTCGAGGTTTGCTTGCATGACGATATCGGTTGATGGCATGATCAGCCCACTTTGTCGCTCTGTTTCCAGCGACCAACTAAACATCGGTAATGTCCTAGCGAGTTCTGTTAGAACTACGACACCTCCCGGCGTTCTTGATTCTCGGTAATGACGTAGACCAACCAATTGTTCGTCGCTCCAGTCGAAAGAAACTTCATGCAGGTATGCCATAAATAATATTGTAGTCGATTAATAACCGAGAGGTCAAAAATCTTTAGCTTGCTTCGGGAGGTCTGTAGATCGGGAAGGTTGTGACATTTGCGTCATTGAAGGGATATTTTTTCATGTATGGGTCGGTCTTTGGATCCTGATGGGCCAATAAATCAAATAGCTCGGTAGGTGCAATTACTCCACCAAACCCTCTTGGGACATAGGTGCTCCGTAGAATAAAACGAGCTGGTTCTAGGCTGACGGGTATTAATCCAACACCGTGAGTATCGTCTTCGGTCACGTCCATTCCTGGGTTGGGGATGTGTATATCAAACACCATTCTTATTTCGCGCTTGAAACATGCCTTGACTAGGTGACCTAACTGACGAGCAGTTTTTACATTTTCATAATCAAAGTCCTTGTGAGTATCCAAACCCAAGTCCGGCGCTAGTTTATCCATTATCTGGACGAAAAAATCGTTCCTTAGTTTTTTTGGTACCCGATCGTGAACTTCTGCATAGCCGTTGTAGAGAAGATAGGTAAGGGGATCGACTTGTGCCGGTGGAGTTATTCGGTCAAAAGCAGCTATAAAGCACGTGGAAGTATGCGGTCCGGTTACACCTTTTTTCCTTAGACGCTGGTAGTTTCTTTCACTCATTAGTCTTTCAGGGATTATATATCAATATGTTATAGAGTTTGCAAATATATGCAAAATTAATGTGCCTAGATTTTTAAGAGTCAACAGAGCATAATGGATTCATATAAAGTTACTTTTTATAAGGAGGGGAAGATGAACGTAGAAGTAAACATGTGGGCGGTACTCGGTGCTTTTGTAGCGAGCATGATTGTCGGGTCTTTTTGGTATGCTAAGCCGGTTTTTGGACGAGTTTGGATGAAGCTTGTCGGCATGGACGATAAAAAGATGAAGGACGGTGGCTTCAAGCCGTTCGTCAAAATGGTGCCCGCAGCACTACTTCAAGCATATGTTTTGGCTTATGTGACATTCTTGTCGGCACATTTCTTTACGGATTATTCGTGGATGCAAGCGGCACTTAGCACGGCTTTTTGGATGTGGGCAGGTTTCCAGCTAACGGCTTTCATGACCCACGATGCCTTTGAACAGCGACCAACCAAGCTGACTGTCATTAACGCCGCTAATCAACTTGCAACATTACTTGGTATGGGGCTTGTTATCGGCTGGCTAAAATAACATCTTTCTGAAGAATATATATGTCACAAAAAGGTAACTACGCTTTTATTGATAGTCAAAACCTGAACCTTGGGATTCAGAAAATGGGCTGGAAGCTCGACTGGCGGAAATTCCGCGAAATGCTGGCTCAGGAATACGGAGTCACTAAGGCCTTTATGTTTATAGGCTATATGCAAGAAAATGAGTTCTTGTACGAGCAAATGCACGATCTTGGCTACCTTATAGTCCTTAAACCGACAGTTGAATCTCATAGCAAGGAAGGTGACGACAAGCGGACGAAAGAACAAAAGATCTTAGAACCAGAGAAGAAAACAGTTAAAGGGAATATAGACGCCGACCTAGTGCTCTATGCGATGAAGGAATTACCAGACTACAACAAAGCAATTATAGTGTCTGGGGATGGAGACTTCTTCAGCTTAGCAGAGTACTTAATTGCAGAAAAAAGGCTACTTCATATAATGACTCCTAACTGGCAGTTTTCGAGTCTACTCAAAGAATTTGAAGACCACATAGTGCGCCTAGACTTGATGCGGCGCAACCTAGCCTACCGGACTTTTAACCGCGGCAACTCTAAGAAAAATACAAATTAAAGTTAGGGCGGGGTAATGACGCAGGCTCAGGTTATGGCTATTTTAGAATCCGGCAAATCAGTTCTGCTGACCGGAGCCGCAGGAACCGGCAAAACATATGTGTTAAACGATTTCATAAAGCGCTCGAGGGCTAATGGAAAATCAGTCGCTGTAACGGCCACGACCGGGCTAGCCGCGACACACCTAAATGGTTCGACTATTCACTCATGGTCGGGGATTGGTGTTGAAGACGAGTTGCATAGATATTTTTTCGAAAAGCTAGGTAAGAGCCGCCGCGACACAATTGCTAAGGCTGATGTATTGATTATTGACGAGATCAGCATGTTGCACGATTTTAGGCTCGACATGGTCGAGGAGATTGCCCGCAAGGTTAGGGAAGTCGATGAGCCTTTTGGAGGGCTACAGGTAATTTTGTCAGGTGACTTCTTCCAGTTGCCACCGATCAACCGTTCGGATACAAGGGAGGGCAGCTTCATTACGTCCTCTAAGGTTTGGGCGACCGACCACTTTACTGTTTGCTACCTACTCCAGCAATATAGGCAGGCTGACGACAATGCTTACGCCGAAATATTAAACGGTATCCGGGCGGGTTTTTTGAGTGGCAGGCAATTGGCAGCGCTCCAGGCCAGGTCTGGGTCATTTTCTGATCCATTTTCTGCAAAGACAAAGCTACTCACAACAAATGCCGATGTTGAAGAGATTAACCTAGAACATTTGTATCGGCTCGAAGGCAAGACTCACGAGTTCGAGATGCAAACCGCTGGTTCGAAACGTTATGTTGACCAATTGAAGAAGTCCTGCCTGGCACCCGAGACTTTGAGACTGAAAGTCGGGGCTCACGTTATGTGTATCAAGAACTCACCAGACAAAAAATATGTAAACGGCTCATTAGGTGTAGTGACCAGTTTTGATTCGGCAACTAGTTACCCAAAGGTCATGCTAAATACTGGGCGAGAAATAAGCCTAAAGCCTGAGACCTGGGAGCTAAACGATGGGGATAAGCGCCGGGCCATGCTGACTCAGCTACCTTTACGATTGGCGTGGGCCATCACTGTCCATAAAAGCCAGGGAATGACACTTGATGGCGCTCAGGTTGACTTGCGGCGGGCGTTTGTTGAGGGGATGGGCTATGTTTCGCTTAGTCGCGTTAAGAGCCTAAAGACCCTAGTCCTAGACGGCCTTAACGGCATGGCGCTTAGAGTCTCACCACTGGCGAAACAGATAGATAGTGAGCTTCGAGAACGTAGCTTGAGTGCTATCGACAAAAACACTAAGCTTTTTAAGGACTGGGAAAAAGCCGAGAAACATCGGAAAGCAAACCCGCCCGCGCCTAAGACTGTTGCAAAAACTTCTAACTGGGGCGAGAAAGTTGAAAAAATGCGGCAGAAATATCCGAATGCCTATAAACCTTGGCCGAAACTCGATGACACTAAACTTCGGAAAGCCTATCTTGCCGGCAAGAAAGTCTCGGTAATAGGGAAGGACCTTGGGCGACACGACGGGGCGATTAGGGCTAGGCTTAAGAATATCTTCGGCGAGAATATTACTTTTAATTAGAAAAGTGGCTAGCGAAACTAGCCACTTCTTTTTTGTAGACACCCCTGTTTGTTTGTATTCTCTATAGTTGTTATGTTAAAAATGAGCAACTCATTCTCAGGACTTAGGCAAATGAATGCTCAACAAGGCCCATAAATAAGCAACTCTATGGGTAGCGTCTGCCTGAGTACGGCACAC
>JBBQBM010000006.1:0-17303 GCA_038317375.1 Saccharimonadales bacterium (SeqCode)
CCGATCGATAAACTCATAAGTCATATTCTAACAGATGTAACAAAGGCAGGACTATACTTTGCAAGGTAATTGACATAGATTATCATATATGATAAAATAACTCACGTAGGTTGAGATATTTGTCTCCCTATGTAATTTGACAGCGTGATAACCCTACCTTTCTAGAGTTGAATTAGCCACAGTACTCATATTTCCGTGTGAGTAGCGCGGCTTATTCAACAACAACAGGAGGTAGAAGCCACATGAAAACCTTTACCCGAAAGATGTTCGCTTTGGCGACTGTTCCGGCAATGCTTGCTGCACTGGCGTCTTGCCAGGGAAGCGACAGCAAGTCCGAAACAACCACAAAGCCAACTCATGCAGCGACAACCGTCGCGATCACAAGTCCTGCCACGACTACGCCGGCTACAACGCCGCCGACCGTCAAGGCAACAACAACGACCGAAGCGGTCGACCTGACTTACGAGATCGTTGTTGGGGAATATGACTCCGATGGTTACTTCATCGCGGATATCCCTGATGACGGCACCTACCCTCTCGATGCTGCAAACCCCAATGGTGGTTTGACGTTTCGTGAGATCATGGAGCTCGATGCTGCGAGCGAGGTTTGCTTCTACGGAACCGAGCAAGGTGACGTCACCGTCACCGTCGACAAGACTGGGATCATTTCTCTGCAGGATCTATTCACATATCTTGCCATTCATGTAAAGACGGCCGATGGTCAGATTAAGTGGCTGCCGGCCCCCGATTCGGGAGTAATCACTTCCCCTGTCGGAACCTGGGTTAAAGGTCCCCATGTGGCCCTCGGTCCCTGCCAGTAAGTAATACCGAAGTGCAATACCGGAGTGGCAGATCAATATCACGCTGTCACTTCACCAGAATTTTTAAGCTATTGAAGCTTCTGGTGAAGTGCAAAAATACAATTTAACGTAAAACCTCGAACCTAGTTATAGATATTAGCGTGTACGGTATTATATCTTTGTGGGTATATTCAAGCAGACATATAAAAGACTTGTGCTGTTTGTGAGTAGGCATCGGATATTCCTCGGGTTTCTCGCCTATAGTGCGTTTTGTTGGTCGTGGGTGCTGCAAATCGATATTGCCGCTTTATCGTCAACTAGCACCGCAGGCCAAGCCATGGAAGCTATAGTACTGCTAGTAGCGGCTTTTTTGAGCGCGACTATTTATACAAAAGTATTAAAACATCTACTTGGGGGTCTAAAAGTAGGTAATGGCTGGACCGCGCCAATTAAGCTGGTCATGTGGTGGGCGGCTACCGAACTATTAGTTGCTTGGGGGGGGTGCATAGTTTGGTACGGCGTCGGTAGCAGATTCGACAACATCCTTCCTTTCACCACACTTAGTCATATCGCAATCTGGACGCCACTGGGTTATTTGTCGCGGATTGTTGGGTTTTATGGTTTGTCTGGAGTGTTCTTTATGATCTTGATGTTAGGGGTAGTACGAGATTTGCGAAAGTATTTTGTTCCGACAGTCTCGATTATTGCCATTGCTACATTCTATGCCTGGGGAATATATAAAACCCCGAGCGGTCCGGTAGCCAAAGCAGTGGTGGTGTCCGAACATAGCCCGAATGATAAATTGCGGGATTCTATCATGCCCGCAGAAGGTAGCTTGGTCGTCTTCCCAGAATATGCCTTTAACGGACTGGATGACGATGTATTGATATCTAACGCCCGGCTAAGAACCTCTAATCCAGTTGCATACTTCTTTATCGGTTCGCGTCTTGACTTCGGACCAGACGAAATCACGAACCAGCTTGTAGCTGTTGATACTTCAAAGGACTTTGTCCATAAAATCAAAAAGAGTCGCTTTATACCCGGCGGTGAGTACTTACCGTATGCCGCGATTGCGCTACTGAAGGCAGTAAAGGCGAACGATGTTATCGATAATTTTCAGGCATCACGGGCGGTCTCGGTTGCAAAAGAAGTGCCAAAACAGATGTTATTAGAATATAACGACTTTAAAATTGGGGCAGGGATATGCTCGAGCATTATCGCACCAGAAGATTATCGCCTACTTGCTAAAAATGGTGCAAATATCTTCACTAACTCTGCCGCCCTCGAAATATTCAACAGGGCCAAGATTTATAGTTGGCAGCACAAATCTATGGCGAGATTCATGGCTATCGCTAACGCCAGAACATTCTTGCAATCGGCAAATAGCGGTCCATCTTTTGGGTTTGACGTGAACGGCAAGCAGCTTTTTTTTAGAGACACAACCGGCACAACTGAACTTTCGGTAAGCCTAAACAAGCGGCGCACTATATATAGTCTATACGGAGAATACTTGAGCGTTGGCGGGTTCGCTTGGATGCTTCTAGACTTTGTAAAATCAATAAAAAAGTCAAAAGTATTGAAATAAGATGGAGCAATTCAGTATATAATGAAGTTTATGCTTAGCTTGCAACTAAAAAGAGTGTATTTGTATATATTCGGCGCTATATTGCTCGGCTTTGCCTTTGCCATAATGCTCGGGGCCATACATAGTCCACAGAAGGCCAAAGCAGGCGGCTACAGCGCTTCATGTACTGTCTATGTTTATGATAATGGACCGCTGAGTATCTATGCCATAATGTATATTACTCAAAATAATGTTTCGTCTCTTATAAATGGTTGGGACGGTGTATATTCTCCATGGGTTCCGTATATCACATCTTGGAACACCTATTATTACCATACCTATTCTTCGGGTGGTAGCAAGACAGTCTACGGGAGATTCAGTTATGTTGGTAGTGGCAGCAATGTAGTTAATGAGGCGCAGTGCTCGAGGACCTTTAACGTACCCCAACCCAACTCGCAGGCCTTAGCATGGGTCACTGATATCAATTGCAGTGCTACAACCGGAGCGTTGACCTTTACTGCTACCGTTAGAGACGATGATGGGGGTACGCCAGGGTACTACCTGTCTATCCAAAACATTGGGGATACTGGCTGGATTTATAAACCTAATGGGAGTTATGGTCATGGGCCTTGGTATCCACCAAGAAATGGTGCGACTTATTCGATTTCTATCTGGGCCGCTGACGCTCAAACTGGTACGCAAGTCGGGCCGGCGGTTTATTATTACAGTTGCCCGTCACCACCTCCACCTCCAACCTGTAGTTTGTCGGTAAGCCCGGCTCTGGTAGGTCCGGGCGACCCATCGACACTTTCTTGGTCGTCGGCTAACGCCACATCTTTGACCGTTGATCAAGGAGTTGGCCCTCTGTCTCCGGTCGCTTCGGGTTCAAAACCTGTGTACCCAGGAGTATCGACTAAGACTTATACCGGCACCGTTACAAATTCTGTGGGAGCTACGGCGAATTGTTCGACAACCTTAAATGTCGGCGCTGTTGCTTGTAGTCTTAACTCAATCTTAGCCATCGAACCAGGAGAAACCTACCAGCCAAGGGTAACCATAAGCTATGTTGGCGGCGCTGCTACGTTTAGTGCAACAACTACCGTTACAGTAACTAGCTTCGCACCTAATGTTAATACAATAAGTCCGACACCGGTTGCCGGGAACACAACCTATTCGTCTGTGGCTATAGGCAGCCCTATACTTATGAATACACCAGGTAACTACACAGTAACAAGCCTAATGAGCGGAACTGTGAATGGGGCACCCTACGCTCCGATAGACTGTACTGGAGGCAGCATCCCTTTGCCGTACGTACCAGTAGTCCGTAAACCCTACTTCAAAGTTTTTGGAGGCGGTTTGACGGTTGGTGCAGGATTTAATAACGGTACGACAACCTGTATCGCACCTGCATCAGGCCAAGTTTCGGCATTTGCTAGTAACACTCCTAGTTTCCATGGCGCATCAACGCAATACGATCTAAAAGCCCTATCTTCAGTTGCTACAACCTTCTATAGCTCTGGTGGCCGGCAACCGGCTACGCCAAACTACAAAGCACTGACGTTTGCTAACAATGCTGCTTCTGGAACGTATGGCGGTGGTATTGGTGGCACGAGCTGCATCACGGATTACTACACGACTACCAGAAATGCAACTATGCCTACAGTGAGTGGTCCGGAGACGATCGGGTCTCTTGACTCAGCCGCCGTAAATGACCAAGTCGACTGGAGTGGTGGGACGTTAAACGGCTCAGCCCCAACCATCTTAGCAGCAGGTGGGAAGCTGGTTGTTTATGTCACCGGTGACGTTTATATAGCTAATAACATTACACTCGCTACTAGCTACAACAACGTCTCGGACATCCCATTCTTCGCACTGGTCGTTAAGGGAAATATCATGATAGCCCCTAGTGTTACAACCCTAGACGGTTTATACATTGCACAACCACAAGATGATGGGAGTGGCGGGGGTATCTATACTTGCGCGACCTCTACTACTACTATCCCTGCTTCGACCGAGTTGTATGATACCTGCCAGACAAAACTAACCTTCAATGGATCAGTTGTTGCCAGGACTCTTAAACTCCTACGTACAAATAGCACGCTCAACCAAGCAGTGGCAAATGAGACATCCTCCTCTATATATATTGCCGAAGTCTTCAACGGCATGCCAGAGTTATTTATTGCAAATCCAGCCTTCAAGGTTGACGATACTGCCACGGAACTCTACGACAGTATCACCAGTCTGCCGCCACTACTTTAGTAACTATTGGCATAATAATATGCGGTTTAAGATGATGCTTATGATAAAATCTAGTCATGGGCTTAGTATCTGGTGTCTCGGATTTTTTTGGTCTGGACATCGGCACATCAGCGCTGCGTATAGTGCAGCTTAAGGGGACGGGCAGGATTAAGCCTCTCCTCCGCTACGCACATACCCCAATTGACGAGAAGCTAACATCCAGTGATTTAAAAACCGATCAACAGAAGTTAGCTGCGATTATTAAAGATTTTGTAGATAAGTCTGCTGTTTCTACTAACAATGTGGCCGTCGGTTTGCCATCGAACAAAGTATTCACGACGATCGTAGATATAGACAAACTGTCACCTGAAGAGCTGGCAAGTACCATCAAGTACCAAGCTGACGCTTTGATCCCAACACCTATGGCAGAGAGCAAAATAGATTGGGCGATGATAGGCGATTCACCCAGCTCGCCAAACAAAGTCGAAGTCTTGTTATCTAGCGTGTCAAATAGTTTCGTCGAATCTCGTCTCGATATGCTCGAGGGTATTGGGCTGAATGTTGTCGCTTTTGAACCTGACAGTATGGCTGTTGCCCGTGCCATTATTCCGGTTGATATGACGGCGCCACTAATGGTGCTTGATGTCGGCGCAAGATCAACAGACTTAGTTATTGTTATGAAGGATGCACCACGACTAATCCGCGCCATCTCCACAGGAACCGATGCTATTGTTCAAGCGGCAATGCAAAATCTAAACATCGAGAAGTCTCAAGCCGAACAATTTGTTTATAAGTTTGGTCTAGGCAAAGACAAACTCGAGGGGCAGATCTATAATGCAATTATAAACACGGTCGATATTCTAGTTACAGAAATCGATAAGTCCATCAAGTTCTTTCAAGCCCGATACCCCGGCATAAAGCTCGAGAGAATTATTGTAACCGGCGGCGCTTCTTCGTTGCCAGAGTTTCCGCTTTACATTGCCAATAAATTCGGACTGGCGGTAGAGATCGGTAACGCATGGCGTAATGTTTCAGTCCCCGTTGACAAGCAGAACGAGCTTCTTGGTTTATCAAGCCAGTTTGGAGTTGCCGCTGGGCTAGCTGAGAGGGCAGAGAAATGATTCAGTTTAATCTTTTACCAAATGTAAAGGTTGAGCTAATTGCCGCTAAGCGGACCAAACGCATCGTGGTATTGGTCGCCACCCTTGTGGTTGTAGGGTCTCTTGGTTTAGTGGCAATCCTCGCAACTGTAGTTCTTGTTTGGCAAACCACTAGCCTCAAGAATCTTGATCGAGATATTAAGGCTAGCGCAAACGATCTGCGCTCTCAAGCTGATATCGATAAAGTATTAACAGTCCAGAACCAACTAAGTTCTATCGACGATCTTCATGGACAGAAACCAGAAGTGTCTCGGGTTTTCGGTTATCTAGCGCAAACCACGCCAAGTAAGATAACTGTAGCGACTATTGCTGTTGATTTTGCTACACCGACTATAGCAATCACAGGCCAAGCGCCATCACTGGAAGAGGTCAACAAGTATGTGGATACTCTTAAGTTCACGACAGTCTCAAATAGCGACAAAGGTTCTGCGGTCGTATCCGGCACGAAGGCCTTTTCTGCAGTCGTACTAAGCTCTTATAGCATCGACAACTTAGGCGCAAGTTTTTCCATTACACTCAACTATGAGCCAGCGATCTTCGCTAGTAGTGAGACCAATATTAAACTAACTGTTCCACAAATTACTTCTACAAGATCTGAAACTGAGCGTCCGGCAGATTTTTTTAAGGAGAATTCTACGCCGTTAGGAGGAGAGTCGCCATGAGTGAAAAAACTTCCATTCAGCACGGGCTTATATCAAAGAGCAATACTAAGATGCTCGTAATGCTGGCGATAGCTGGTGCAGTTTTGAGTTTCTCGACGGTGATAGGGATTACTCTCGTGAAAAGAATGAATTATCAAGCTAAGGTAATTAGCCAGCGTAACAAAGTTCAAAAACAGCTGAAGGCGAATATCGCTGCTGTAGATAGCCTACTAGCTGCTTATAAAAACTTCGATGATGCATCAGAATCCGTCATAGGGACGAGTGATAGCAACTCAAAAATAGTGCTTGATGCTCTACCCAGCAAGTATGATTTCCCAGCATTGGCAACATCACTCGAAAAACTATTGGTTACTGGTGGATTCACCGATGTCAACATAACAGGGTCAGATAATGAAGCAACGGCCGAACAAAACAGTACGACTCCGGCTCCGGTTGAAATACCCTTCACGATAGCCGCAAAGGGTTCCTACGCCAGCCTACAATCACTAATAAATAATCTTCGGATTTCTATCCGCCCCTTTAAGATCTCACGACTTGATATCACGGCGTCTGCCAGCGCTGACTCCATGAGCTTCACAATCTCTGCCGTCACATTCTATCAACCAGAAAAAAATCTAGAGATTCCGCTGCAGGAGGTTAAATGAAGGCAAAGGATTGGGAAATAATCGGGACGGTTGTACTCATATCTGGTGTTCTGACATTTGCAGTTGCGAGCTTGTTGTTTGGAGGCAGTCATACAAAACTACTTAGAGTAGAGGTCGTCACCCCAATTAGTTCTGACTTTCCACTGCCAAACTCAAAATATTTCAATAACGATTCGCTAAATCCTACTCAAGAAATTAAAATTGGTGAAGATAGCAACACCACTCCGTTTAATGGACGATAGTCGGCTGATTAAATTATGAGTGTTCTAATGGCAGCCACCCAGAAACAAGTGGAAGAGGATCTTATCGCTCGAGGGCTGCTCGAGACTGTAGATCTCGGAGAGCTAAAAAAGAAAGCCGAATCTTTAAACAAACCGTTGCTAAATATCTTAGTTAGTGAAAAGCATATATCGGACGAAGAACTAACGAAAAGTATCGCTAGCGCGATAAAAGTACCATACGTTAATCTTCTGGATGCGAAGATTGATCTTCAAGTTCTATCTCTGTTACCGCAAGACATAGCTGAAAGATATATGGCCGTACCGCTTGGAGTGATGCAGAATCGCCTGGTAGTAGCGATGTTAGATGCTGACAACGTTCAGGCGGTTGACTTTCTGAGCACAAAAATTGGGCGCCCCCTAAAGGTTTATCTAGCTAGCGAGCAAGGTATCCGGTCGGTTCTAGGCCAGTACGGGTCTAATATTGAAAAAGATCTAGCAGGTGTTCTTGGTGGCAATAAAAGTGACGATGGGGTGGGCGACACTAAACAAATTCTGGTTGAAAACGAGAAGAATATACAAACCATCGTTCAAGATTCGCCGATTAGCAAAGCCCTAACAGCTATTTTGGATTATGCTGCTAATAACCGAGCAAGCGATATCCATATAGAGCCACTAGAAAATGAGCTAAAAATTCGTTGTCGAGTTGATGGCGTGCTTCGTGAGATTATGAAGCTCCCAAAAAGTACAGAAGCGCCGCTAGTTTCCCGCATAAAGATCTTGGCGAGCCTAAAGATTGACGAACACAGAATCCCTCAAGATGGCCAATTTACTATGCGAATAGGGTCTAAGGCAATCGATTTGCGTATAGCCATATCGCCAGTTGTTTGGGGCGAACAGGTTGTTATTCGTTTATTAGATAAGACCGGTACTAGTCTTCATCTTGAGGATATGGGTTATGTCGGTAGGGCGCTACGAACGATAAAAGAAAGCGTCAAGCGCCCAAATGGCATGATACTAACTAGTGGCCCAACTGGCTCTGGCAAAACTACGTCTATGTATGCGTTGTTACAAGAAATCAAGAGTGACACGACTAATATAGTTACGCTTGAAGACCCTGTCGAATACAAAATGGAAGGCATTAACCAGATTCAGGTCAATGCCGACGTCGGCCTAACGTTTGCTTCTGGGCTTAGGTCAATACTTCGACAAGATCCAGACTGCGTGATGGTCGGAGAGATCCGCGACAAAGAAACTGCCACACTTGCCGTTCAGGCCGCTCTAACGGGGCATCTGGTTTTCTCGACATTACACACTAATTCCGCAGCTGGGATTTTGCCTAGACTACTAGATATGGGTATCGAGCCTTTCTTAATTGCCAGCACCGTACATACCGTAATTGGCCAGAGGCTTGTACGTCGCCTAACTGACGATCGAGAAAAATACCAATCCGACACCGTTGAAACGAAGGAAATACACGAAACGCTAGCTAACATCCTTCCCGCAGAGAGCTCGCAAAAAAAAGAGTTTGCTGCCGATTTTGGATATAGCGACTTGCCACTTAACCACGAAAACGCTTATACTTTATTTAAGGGAAAAGAAAATTCGACAAATCCCGGTGGGTTTAAGGGTCGCTTGGGGCTTTACGAGGTTTTTACTGTTAGTAATGCTATCCAAGACCTAATAGTCAAACGTTCGACGAGTGGAACAATTCAGAAAGCAGCGATCGCAGAGGGTATGGTGACTATGCGGCAAGACGGTTATCTTAAGGCACTCGCTGGTCAAACTAGTCTACAAGAAGTTAACAGAGTGGCCGCAATCGATAATGCATAAAATTTAAGGGGACGGGGACACATACATGAGCGCACAAGTAAGGATAGAGACACTACTCGAAGAAGTTATAAAGTCTAAAGCTTCAGATTTGCACATACAGGTTGGCTTGCAGCCGATGCTTAGGGTAGACGGCTCATTAAAGCCTGTTAGCGGCTCAGAACCTTTAACTGAAGAATCCGTCGAGGCATTGGTATTTTCGATCTTGGACGAAGATCAAAAGGCCATACTCATAAAAGACAAAGAATTTGACTTCAGTTTTGCCTTTGGAGATTTAGGGCGCTTTAGGGTTAACGCCTTTCATGAGCGTGGCAATATTGCCTGCGCACTGAGACTCATACCTAACGAAATAATGAATATTGAGCAACTTGGTTTGCCTCCAGTTATTAATAAGTTTGCTGAATATCCTAGAGGCTTGGTACTCGTAACGGGGCCAACTGGTTCGGGTAAATCCACGACGCTTGCTTCAATAGTAAATAAGATAAACACCGAGCGTTCATCGCACATTATTACTATTGAGGATCCGATCGAGTTCACCCACAAAAGCCAGAAATCAGTAATCGTTCAACGCGAAGTTCATTATGATACTTTCTCTTTCTCGGCAGCGCTTCGGAGTGCGCTTCGACAAGACCCGGACGTTGTGTTAATCGGAGAAATGCGTGACCTTGAGACAATCGCCGCGGCAATAACAATCGCCGAGACTGGGCATCTGGTCTTCGCCACGCTACACACCAACAGTGCAGCTCAAAGCATCGATCGTATGGTCGATGTTTTTCCACCACACCAGCAACCACAAATACGTTCTCAGCTAAGCAATATCTTGATGGCGATTTGTTCACAGCGGCTTATTCCTGCCGTTGGTGGCGGTCGCACCGCCGCCGCTGAGATATTAGTGGCTACCCCTGCTGTGCGAAACATCATTCGGGAGGGCAAAACACATCAGCTAGATGCTGTTATCCAGACGGGGACAGAGCACGGTATGCAATCAATGGACAAAGTTCTGGTTGATCTAATACATGCCGGAACCGTTTCGTACGACGAGGCGCGAAACTTTGCTGTAGACATCGAAGAGATGGATAGGCTAATGCGAGGCTGATGCAATGTTGACCTTTAGCTATACCGCTCGCGACCCAAAGACCGGCCAAAAAATAAAGGCCGAGGTTCAAGCCGACAGTAAGCGATCGGCTGCTCAACTTATCCAAAAACTAGGTTATTCGCCAATCGATATAGACCAGAAGGAAGATAAGACTAACTTTCTAGCGAAGTTTCGTAACCGTGTTAAGACAAAAGAGAAAATAATATTTTCGAGACAGTTATCGACGCTTATAAATGCCGGATTGCCTCTGGTCCAAAGCCTGAGAAGCGTTCAGAGCCAGACTAAAAGTAAGCCACTACAAGCCGTTATAACGCAAGTAATCTCAGATGTAGAAGCCGGCAATAAGCTTTCTGACTCGCTAGCGAAGAACCCCAGAGTTTTTAATGCAATTTTCTGTAGCCTAGTTGCTTCAGGTGAGGCCTCTGGGACACTCGACAAGGCTCTTGAAAGATTGGCAATTCAGCAAGAAAAAGACGCAGATATAAACTCAAAGGTCCGTGGGGCAATGATTTACCCTGCGGTTGTATTACTGGTCATGGTTTTAGTCGTTGGTTTTATGCTCGTAAAGGTACTTCCACAAGTTCAAGTTTTGTATGACGGCATAAAAGGCGCAGAGTTGCCGCTGATTACACGAATTTTGTTGAAGGCTTCGAATTTCGTTATCGATTTCTGGTGGTTAGTTATATCTATCGTAGGATTCGCATTCCTCACATCTACCCGCTGGGTTCGGACGAAAGGCGGGAAGCGATTCTTCGACAAGCTGAAGATGAAATCTCCGGCTGTAGGGCAGCTATTCATGAAGCTATACATGGCACGATTTGCTCGCGCAGGGCACACTCTTGTTGCCAGTGGCGTGCCACTACTACAGACCCTCGAAATTACAGCAGAAGCTGTCGATAACGTCTATATAGAGGCTTCCTTAAAAGCTGCCATCGAGAAAGTAAAGGGCGGTAAGGCCTTATCAGATTCCATTGAGAATGATCCTAACTTTCTTGATCTTGTTCCGAAAATGATCCATATTGGAGAACAGTCTGGTTCATTAGAGGCTATGCTCGATAAAGTCGCAGAATATTATGAGAAAGAAGTCGATCAACAAATCAAAACAGTATCATCGATTATTGAACCAGCTATGATGATCATCCTAGGGGTAGTAGCTTTAGTTATCGTTGCAGCAGTACTCTTGCCGGTTTATGGCCTAGCCGGCCAGTCTGGCTTCGGTGGCTAGCTCAAAATGTGCTTGCATTTACTTGACCATAGACCGTATTATATAAGCATAAGAATATAAAATAAGAGGTGGGCAATAATGTTTGTAAAAAAATCAGGTCAAAGTAAAGGTTTCACGATAATCGAAGTTTTAATTGTTCTAGCCATCGCTGGGCTTATCATGCTAATTGTCTTCTTGGCGGTACCAGCACTACAGCGTAACGCTCGTAACACTCAGGCTAAGACTGAGGCGGCAGGTATGCTAGGTGCGCTCAACGAATTCGTTAACAATAACAGCGGTAAATTGCCGGTAGCGTCTGTGTCGTCAGGCGCAGGGACTGATGCAGAAAAGGTGTTTAAAAACGGTAAATTCACTAATGTTACGGTATTAACTATCGAAGCCCAGGCTGGTGTATCAGTCCCGACCGCTACCACTAGCGTCTTACGACTAAGCGCTAAATGTACTTCAGCTACCGGCTCATCGGTAACTCCTGCAGGAGGTGCTCGACAGACAGCTCTTCTGTACGCAATCGAAGACTCGGCTGGACTTTTGGTTGCCTGCCAAGAAAGCTAATCTCCCGACATTGAACTTAAAATAGAGCTGGTCGACCCCAGCTCTATTTTCATGCTAGGATATTGTTAATGATTATAGCTCTTATATTTATTATCGGGCTGGTATTTGGTAGCTTTGTGAACGCATTTGTTTGGCGTCTCAAAAAGAAAAAAAACTGGGTTAGCGAGAGAAGTATTTGCACGCACTGTAAGCATATGCTTGCGCCCAAAGACCTCGTTCCAGTATTTAGCTGGCTCGCGCTAAAAGGTAGGTGCCGTTATTGCAAGAAGCCGATTAAAGACAGCCCAATCACTGAGATTGCTACTGCTTTGGTGTTTGCCGCCAGCTACGCCTTTTGGCCTTATGGATTTGATGGCGAAGGTTGGACAAGACTAATAATTTGGCTAATTGCAGTCGTATTGCTTGCGGCGATGTTTTTGTATGACCTAAAATGGATGATACTCCCAGACAAACTAACCTATTCGCTACTGGGCCTAGCACTCATACAAACTTTAATAATTTTTGTTACTCGCAATTTTGATTTTGAGGTTTTACGGCTTGGACTATTGTCTATGGTGGTTGGAGGAGCCTTGTTCCACCTACTATTCTTTGGCTCCAAGGGCAGATACATTGGCGGCGGTGATGTAAAGTTAGGCTATGCCTACGGTTTGCTACTACTCGACCCAATATTGCCATGGTTGGTCTTAACCGTAGCGTCTGTTGTTGGAAGCTTGATTGCGGCTTACTTGCTAATAACCAAGCAGGCTAAGATGGGCACTAAGTTACCTTTCGGGCCAATGCTAATAGGTGGGGTAGCCGTTGTTATGATTTGGGGGCTCCGGCTCTGGGACCTCACAAACCAGCTTTGGTACTAGTACTCTTACGCGAAGTGCTTGTGTTATACTTTAACCATGGGTAACAGGGGTGGTTTTACAATAATCGAAACCATGATGGTACTAGGGGTGACTGCCGTCATTTTTGTAGCTGTCATAGGTTCTATAACCGATCGCCAAAATCGCATACAATTTTCTCAGGGTATGCAAGATATAAATTCAAGCATCTCCGATATTATGAACGATGTTAATACCGGATATTTCCCCACAACCCCAGGGTTGACCTGTGTGGCTGGCTCAAATAATGCCGCACCGCAGCTTAGTTATGATGCCAGCTTGGGCGATACAACGGGGGCTCGAAAAGACTGCTTGTTTGTAGGCAAGATAATACAAATAGGAACCAACAACTCAGCCTCCGATGGTTTTGTATATTCGATGGCCGGTCGGCGCCTTAATTATAACGGCCCAAGCTCTAGCGATGTGGCAAATTTCTTAGAATTGAAGCCGGTGGTAATAGATTCAAAGAATACCGACAATGTCACAATTGTTCCAGGAATCTCTAACATCGACGCCACGACTAGCCTAACCCTGCCGGCCGGGATTAGAATTGTGCGCTCTGACGGTAGTGACGGCGGTCGGGCGGTAGGTTTGTTTTATAAGAATTTTCGTGGGGTTTCGCTCAACGGCCAGTCGAGTTCTGGTGTAACATCTGTGGCGGTTGCTGACGTATGGTCCGTAATGTCTGGGATTATGACCCAAGCGAATGTTATAGCCGCAGCTGACGATACCCTCACTCTAAATAACAAATTCTTAACCGGTAGTACAACGGTTGTTTTGTGCTTTAAGAGTGATGCTACCAACCAAACTGCTACAATTACTATTGGAGATGGAATTCAGGGCAGCCTACGGCTCGATTATAATGTAGACTTGAGTGGGGTATCATGCGTTTAATAAACAGAAGAACCAGGGGCGACACAATAGTAGAAGTGCTTTTAGCTATTGCTATTACGTCAATAGTCCTTGCTGGTGCGTATGTGGCTGTTGATAGGTCTTTGAAGGCCTCTAGGGCGTCGCAGGAACGTGGTGAGGCTACAGAAGTCGCCAGAGCCCAAATAGAGCGACTGAAATACTTGAATCTTAGCAATCCTACGGCAAATATTTATCAAGACAATGCATCTTTCTGCATATCCTCCACGCTTGATGTGCTGCAAATAACCGATATATCGAGTGATGCTGACGATCCAAGTGGCTGTCGATCCTCGAACCGTTACGTAGCTAGCATTACCCGTAACCCCTTAACAGGGACTCATCAAATCAGAGTGCTCTGGGAGAATATTACTGGTTCAAATTCTGTCACGGGGTATCCCGGATTTGACGAAATTAAGATGTACTATAGGGTATACCAGTGAAAAAGCACCTAAGTAGTGGGTTTACAATCCTTGAGGTTCTTATTGCTACGATGGTTTTTACGGTCGTGCTTATGATTTGCGTCCAGGTAGTTACAAGAATAGGCCAGTTATATTTTAAAGGTGTAACTACATCGCAGGTCCAGGACCTAACAAGAAACTTGCTGGACGAGTTCTCGCAACAGATTCAATTTGGCAGTGCGATACCTATTCCAGATACTATTTCTGGGGGCGATCCCAGCACCCCTCTGATATTCTGTGTTGGAGATAATAGCTACCGGGCAATAATGAACAGAAAACTGGGCGACAGTGGTGTTGATACGGTTTTAAAGCGTAAAGCATATAGTGGCGCATGCACTTTCAGTAGTACTTGGTTTGACGATGCGACAGAGTTAGGAATTAGAAACATGAGAATTCTAAAACTTTCGATAATTAGAAGCACGACTGATCCATATATTTGGAGCCTTAATATACGACTAGCTCTAGGGGATACCGATATTCTTGAATACTCTTCCGCTTCAACTGATTTACCAGCCGTTTACGGATCTGCAAATTGCAAAAGCGGTATTTCCGGCTCGCAGTTTTGTGCAACAAGTGAGCTAAATTCGACATTACTAAGAAGAGTTAAGGTAGAATAAGAATGATGTTAAAAAAGAATCAACAGGGAATGGCGTCGTTAGTTATATGTATGCTTCTAATGATAATTATTTCGCTCATGACACTGTCTTTCGCAACTCTATCGAGGCGCGAGCAACGCCAAGCGCTAGATAAGCAACTCGCTACCCAAGCGTTTTATGCCGCCGAAACAGGTATAAACGATGCTGCCAAGGCAATTCTCGACAAGACTTTAACTACCGATGTACTTGACTGCAGCGCAATCGAACAAGCAAAGATTAATCCAACAGGAATAAGCGGTACTTTAGACGCCTCCTCTAGTACCATTAGAACCTGCGTATTTGTCGATCAGTCACCGTCTCAGATCGACGACGTGGTGGGTGAAACCGAGTCAACTGTCTTCCCAATCTCGGCGACCAACATTGCATCTATAGATATTTATTGGGAGAACGACTCTGCTGTGGCGATACCGGAATTTCCAGCCCTAGACACCGCAGCCGGGTCATTCACTACAGATGCTGGCTGGGTTAACGAGAGACCGGGCGTTTTAGTAATCCAGTTAATTCCTTTTCCGGCGACAGGTACAGACAGAACAACAATCGCTAATAACACAATCTATGTTTTGGGCTTCCCGACCTCTAGTAGTTCTAACCAATCGGCCAATGGTACTACTTCAAATGGTCAGATTCTTACAGGAGGATGCGCAAGTGCGAACACGGGTGCGCCTAACAACTGGCCGAGACAGTGCAAGGTCTCGATAACCGGTCTGACGAATCAGAAGTATTATATTAGACTAAAAGCGATTTATGACCCTGTCCACATAACTATCGAAGCGAAGGATGGTTCTGGTGTCCGATTACCATTAGTTGGCGCACAGGTTCTAATCGATTCAACGGGTCGTGCCAATGACGTCACTAAGCGCATTAAAATCTATAACCCTATTAGGTCCAGCGCCAGCCTTCCAGGCTCAGTATTAGAGATTGGCGGTGATCTATGCAAACGCCTTCTCTCAAATCCGGTTGACACTACGACGGACACCCCTTCGATATTATCGTGCGTTCCAAGCTATCAACCTTAAGAACCTGATACTTACCCGCAGTTTTAGGCGACCCTCATTAAGCTTTTTAGTTGCCAAAGGTGTCGACATGGAGCCTGCGCTTGAGACAGTTTTGGTGCGACAAGAAAACACAGAACGGGCCGTATATTACTACAGTGAAGTGAGTATTGGACTAGGCAAGCCAAAAGTGGCCAAGAAGATGAGGGGTGTCTTTAGCTCAGCTAAAGAGCAGTCTTATCTGGCGCGGGTTTCATGACGACCCTTTGTGGTGGAACTTCTCGTGCACAGCCTTTAGGTGTGGGTCGGTGATGTGCGTATAAATCTGAGTAGTCGATATGCTGCTATGTCCAAGGAGTGTCTGAACGCTTCTTATATCTGCTCCGTTCATTAGTAGATCGGTCGCGAAGCTATGCCTTAGTGTGTGTGGCGAAACGTGTTTAGTGATCCCGGCAAGCAGGGCGTATTTCTGGATGATTCGTTGAACACTCCTTGCAGTTAGACGTTTAAAGTTCCCGTCTCTGCTAATTGTATGATTTGCACTAGCGCTCAGAAATAGGGGTGGCAGGCTGTCGGTGCGCCCCATTAAGTACTTTTCGAGGCAACTGGCCGCTTGTTCGCTAACGAATATCGCTCGATCCTTTTGCCCTTTGCCTCGAACCGAGAATTCCCGTCGCTTGAGGTTAATATGTTCACGGTTAAGGCCAACAAGTTCAGAGACCCGCAGGCCAGAAGAAAAGAGTAGTTCCAGCATCGCTTTATCTCGAAGCCCCGAGGGGCTACTCGCATCCGGGGTGTTGATAAGTCTTTCAACATCCTCAGAACTTAAGAAGTTCACTTCCTTCTTAGCCACTTTTGCCAGCTCAATCTTATCTGGTGCTAATGTGGGGATATCACGCCGCAAGCACCACCGTAAGAAGTTGCGAAGAGCTATAAGATGATAATTTTGCGTAGCGCGGCTAAGGTCTTGGCCTCGGCCTGAGGCCAAACGGTTTAACCACAGCCGCCACTTTCTAATAAGTTCGGAGTCGATATCCTCGGTCGTAATATCTCCGGCAAAGTCGCTCAGCCTGTCGAGGTAGTGGTGATAATTAGCGATGGTCTTATCCGAACGGCCCCTCTCTATTTCTAGGTATTCTAGGTATTGTAGTATGGCTTGTTTATAGTTCACTCTGCATATCAGTATAGCCTATTTATGATACCGCATCTATATATTTACAGGGGTAATCGATGAATAACAAATGTGTTCAGCTAGTACTACAACCAACAGTCTGTTAGTATCTGTAATAATGACAATTATCGATTCTTTAGTACTAGGAGGTGTGCAGGGGATAACAGAATTCATCCCCGTATCTAGCTCCGGACATCTAATTTTAGCCGAAAAGTTTTTAGGGCTACAAAATAATTCTACCTTCGGAGTTCTCTTA
>JBBQBM010000007.1:0-16599 GCA_038317375.1 Saccharimonadales bacterium (SeqCode)
TTGCTCGGAGTTACTGGTTCTGGGAAAACTTTTACCATGGCGAATGTCGTGGCTCAACTTCAAAAGCCGACCTTGATACTTGCGCACAACAAAACCCTGGCAGCTCAGCTCTATAACGAGTTCCAAGAATTCTTCCCCAACAATGCAGTGCATTATTTTGTAAGTTATTTCGATTATTACCAACCAGAGGCTTATATCGCTCGGTCGGACACTTTTATAGAAAAAGACAGTCAAATTAATGAAGAAATTGACCGCCTAAGACACGCCGCCACGGATGCGCTGTTGTCTAGGCGCGACGTCTTGATAGTTGCATCAGTAAGCTGCATATATGGTATTGGTTCTGTCGAAGACTATGCCGGCTTGTCGATTAATGTCGTCAAAGGCGAAAAGCGTGTTCGCGACAAGTTCTTACGACAACTCAGCGATATTCAATACAAGCGTAACGACATAGATTTTTATCGTAGTACTTTTAGGGTACGCGGTGACGTTGTTGACGTTTTTCCAGCCGGTGAAGACACGGCCTACAGGTTCGATTTTTTTGGTGATATTGTCGATCGAATCACTAAGATCAATCCGTTAACGGGCGAGATTGAAGCAAAGCTTGAAAATTATAGGATTTTTCCTGGAAGCCATTATGTAACGCCCGCCGAGAAGCTTAAGGAGGCAATGGTTCACATAAGGTCGGAACTCGAAGACCGCCTCGCCGGCTTCAATAAACAGGGTAAACTACTAGAAGCTCAAAGGTTAAAGCAACGGACTGACTTTGATTTAGAGATGCTCGAAGAGACTGGTTTTGTTAAGGGCATAGAAAACTATTCACGTTACCTAACTAACCGTGAAGAAGGCGAGCAGCCAGCTACGCTACTTGATTATTTCCCGGACGACTACCTACTATTTATTGACGAGTCGCACATGACCATTCCTCAGGTACGCGGTATGTATAATGGCGATCGAGCTCGCAAAGAGGTCTTGGTTGAGCACGGCTTTAGACTGCCGAGCGCACTAGACAACCGGCCGCTCACTTTCGCAGAATTCGACAGACATATCGACAAGGTTACTTACGTTTCGGCCACACCGGCACAATATGAGCTGGAGCGTAGCGGCGCGCCAGTAGAGCAAGTTATTAGACCGACCGGATTAGTCGACCCGATTATCGAGGTTCGCCCAGTTGAAGGCCAGGTCGACGATTTAATCGCCGAAATTCGCGAGACGGTTAAAAAAGGCCAGCGCGTCTTAGTGACGACACTAACCAAGCGGATGAGCGAAGATTTAACAGAGTATTTGAGCGAGCTAAACATTAAAGTCCAATACCTTCACAGCGACGTTGATACGCTCGATCGTACTGATATCTTGCGCGATCTGCGCCTGGGCGTTTATGACGTACTCGTAGGCATCAACCTACTCCGCGAAGGCCTAGATCTACCTGAAGTTAGCTTAGTAGCGATTTTAGATGCCGATAAGGAAGGCTTCCTCCGTTCGGTGCAGGCTCTCATCCAAACCGTCGGTCGCGCAGCTCGGCACAAAGAAGGCCGTGTAATTATGTACGCCGATCGCATTACCGGTTCTATGGAAAAAGCAATAGACGAAACCAATCGTCGTCGCAAAATTCAAGAAACTTATAATAAAAAGCACGGTATTACACCGACTAGTATTTCAAAGCAAGTTGGCAAAGGGATCGAGCGCGTATCGCCAATTGAGCCAAAGAAAAAACTTGATCTTCGTAAGATACCAAAAGAAGAATATGGCCATCTTATTCGAGAACTTACCGGCCAAATGGACCTGGCGGCTGCTAACTTAGAATTCGAAAAAGCCGCCGAACTTCGCGACTTAATTGAAGAAATTCGGGCTAAGCTTTAGTATTCTTGCACTTCACCAGAAGCTTCAATAATTTGAAAATTCTGGTGAAGTGACAGCGTGAGAATAAAACATTGCCACTTCCCTTACTCCCATGATCTCTTAGTTGCAGGGGTCCCATGTCTCTAGTAGTTTCACGACTTTTGTCGAGATGTCGACTGCGTCCGCTTTAACTACGACCTTTTGGTAACCCAAGGAAATATCGACCGCTTCTTCGGTGAAAAATATATCGCCGAAACGCGGATCTTGTTGCAACTCCAGGGCGAAAA
Source organism: Saccharimonadales bacterium (SeqCode) (assembly GCA_038317375.1). Classification (GTDB taxonomy): domain Bacteria; phylum Patescibacteriota; class Saccharimonadia; order Saccharimonadales; family JAGQMS01; genus JBBQBM01. The sequence goes on from JBBQBM010000007.1 coordinate 2,124, forward strand.
GTACCCACTCTGGTCGAAGATGAGGACTTGCCTCAATGCGCCGACTGAAGTATTGCTCTGACGATTCAAAGTCTGGATCGGGTGAAAGAATCCAACTTACGAACTCGTCTCCTATCTCCCGATTGAAAGGGTTGCAAGCAGTAACGGATACCCGTGTAGGAGTTTCGTCAGGACTATCGAAGTAGATAACAACTACGTCGTCGTACTTGATGTTGTCTTTAAGTGTCTTCCCACTGCCGTTGCAGGCAACTGTAAAGAGCGGGAGAAGGCACGCAAGCGAAAATGCAATGGTCTTCTTTTTCTTGGTGCGATTCATGGTGGTGGCTAATCCTTTCAGGTTGGTTCGGGTTTGTAAATTTAGCCACGCTACTCACATCACTATGAGCAGTGTGGCTAAATCTGTCCCTCGCCAAGAAAGGTTCTCACGCTGTCAAAATACATGAGGAGAAATAATACATATCTCATCCTCACCGCAGACTTTAAGACTTTAAAATCTATGGTGAAGTGACAGCGTGAGAAAAAACGTTGCCAAATCACTTTTGTTAGCCAAAAGGGCTAACAACCACCTGTTTCGCTGGCGACCTTGAGCCAGTTTGTGGACCAGGTTCCGTCAAACGATGGAATGACTCCATCGTACATCAGGTCGCTGGGGTAACTACTTCCGTCTGTCCAGTACATCATCGGTGAAGATGTTGTGCCGTAGCCCCTACCGCCGAACATACCGTTTGTGAGGTATGCGCCGGTGGAAGTGACAACAAAGACTCCCTGGCTGACATCGCCCACCATACGGCAGACCAATGTTCCAGGAACCATGTCTTCGATTGTCGCGGCCTTAGGGTAGAACGGGTGTTGTCCACTAGGGACAACACTTGTATCTAACGGGATATCAGCGGTTCCGTAAACGTCATAGTCGACGTTTTCGGGTGCTTGATAGGTCCACGCATCACCCGGGTTGCCTGGGTAGCCGTAGTGTGGCCAAATGCCGCTATACATGTCCGTGGTTTGGCAGTCGCCGCCGATGACGATAAGGCCTTCGGGAACGTTCATCGAGTTGAGGTAAGTCAGCTCGTCGTTCAACGAATCGCAGGCGGTGTACGTCGGCATCATTGGGTCTTCGTAGTAAGGCGGCATCATCGTCGGGTCGTTGTAGACGGGTGGCATTGGAGCCACCTGTTGATGCGTCCGGATTGCGAGGATGTCGTCACTGTTCTGATCAACCGAGCTTTGCAGCTGGTCGATCTTTACTTGGAGGTCCTGGTTGATATCGGTCTGATGACCGAAGGCGAACAGGATGAAGACGAATGCTGCGATTCCTGCGAGCCAGGCTCGTGAACGGTTTTCTTTGACGGTTGTCATAGTAATTGGCTAATCCTTTCGGTAGGGAATATTGATCTAGCCACGCCACCCATATAAAAATATGAGCAAGGTGGCTAAATCAAGCTTCGCCTTTTGAAAGGTTCTCACGCTGTCAAGATGCTTGAGGAGAGACAAATGTCTCGACCCTCACCAGAAGCTTCAATAGTTTGAAAATTCTGGTGAGGGACAGAGCAATCGTACAAAAAAGTACGATGTTATCACCTCGGAAACCGTACGGACCTCAACTTCTAGCCGAGTTTGTCATGTAACCAGAAGATAATTTCTCCTGAGCCCCAGAGAAGCGCAAGTAGTGGCCAGAACACGGCGATGAGAACCGACACAAGCACTCTTGTGCAAAATGTAAATTTCGGTCGAGTGCGCGGCGAGCCGTTGAAGTATCGGTAGCCAATTACGGCGCCTAATGCGACATAGATTGCTATCAGCAACAAGAATATATACATAGTTTGTACTCCTATGGTTGTAGTTGTGGGTTTTTTGTGGGTGATTTACTCTGTCAAAAATACAAAGGGGAGAAATATTTATGTCTCGACCCTCACCGCAGGCTTAATCCGCTGGTTAGCGGATAAAATCTATGGTGAGAGACAGAGGAGTTTGTGAATTGGGGTGAGCGGGGTAGTTTTAGGAGCGACGCTCCAAACTTGTCCAAATGGACGAACCCCCGCTGATCTTCTCAAAACATCATTCCTTTGCTTTAATCGTGGCAATGATTTCGTCGCCGATTGCGATTATCCCGGCGAACAACAAGAAGCCAGCGACACCAAAGCAGTAGGCAGAAAAATTCGTACCCCAGTCTGCGATGCCTACAGCAATATGCCCGGCGAAAAGGAATGCGACTAAGAGCTTGACTGTGATCAAGTTCACAATTTCTCCTCTGTCAAAGATCATGCAGGATTGCTGCAAGGATAGAATCAGGATTGATCCTACTAGCAAAGTATAGCATAAGCAAGACTATTTGTCAAGATATGAGGGGTGCTTATTCTTTGTTGATAAGTGTTTCGTCCGTACAGGTAAGGACTCGTCAGAACAGCTATTACTCTGTTGACACTTTTTGGAGTGGCCCCTAAGGGCCGACTCCGTTTTTTTGCCAAGCTTCAGATTGTATAAGGCTTTGCCTAATCTTCTCTGTGCGGCATTTTTTGTGCAATTATTCGACTAGATCCCTCAGGTCCACCTCCATTCCCAGCGGCTACTGGCATAGGAAATTAAGCCGACGAATGACGCTACAAGCGTCGTGACAACTGCCCAAACAACCCATCCGGGGTTTGATATGGCGACACCGATGCCGATGACGCCACAGAGTGACCAAGCGATGGCGAAGGCGATGAAACCTGCCCATGCGTGTGGATATTTGCTAGTCATTGCTAACCTCCCTTCAAAGAACTATGGTGCTTGACTGGGCGCCAAACACATCGGATTGAGGTATATGTATTAAACAACAGATGTGTAGTATAGTCAAGGTCTTTGCAACAGGGGTGGCGTAGATGTTATACTCTCTGTAAATGACAAAACTTTCTAAGAGTGACGTTAAGAGGTTGGCCGATCTGGCAAGGCTTCGCTTAACAGATGACGAACTCGAACAGTTTAGCGGGGAGTTTAGCAACATTCTTGAATATGTTGAGCAGTTGAAAGATGCTGATACCGATGGGCTAAAGCCAACCTATCAGGTTAACGGACTTTCGTCTGTCAAAAGAGCCGACGAACTAGCTGATTATGGTACAACAAAAGTGTCACTTCTAAAAAATGTGCCTAAAGTTCGGGATGACCAAATTGAAGTAAAGAGGGTTCTTGGATGAGCTGGGGAGCGATTGCCGACATAGCCGACAGTGTGAATTCCGGTAGAACAGCTGCTGCAGAAAACGTCAAAAAAGCACTAGGTGTTATCAACGAAAAGGCAGAATTCCAGGCGATCATTTCAACGCTAGAGAATCGAGCCTTAGAACGCGCCGAAACTATCGATAAAACTGTGAAGTCTGGCAAAAACGCCGGGCGTTTAGCAGGTGTGCCGTTTATCGCCAAAGACAACTTTTTGGTTTTCGGGGCAGACACGACTGCTGCAAGCAACATCTTAAAAGGTTTCGAAGCGCCATACCAAGCCACGGCTATTGAAAAACTAGAAAGTGAGGGTGCAATCTGTGTTGCTAAGGCTAACCTTGATGCCTTTGCTCATGGTAGTAGCACCGAAAATAGCGACTTCTTCACTACTCTTAACCCGCACGACAAGACTAGAGTGCCCGGAGGGTCGTCTGGCGGATCGGCCGCAGCAGTGATGCTTGATATGGCACCGTTTGCACTTGGAACAGATACCGGCGGTTCGGTTAGACTGCCGGCTAGCTTTTGCGGTGCCGTTGGATACAAACCGACCTATGGTCTTGTGTCGCGTTATGGAGTCGTTGCCATGGCTAGCAGCACTGACGTTATTGGCCCGATAACGAAGACCGTAGAGGATGCTGCTTTAGTATTAGACGTAATGGCAGGTCGCGACCCTTTTGACGGCACGACCATCGAGCGAGAACCAAGTTATAAACTTGAAAAGATCGATTTAAAAGGTAAAAAGATCGGTATTGTTCGGGAATATATGGATGAGGGGCTCGACCCGGAGGTGAAGAAGGTTGTCGAAACAGCAATTGCAAAACTAAAAGATCTAGGTGCTGAAGTAGTGGAGGTAAGTTTGCCAAGCTTGCCACTAGCGCTTGCGATTTATTACATCATTTGTCCGGCCGAAGTTAGTAGTAATCTGGCGCGCTACGACGGTCAAAGGTTCGGCCATTCTTCGAAAGTTGCTAAGAACCTGGACGACAGCTATGCTCTGTCTCGAACCGAGGGTTTTGGAGTCGAGGCTAAACGTCGAATTATGATCGGAACCTATGTTTTGTCGAGCGGTTATTATGATGCTTATTATAAAAAGGCGGCTCTAGTGCGAACAAAACTAATTAACGAATATAGCGATGCTTTTAAAAATGTCGATTTTTTGGTGGGCCCAACAGCGCCAATGACTGCCTTTAAAATTGGCGAGAAGATCGACGACCCGCTACAGATGTATTTAATCGACATTATGACCGTAGCGTCGAACCTAACGGGTAGCCCAGCCATTAGCGTTCCAGCTGGCTTGGCTAATGGTTTACCAGTCGGGTTGCAACTTATTGCGGACTTTGGTCAAGATAGAGCATTACTAGATGCCGCTGCTGTATTTGAGGGAGCCAAATAATGCTGACTTTGGTGCTTGCAGTTATAGCCGCTGTGATTGTGCTTTTTGCACTCTTTGGACTGGTCGGTAAGAACCAGCCAGCCCTAGAAAAAGGTCCTTTCCGGGAGGCCTGGCGCGGAATAGTCGAAAAAGCAAACAGCGAGGCTACCTATGCACTGGCAATTATTAATGCCGACAAACTACTCGACAGTGCCTTAAAAAAGCGAAGCTTCAAGGGCGAAACAATGGGCGAAAGATTAGTCTCGTCTAAGAACATCCTAAGCAAACGGCAAAGAGTCTGGGAGGCGCACAAGCTCCGGAACCGACTAGTCCATGAAGCAGAGGTTAAACTAGACCGCAAGAAAACTCTCGAAGCCTTAAAAGGGTTTGAGTCGGCCTTAAAAGATTTGGGAGCGTTATGAAGTATTTAACATTTATCATTTATCATTTATCAGGGATTTTTCATTTTTCATTTTACAAAGCGTCGACTACTGAATTGGGGGCATTATGAAAACTTATTTTCCAACTATTGGCATCGAATGTCATGTGCAACTCAAAACACTAACTAAGCTGTTTGACGCTGTTGGTAATGATGCAAGAGAGGCGGCACCCAACACTTTAGCTGGGCCGCTCAGTTTTGGGCTGCCCGGGACTCTCCCGGTACTTAATGAGGCTGCCATAGGGCTCGCAATACGCGCCGGCATAGCCCTAAATGCAGAGGTTGCTGAATATAGTAAGTTTGACCGCAAACATTATTTTTACCCCGATTTGCCAAAGGGCTACCAGATTACGCAATACGACGAACCGATAGTTTTAAATGGACGAGTCGATGCGGTTCTAGCCAGTGGCGAAATAGTTACCGTCCGTGTTGAGAGAGCGCATCTTGAAGAAGATGCCGGAAAATCGACCCACCCGCAGGGTGTCGACTATAGTCTAGTTGACTTAAACCGTGCCGGAACGCCACTTCTAGAGATCGTGTCCTTCCCGGATATTCATAGCGCCGCCCATGCCAAGGCATATGCCCGAGAGCTTTATTTGTTAATGAAATATGCTGGCGTTAGTGAAGCAGATTTGTTTTATGGCAACATGCGTTTTGACGTGAATGTTAGTGTTTGCGACGACCCAAGCCGTTTGGGTACAAGAAGCGAAACAAAGAACTTAAACTCTTTTCGTGCCGTAGAGAAGGCGGTCGAATATGAGATAAAGCGCCAAACAGAACTGCTTGAAAAAGGCGAGAAGATTGTTCAGGAAACCCGAGGTTGGGACGACGCTAAGCAAAAAACTTTTTCACAGCGCAGCAAAGAAGACGCTCATGATTATCGATATTTTCCAGAACCAGACGTACCTCCGATTGAAATTACCCCAGAGACGATCGAGTTGGTTAAAAAAAATATGCCAAGCCTGCCAAGTGATTTGCGCCAGGAGTTTGCCAAAGCAGGTTTAGTGCATTCACAAGTCGAAACATTGCTCGATGCGCCCGAAGCAGCTGAGATTATGCGACTTATCGTTGCTGAGCATGACGAAAAAACCGCTCGAACAATCGGCAACTGGCTAACTGGCGAAGTTTTGCGGTTAGTCACTACAGAAGAATTAACCTGGGGAAAGGTTGGGGGCGCTATAGATAAGTTAGTTAAGCTAGCCTCAATGGTCGACGGAGATATTTTGAGTTCGAGTGCCGCAAAGTCCGTACTGCCTGAAATGATATTGACTAATTCTGACCCTGAGGATATCGCTAAGGCAAAAAATTTGCTACAGGTTTCTAACGAGTCTGAATTAATCGGAACAATCGAGCAGGTGATTAGTGATAACCCTAAAGCAGCCGAAGATGTCCGGTCTGGAGAGGACAAAGCAATTGGTTTCTTGGTTGGCCAAGTAATGAAACAGAGTGGCGGGCAGGCTAATCCTAGCGTTGTAGCTGAGCTGATTAAAAAGCAACTAGAGAATTCCTGATATGGCCAGTGTTAAGAGTCTTCATAGCTTTGCCTTAAAAGGAGGCGAGGGAAGTCGTATCGCTAGTACTGGCATGGGGCCATATATGGTGGTCGATAGGTTTGGCGACAGGGCTGACCATCGCTTTGCCGTTGTTGATTCGACCTCAGGGAAAATTATCGACCAGAAGACTTATCCTAGAATGTCTTTGATATGTGCCGAATATAGTCCTGTTGGTGCCTATCTTAGGCTTGCCTTCCGGGGTGATAGCTTAAGTGACCTAACTATTTATAGTGAGGCTATCGGCGATCCGATGGATTTGAATCAATTTGGTGAGTTTATCCCTGCGCTTTCGGTCGAGCATCTGGAGGCTCAACAGAGGCTTAATAATTATCTCGAGACAGAAGGTAACTTGAGATTAGTGAAGTTTGACGAAAATCGCGGTCATCTGCGCGGAACAGATCCAAATTTCACTACTCAGATTGGTCAGTTTGGACGGTCGGCTTTTCAAGGCGGTTCACCGTTCCACATTGTAAGCGCACAAAGCGCCGCCGAGATATCAGTGCGCGCGCAGAACGAGGGATTAAGAGAGATTGACATCTCAAGGTGGAGGGCAAACATAGTTGTCTACGCAAATTATCCATTTGCAGAAGATGAGTGGGTAGGTAAACGCATAAAAATTGGCGAGGTAATTCTGAGAGTAACTAGAAGGGCTCCAAGATGTCCTATCCCGGGGGTAAATCAATTTTTGGGAACTCGTGACGTAGATACGCGCGATTTATACAAAGCTATAAATAGAAATCTGCCGGCTGAGCATAATGGGAAACTTAAACCAATGGTAGGTGTCTATGCTTTCCATGAAAACGAAGGGAGAATAGACGATGGCGATAAGGTTGAAGTTTTAGGTGATATAATATGAGCATATATGGATGCATTTCAGATTTTGGTAATAGTTCTCTCAAGCGTGCTTGCACTTTGCCTAGTGTTGGCTTTAGTCTCACTAATTCTTTTTATAATGATTCTGAAGCAGCTAAAAAAAGTTGCCGAAAAGGCCGTTAACGTCGTTGATAACGTCGAGACAGCTAGCGAATTCTTTAAGAATAGTTCAGCGTCCGGGGCAGCCCTAAAAATTGTATCTAATGCCTTCCACTTCTTTAAGAGTAAAACTAGCGATAAGTCTAATAAGGAGAAATAGTATGGCGAGAGATGATCACAATGGTCGTAAGTGGGCTATCGGCACACTTTTGGCTGCAACTATTGGTTTTTTAGCCGGTATCTTGACTGCACCAAAGAGTGGAAAAGAAAACCGCGAAGATGTTAAGAGAGTAACGACCAAAGCCATCCGCGACGCAGAAAAGCAACTAAAATCCGCACACACAGAATTACAAACACTAATTGCCAGCGGTAGTCAGAAATTGAAAACCGGTGGACGAGTTGTTCGTAAGGATTTTGATTTGGCTGTTAATAGGGCAAAGAATGCACAAAGAGGCGTGAAAGAGATCTTGAGTGCACTGCACGACGGGACGGCGAGCAACCCGGAACTGACCAAGGCTTTAAAAGAAGCTTCTGCGGCTAAAGCGCACCTCAAGAAATATCTATCCGGCGCCCTAGCTAAAGACAAGTAGAATGCCGAAGGAGAAGTTTACCAGGACCGAAGCGGAATACGCTGAAATCGGTAAACTATTAGTTGATTTTCAGGCTAAGGGTATTCAGCCTGGCAAGGGTTTCTATCGCCCAGCCTTCTTGCGCGGCATAGTTGGAGGCTTCGGCGGAGTAATCGGCGCTACGCTACTTATAACTCTACTCTTATGGTTCTTGCAACTATTTGACTCGTTTCCGCTGATCGGTAATTTTGTAGACAGTTTAAAGAACTCCTTGTCTAACTAACGGTACTAAACACAACGTCTATAGTGCCTTGGCATTGTTATAATTGTCTGTAGATATGGCGAGCAAAAAAACGGCTTTGAAGGCTGCTGGTAGTTTAAAGATTTCTCCAAAAGATTTTGTGCATCTGCATACCCATACCCATTACAGTGTTTTAGACGGTCTCCAAAAGATACCCGACATGCTCGACCGTATTAAGGAACTTGGCATGACTTCGGTTGCCTTGACTGATCATGGCACGATGTCGGGCGCCATTGAGTTTTATAAAGGTTGTCTCGAAAGAGATTTGAAGCCGATCGTTGGGATTGAGACATACGTAGCTAACCGAAAACACACCGACAAAGAACCCGGTAAAGATCGTTCACGGTATCACCTGACGCTACTGGCCATGAACAATCAGGGCTACAAGAACCTAATGAAGCTCTCGACTATTGCCAACCTTCAGGGTTTTTATCATAAGCCAAGGATCGACCACCAGCTTTTAGAGACTTATGGCGATGGCTTGATTGTTTTGAGCGGTTGTATAGGTGGTGAAGTAGGTGAGCACCTTCGTAACGATGACCCTAAAAAGGCCGAAGAGATTGCTCGCTGGTATAAGAAACAATTTGGAGATAGGTATTATTTTGAGATACAGGACCACGAGTGGGATGAGCAAAAATTAGTAAATGCAAAACTGATTGATCTTGCCGAAAAACTAAACATCGAAATGGTTATTACGGGTGATGCCCATTATTGTCGAAAAGAAGACCAAGAAGCTCACGAAATATTGCTATGCGTTCAGACGGGTGCGTTTTTAAGTGACCCAGGAAGGTTTAGCCTAAAGGACACCAAGTTATTTATTAGTGATCCAAACGACATTATTACTCGTTGGGAAAAGACACTACCAGAAGCCATCCGGAATACCGGAAAGGTAGCCGAACGTTGTGAGATAAAGTTAGACCTCGGCGGTATCTTAATCCCAAAGTTTGATGTTCCTAAGGGTGATACAGCCAAATCATATCTCGAGAAGCTAGCCTTCCAGGGGCTGATAAAGCGCTATAAACCAGAATCAAAAATACTTAACACGTCAAGTATTATTCAGGCTAAAAAATTATTACCAAAAAATATAGTCGAGCGAGCTGTGTATGAGCTGACTGTCATGAACAATATGAACTTTAATGATTATTTTTTGATTATCTGGGATTTTATCAAATGGGGAAAAGACAACGGTATAGTCTTTGGACCGGGTCGTGGTAGCGCCGCCGGTTCGATTTTGGCATACGCACTACATATTACTGATCTTGACCCGTTGGAGTACGACCTGCTATTTGAGCGTTTTTTAAACCCCGATCGTATATCTATGCCTGACATTGATATTGATATCCAACACGATAGGCGAGATGAAGTTATTCAATATGTCAGTGAGAAATACGGTTCAGAGCGTGTTGCAAATATAGTAACCTTTGGGAAAATGTTCGCAAGAAACGCCGTGCGAGATGTGGCTAGAGTACTCCAGGTGCCATATGCCGATGCTGATCGATTAGCAAAATTAATCCCACCTCCGGTTCAGGGCCGCCATATTCCACTTGCCAAGTCGATCCAAGATAATGCCGAGCTAAAGGAAATTTATGACACTGACCCTGTTGCTAAACAGGTTATTGATCTCGCTACTAGGCTTGAAGGCACCATACGTTCTCATGGAGTACATGCGGCCGGCGTTGTAGTAGCGCCAGAAGATATTGTTAATTATGCGCCACTAGAAATGGCCCAAAAGGGGGTAGTGGCGACACAGTACTCTATGAATCCAGTTGAGGAAATCGGGTTACTTAAAATCGACTTTTTGGGTCTCTCTAACTTGACGATTATAAAGAACTCGCTTCGTATTATTAAAAAAGCCTACGGCGTAGACATCGATATTAGTAAGATCCCGCTAGATGACAAAAAAACCTTTGCGCTTTTAGCAAATGGGGAGACTACCGGTGTATTCCAGCTGGAGTCGGCGGGTATGAAGCGTTACTTGAAAGAATTGAAGCCTACAGTTTTTGACGACATTATTGCCATGGTTGCTCTGTACCGTCCAGGACCGATGCAGTGGATTGATGATTTCATTGCAAGAAAGAACGGACAAAAGCAGATTGAATACACCCATGCGGCAATGGAACCATCACTTAAGAGCACGTATGGAATTATTGTTTATCAAGAGCAGGTCATGCAAATTAGTAAAGATATGTGTGGGTTTACGGGTGGACAAGCCGACACTCTACGTAAAGCTATTGGTAAGAAGAATCCAGAAATGATGGCAAAAATGAAAGCCGACTTTATTCAGGGTGGCGTCCTGACCGTTGGTGCCGAACCAGAAATGATGGGTATTCTCTGGCGACAACTAGAGGATTTCGCCGCCTATTGTTTTAATAAATCTCACGCCGCATGCTACGGGTTGATTGCTTACCAAACGGCCTATATTAAAGCTCATTATCCGGCCGCTCTTATGGCTGCACTCATGACTAATGATTATGATGACACCGACCGATTGACGATAGATATAACCGAATGTAAGCACATGGGTCTTGAGGTATTGCCGCCGGATGTTAACCAGTCGCATCACGAGTTTGCGGTTATCTTAAACAAAGACAAAACCAGTATTCGGTTTGGCCTTGACGCTATTAAGAACGTTGGCCGGGGAGCAGTCGAAGAAATTCTTGTTGCTAGGGACGACCACCCTTTTACAGACTTAAACAATTTTGCTGAGCGAGTCAGCGTGCGTGCAGTTAATAAAAAAAATTGGGAGAGTTTAATCAAAGCTGGAGCCATGGATAGTTTTGGTAGTAGGAGCGCACTTTTAAACTCTCTAGAATCTATTTTGCTTGTGGCCAATCGCAGACAAAAAGACATTGCTAGCGCTCAGGCAGATTTGTTTGGCGAGACAGAGACTAGTGGGATGAGTACTATGCCCAAACTTGTGCTAACCGAACCAGAAGAAGTGAATAGACACGAGTTCCTTTTGTGGGAAAGGGAACTCCTAGGTTTATATTTGTCCGAACACCCGCTAAAAGATTACGAATTGATTTTGAGTGAGAAATCAGTTCCGATCGGTAGTATTAAGGCTGAGCACGAAGGTAAGATTGCTGAGATCGGTGGAACAATTTCTGCTATTAGGCAGATTGTCACCAAAAATGGTCAAATGATGGCTTTTGTAAAGCTAGAAGATATGACCGGCGAGACAGAGCTGGTTGTTTTCCCGAATGTATATAAAACCAGTGCTGATGGTTTATGGCAAAGAGATAATGTCGTGTTCGTAAAAGGTCGAGTTAGCGGTGTAGATAAAAACGGAGCTGTGTTAACTGAACCTAAAATTTTGGTCGAGTCGGCTGTCGTTGTTAGCCACAAAGAAGCAGTTGAATATAAACCAGTAGGTCTAAAGTCGGAACTAAAGGCGAGCACAAAGAGTTTTTATAAAAAATCAAACACCGTCACTGATGGAGTGAATGTTCCTCCGAAAACAACTAAACTCTTTGTACGTATCGAGGACACTGGCGAAGAAAATAAGTTAGTAGCACTGAAAAGATTGCTAGAAACTAAGTCCGGACCAACTGACGTAGTACTAGTCATGGGTCCACTGCTTGAGAAACAAGCCGTTAAGTTGCCGTTTAAAGTAACTGTTGATGAAGAGACTATACGGGAAATTGCCGAGTTAGTAGGCTCGGGTAACGTTATTTCGCAGTAGTCTAAAACTACTTCCTTAATCTACGAAAATGATTTTTTATTCGATTGGTTTCTATGCTAACGCCAGAGAATGTGAGAGCACCACTAACACCAATAAACATGTAGCCAAGTTTTCGGTCGATTATAAATTTACTTTTGTCTAGTTGCGCTAGTCCCTCCACGGTACTGCTATTTGTCTTACTGAGCGGAATACTATTGGGGGCTGCCGGTACGGCGTACAGGGCTACGATAAAAAAAACATTTCGATACTCACCGTAGCTGTCCTTGTATGCTAGCCCTAGACCGATATCGCTAAACTCGGTATTTAGTAGATTGGCTCTATGGCCAGGTGATTTAAGCCAGCCGTTGACTACGCTAACGTCGTCTTGGTTGCTGGCCGCTAAGTTCTCTCCGGCAAATGTATATATATAGCCAGTCTTGTCGATATAGTCCCATCCGGTGGTTCCATCTGGTGCTGTATGTTCAAAGTAATCGTTTGCAACCATTGCATCGGCCTTTGCTTGAGCGGCAGTCGTTAGGCTCTCGCTAACCTGGAAAGATGATAGCCCGTTCGTGTTGCGAGCCTGATTTGTTAAATCTAGAATTGTTGAAGTTCCAAAAGCAATTGCTGGGGTGGTGGAAATAGTTGAAAACAATAAAGAAAATATTAGAAATAAAAACACCCCGCTAGCCATCAAGCTGTGGCCGAGTCGGTGATGGTTGTGTATTTTTGTTTGCGAGAATAAATCCATAAGCATCTTTAGTATATCTCAGAACGCTTTAGCTCGTACATCGCTATAGCGCCGGCTACACTAACATTAAGCGACTCCTTTTCTCCGAGCATTGGGATTTCAAATATCTTATCGCACAGCGCCTGAACATCTGTGGATAGACCAGTTGTCTCCGTGCCAAGTATCAGGGCGAGGCGTTTCTGCTTATCAAAAGACTTCAAAGGCACGGAAGATTTTGACTGTTCGAGCCCTGCAATCTTAAAACCAAGTTTTTTCAAATCCCGCACAAGTATTTCCAAGTTAGGTGCGTGCACTACTGCAACCATATTCTCAGCCCCAAGAGCGGTTTTATGAATATCGGTGGCAGTCTTTTTGCGGACATGCGGAAGTCGATCGTCGTTATCGCTGTGTATGTATGGCGTATAGCCCGTGCAATAGATAGTTTTAACTCCAAAACCATCGGCGCTCCTAGCCAGAGAGCCGATATTATGAGTACTGCGAATATCATGGGCAATTAGAACGACTTCCATTTACTTCTGATAGTACAGTATACTAGTGTTAATTATGGCACTGGATGGGCGTGCAATTGACGAACAGAATACCGCAAAGCGTGCGGCTATGCTCGGCATGTCTTATGTAGATACTTCAGGGGCTTCGGAGAAGCCGCTATTCAAACAATATATGAGTGTTCCGGAGATGTATGCTCAACGGATTGTGCCGATTCAGGCTACCGACGGTACTGTAACTTTTGGTATCACAACCACCACAACTCAAATGACTATGACGGCTACTGCCCAGAGATTTGGTGACCAGCGAGTGTCTTTCGTGCTTATAAGTGACAGCGGTTACCGCGATTATATGAAGCTCTTTGATCCTCCGGCGACAGTTGAGTACAAAGACATTTCACTAACGTCGACAGAGTCGCATTCGGTAGCAGATATTTCTAGCACGCTTGCACAAGTACGGGCAGACGACATGTTGGCTTATATAGTTCAACAGGCTTTCAAGCTCGGCGCTAGCGACATCCACCTCGAAACAACAATTAAATCGGCAAGAGTTCGGTTTAGAGTCCACGGTGTTCTGCACCCTGTAGCAAACTTAGACCACGATAAGTATCGACAACTTTTGGCGGCACTTGCTAGCGCTGCTGATATCAGCACGAGTGCGACAGACGACCAAACGGGGCACATCAATCGTTCTTATAAGCTAGCTACCGGCGAGGATGTGGTGATGAATCTCCGTGTCGAAACCGTTCCGGCTGTTAATGGTGTAGACGCAGTACTGAGATTATTTAACTTCCAGCAAGATCGTCTTAGACTTGACCGACTTGGGCTTGACGATTGGCAGGCCGAGGAGATAAACGACATTATTCATCACCCAAACGGCCTTGTTCTAATAGTCGGCCCTACCGGTTCCGGCAAAACAACTACACTCTACAGCATCCTCAATGAGCTAAATAACCCAGAGCGTAAGATTATAACGCTCGAAGATCCGGTTGAGTTCCAGATAGAAGGCATAACTCAAATTCCGGTTAAGTCACGAGAAGGTGCAAGTTTTGCTGATAAGTTTAGGTCCGTAATGAGGTTAGACCCAGACGTTATCATGGTCGGCGAAATTCGCGACAATGACACGGCAAAGACTGCACTTCAGGCGGCGTTGACCGGTCACCTAGTTCTTAGTACTTATCACG
>JBBQBM010000008.1:0-16465 GCA_038317375.1 Saccharimonadales bacterium (SeqCode)
CGGCCTTGCCGATATAAATTATCTTGCCAGTTCTGTCTTTATGAAAATAAACCCCCGGAGTTGACGGAAGGTTCTTTAGTTTGTTTGACAATGCTTCGTTCACATTGTCTATCATACACAGTTTAGGAAATGAGGAACACGGGTGGGAGGTCCTGGAGGAGGAGTCCTTTGTCGGACTCCTCCTCCAGCTTTTCTGTTCTCTTGTGAGCTTAACGATCGCGCCTTGGGCGACATAGAAAACTTACGGCAAAAAAATAAACCGCAGCCATTCCAAATAACACCCCGATTCCGATTATGAACTCACCGCGATCACCTGTCACAGACTGAATATTCCCTGGCACGTAAGTACCAAGAATCTCCGAGTGGACGATCTGGCGCCCAGAAAGGACACCTGATACACCGATTACAAGCAAAATAAAGCCAAGACCAGCTGACGACAGCATGTCTTTGAACCCTTCTTTACGTGCAGTCACGACAACTCCTTTGTGCTATAGACCAGTGTAGTTGGTGTCCGATGAGCGTGAGAATGACCCACACGATCGTGAGATAACCGATACTTCTAGAGTTCTTCATCTTGCCTTCTTTCCACTGGCGGACCAGCTGTAGTGGACTTGGTGGTGAACCGTGTTCCCCTAAACTTTGTACGATTTTAAAGTTCAATTCAGATCATACACAGTTTAGGAAATGAGGAACATGGGGTTACCGGGGGTAATGCATTACTGCACTACCCCCGGCTTCAAGCTATGCGGGCTTGGTGGAATTCAGTGTGCCGAGGTGCTCGACACCTTTCTTTATCCCGAGTCCGAAACGCCGTATAACTTTTCCATTGAGCCGGATCAGCTTTACCAAGTGGACTAGCCCCGTGGCAAACAGAAAAAGTACCGGGAGGTAGTAGCCAATAGCGCCGATGAGGCCGCTGTGCTTCAAGGGCACGAGCCACCGAAGCACATCGAAGCATTTGTATATCACCACGGCGTAAAAGATTGAAATGACGAGTTGCGTGATTGCCCAATTCCGCCAGTTGTAGAAGTAGCTTTTCAACTTGTTCTCTTTTCTGCTGGCGAGCCAGCGGTTGTAGTGTTTTAAGACCATTTCCGACGGCTCAGCCATAACAGCCAAGAGAGGAACCATGTTCCCCTAAACTTTGTACGATTTAAATGTGCGCCAGAATATTACATCTAGCGTGATCATCATACCACTTATGTTATTAATTGTCAAGTACTTTTAGGTATGAAAAAGACGTGGGCTGGTTCGAGTCTTTCGACCCGAACCAGCTTGCACGCCGTACCAGTTACCTGGATTTACTGATTTGAGGTCAGCTACCTTATTTGGCAACACCCTTTAGAGGCATTACCCACCAGATGGCGCACCCTGTGCTGTCAGTTTCTTCGCCAATTCATCGGCGAATAGCTGTAGGCAAACAGTTAGCTCACTGGGATTCAACTGCTCAATTGGTTGCCCGCAGAAGGCATTACCTGGCTCTTCGCCAGTCACCGGCCCATTGTTCAGGCTGACCAATTTCGGAGAGATGGACTTGTCGGCACTAATGTCGAGCCGATAGACCACCTGCCCATTGAGCTCACCATAGGCACGCCAGTTGTTTCCATCAACCGGAGTGAATTCGACCAACTTGCCCCCGTTGCTAATGAACGTTCCCGCGTTGTTGGCAAAGAAGTTGCGAGCATCAGCTTCGAGGTTGTCGATGTTCACGCGACGCGGATCTCCATCCGCGAGGGTATAGATCGACAGTTGGTTGAGATTGCCGGCAGTTACTTCGTCGGCGGGGCTCACGGAATACGCCACGATCAGCTCCGAAGAGCTATTACGAAGCGTAAGAGGCGTAACCCACACCAGTCGGCCAGAGACGCTGTCGCGGAGCAAATACTCCGAAACATTGCCCGCTTGGACATCTGACGTGACTGGCTCAAAACCAAAACCTCCGCGGTTGTAGTTTTTACGCCCTGCCGCCCATTCCGACTGCTTCCTCTGTTGAGCCACCAAAGATTCCGGATAAACCGGCCCTGGGTACTCGCCGGGCTTGACAGTTGATTCGTACTGCAACTTGACACCACCATGATCACCGCGAACGATGATGATGCCGGCAGCCGCGTCGACAGTCCGATCCTTGAAGTAGATCTGTTCAGTAACAGGAACTACCACGATGGGTTCATCCCCATCACAGTAACCCCATACATCACTGAACTGCCACCGGAAACCCGGATACTTCTCTGCGAGCAGATTGTCTAGAGCATTCCCATGACCACCACCGAAAGCTCGGTCGAGGGCATAGTCACCCGTGAACAGACATTGGACGGGATCGCCCTCGCCAGTCCACTCTGAAACACCACCCAACGACTGGGAATAACCATTCCCATCGAGAATGCCACTCCATCGCGCCGGCTGACCATTCCAGGTATTCAGATATGCCAGTGTTTCTGTCGCCAGACTCACCTTCTGAACATCACCAGAACGACGCTGGATAGCAAATGTTGCACCATCTAGCGAGCCAACACGAGGATCCCAGCCATCGGCAGGGAGCTCACCGAGCTTGATACAGCTCGGCACGTCAGCCGAACCAATCAAATCGCAGCGCTGACCATCGCCCACTTTCGCGCCTTGAACAAGGCGAGTAAGTGATTGCGGTGAGTGCTGCAGGTCTGGTGTATAAAACACCGTCGACTGGTTGTAGTAACGGGCGAGGTCCTTATCGTTGTCCCAGTTGGTTCTAACAACCTGAATTAGCGAAAAGCCGGCAAGGCAGCCGACCAGGCCAGCTATTACGAAATCAGAGGCAAACCATTTGCTGGAATAATCGTTTGTGATTAACCACCAGACACATATGGTGCCAATAGCACCAATCAACATCCAGATCCAGAAGAAGCCACCAAACGACCAGAAATTGGCCATCATCCCTTGGTCGTTCCCTTGGGTTTCTGTCATGCCGGGCATCACCAGATTGAAGAATCCGTAAAAAACCAGATAAACAATCGGTGTCCACAGCCACCAAACGGCGGTCCAGAACAATTTCTTTCCCATCGAACCTCTTTCCTAATTGTGAAGGTACCTTCCCTGAGTTAGGTACGTGAAACAGCTTATTCTAACATAATTCTAGGGATTTTACAATATGATTAGCATAGCCCAAGAGTGCTGTAAACTACAGTTAATGGAATATTTGGCATTTAGCTTGAGCCCGGAATATCTAATCACAAGTGGCGGTCTAGTTGCTGTGGCACTTATCATCTTTGCAGAGTCCGGTCTTTTGGTCGGGTTCTTCCTACCCGGTGACACTCTTTTGCTCAGTGCCGGCTTTCTAGCCTCCCAGGGTAAATTGTCGCTGGCTACTCTTTTGGTAGTCGTAGTAGTCTTTGCGATCTTAGGTGACAATGTTGGCTATAGCATCGGCCGAAGGGCTGGACCAAGAATCTTTAAAAAGCGTGATGGTGTAGTTTTTAGACAAGAATATCTTGCAAGATCAGAGAAGTTTTATGAAAAGCATGGTGGAAAAACCATAATTCTAGCAAGGTTTATACCAATAGTACGAACATTTGCCCCGGTGGTCGCCGGTGCGTCGAAAATGGACAGAAAGAAGTTTATGGCCTATAACGTCGTCGGAGCAACTCTCTGGGGTGTGGGGGTTACAACGCTTGGTTACTGGCTGGGCAGTAAGGTGCCAAATATCGACAAATACCTATTGCCGGCATTCTTGGGAGTAACCGTCTTAACATTCGGACCTGCAATTTATCACCTCTTAAAAGACAAGAATACACGCCTAAAGCTAGCGACTGGTTTTAATAAGCTCACCAGAAAAGTCTCGAAGTTGATTGGCCTTAACCGCAATATTGATCTGTAAGTAACAACTCAGGTGCAATTTGAATATCGTTTATGCTTTAATGTAGTTATGGAAAAAGGCGAGTTCTCTCCAATGCGAATATTCAAGGACTGGGGAGCAAGTATAGACGTGGTGATTAATGATATCGTAGAAGGTCTCGGTGGAGGAGTGCCAATAGAGCACGATCTCGGAGCTGAGGTTATTTATAATCATGCATGTAACATGGAAGCTAGCGGCGACCTGCCGGTATCCGTTACCGCACATGATGTCTATGATCGCTATGTTGGGTATTCAGACGGTACAGACAGATGAGCCCTGAACAGAATGACTGGAAAGAGCTTGTACTTTTACCGTTTAATATTAGCCTTGCAGTTGCTAGAGGAATGGGCCGGCTAGCGGTAGAAACGGTCAACGGGTTGGTCGGACATATCGACAAACAAGATACTTAGAGTAAGTATGCGGTTAATATAAACGCGGTTCTGATATAAATCGCTGCATATCCTCATATGCCTGGTTAATACCGTCTTGTTCGCGCTTCTGCGAGCGCAACATTCCTGCTTCTCCTAGGTGTCTGCGAAGTGCTGTCATGGGGTGCGTACCTGGCGCGTATACAGTATCATCTCTCTGGACAGAGGGTGGAATCATGTTGCTCAAATCCAGTGGCGCCGGATAATCATCTATTTCATATGGACCTAAGTCAGAGTGTGAATATATTTCTACCATGACGATACTATAACATTTGCTTTAGGTATTGGCCGGTGTAGGACTTGACGTTTTTAGAGACTGTTTCGGGAGTTCCGGTAGCCACAATCTGCCCACCAGCATTGCCGCCCTCTGGCCCCATGTCGATTACCCAATCAGCCGATTTTATTACGTCGAGGTTATGTTCGATAATCACCATACTGTTGCCGGTGTCTACCAGTGCTTGCAAAACCTCGAGCAGTTTTTTGACGTCGTGTATATGCAACCCGGTGGTTGGTTCATCCAGAATATAAAGCGTTCGGCCGGTTGGTCGGCGGCTTAGTTCGGTTGCCAATTTTACTCGCTGTGCCTCGCCGCCACTAAGTGTTGTTGCAGGCTGGCCAAGGGCGATGTAGCCTAGACCTACGTCAACTAGAGTTTGGAGTTTTCGAGAAATCTGTGGCTGAGCTTTGAAGAAGTCGAGGGCTTGTTCGCAGGTCATTCCCAATATTTCGCTGATATTTTTGTCTTTAAAATGAATCTCCATGGCTTCGCGGTTATAACGATTTCCTCCACATACTTCGCAGGTGACATAAACATCTGGCAAGAAATGCATCTCGATTTTGATTATGCCGTCGCCCTGACAGTTTTCGCAGCGACCACCCTTGACGTTAAAACTAAAGCGCCCAGATTTGTAACCACGGATTTTAGCCTCTGGGGTTGATGCAAAAAGTTCGCGGATTGGCGTAAATAAACCGGTGTAGGTCGCCGGGTTGCTGCGTGGGGTTCGGCCAATTGGTGACTGATCGATGATAATAACTTTGTCGAGGTGCTCGACACCTTCGATTGAGTCATGCTTGCCCGGCACAACACTAGAGTGGTGCAGGCTAGAAGATAGTTCGTTGGCCAAGATGTCGTTAATTAACGTACTTTTACCAGAACCACTAACACCGCTGACCACGATCATCATTCCGAGCGGCACAGTGGCGTCAACATTCTTGAGGTTATGTTCGACAGCACCACGGATTACTAGCTTCTTACCGTTACCAGCCCGACGTTTTTTAGGGACATCAATCTTTGCTTCGCCTCGAAGGTACTGGCCAGTGATACTGTTTTTTGTTGCGGCAACTTCCGCGGGTGTTCCAGCGGCGATGATTTCGCCACCATGGATACCAGCCCCAGGGCCAATGTCGACCAAAAAGTCTGCCGTCCTGATAGTTTCTTCGTCATGCTCAACAACCAACACGGTGTTTCCTAGCTCGCGAAGGTGTTTGAGGGTTTTAATAAGTCGAGCGTTGTCGCGTTGGTGCAAACCAATTGACGGTTCGTCCAAAACATAAAGCACGCCCATTAGGCCGGAACCAATCTGCGTCGCCAAACGAATACGTTGAGCTTCACCGCCGCTCAGAGTTGTTGCACCTCGAGCTAGGTTTAGATAGTGCAGACCGACATCGTCCAAGAAACCAAGTCGGGCCTTGATTTCCTTCAAAACCATTTCTGCAATTTGCGCATCAGCACCAACGAGTTTTAGTTTGTTATTGAAGAAATCGAGAGCATCGTCGATATTGAGCTCGGCGATGTCGACAATAGACATGCCAGCAACAGTAATTGCCAAAACCCCTGGCTTAAGACGCTTACCTTCACACATATGGCAGGGTCGCTCAACCATAAACTTCTCAATGTCTTTGCGCATGAATTCGCTTTCGGTATCCTTGTGACGACGCTCAAGATTTGGAATAACGCCTTCGTAAGTCGTGTCGAAATGACGACCTTTAGATAACTCAACTGTGAACTTAGTATTCCCCGTGCCGTAAAGCAAGATTTTCATCTGTTCAGGAGTTAAGGTTTTGACGGGCTTGTCGAGTGAGAAGTTATTCTCCTGCGCAACAGAAGCAATCTTCTTCATATACCAAGCATCAATCGCGAAGCGATTCCATGGGCGGATAGCACCTTCGGCGATTGTTAGGTTTCGGTTTAAGAGCAGTTCCGGGTCGACTTCAAGTCGTGAGCCGAGACCTGTGCAGGTTGGGCAGGCGCCGTGAGGACTATTAAAACTAAACGTTCGAGGTTCAAGTTCCGGGATCTGAACATCTGGGTGATCTATGCAGGCGTACTTCAGGCTGTATTGATAATCTTCTAAAGTATCGGCATTATGAATAACTAGCTTGTCATCGGCCAACGAAAAGGCCTGCTCAACGGATTGGCTGAGACGACCAAGAGAATCCGGGTTATTTACTATTCGATCAACAACTATTTCTATCAGGTGCTTCTTTTGTTTATCAAGATCTGGGAATTCATCTAGCGCATAAATAACTCCGTCAACACGAGCGCGAGCAAAACCCATCTTCATGTATTGTTCGGGAATATGAACAAACTCACCTTTTTTATCAACAACGATTGGCGCCAAGACCATCAACTTAGAGCCCTCTTTTAGGCTTGCGATTTGGTCGACGATATAAGTTGCCGTAGTTCGAGTCACTTCTTTGCCGCAAACCGGACAGTGCGGGATTCCGATTCGGGCAAAAAGCAAACGAAGGTAATCATAAATTTCGGTCACTGTCGCCACCGTACTTCGTGGGTTTCGGCTAGTGGACTTTTGATCGATCGAGATAGCTGGGCTAAGACCATCGATTTGGTCGACATCGGGCTTTTCCATCATGCCTAAGAATTGCCTAGCATAAGAGCTGAGAGATTCGACATAGCGGCGTTGGCCTTCTGCATAAATTGTGTCAAAGGCTAATGACGATTTGCCCGACCCAGAAAGGCCGGTGATAACCACTAGTTGATCGCGTGGGATCTCAACATCAATGTTTTTGAGATTGTGCTCGCGCGCTCCTTGAACTTTTATAAAATCACTCATGGTGAACCTGTCTTACACCTCCACTCCAGCCTCAGACTGTTGTAGCGGCATGCTTTGCCGGTTTCATTCCTCTCCATATTTTCTATAAGTATCGTCTTGAGAACCGTCAAATCATACTCACTACAACCAGCCTTCGCTTAACAGACTGGAGGCATAAGTCAGGTTCATAGACCGCGAGATTGTAGCAAAAAAACACTAAAAAAGCCAGACCGCTCAATATCACGGTAAAGTAAAGCGCCCCTCCCGAATTCTTGCGAATCCAGGAGGGGCGTATTTGACAGGCATACTAATACTGCCAGCGGGGTGGATATTCGTTGTGCCAACGAATTGCGTCACCGAACTCCAATTTGACACTCTTCGCTGTCTTCCAAAGACCTTTGCCCATAACGATCTCCTGGACTGTGCTTTTGAGTACCTTCCCATACTTCAGTTCGACCGTAACTTTTCCCCTGGAGATATAAAAACTAGCACCTTCCGGCAACCAGCCTTCACCCAAGAAATCATTGACGACCTTGGTGCCGAGTTCCCGCACTTTGCGATCTGCCGTACCTGTAACAAAAAACAGATGTATCAACATGGGAGATATGGCAATAAGAATTGTCACAATCATCTTCCAGCTAAAAGCATCGTCCTTTACTCCGAACGCGTTACCAAGCGGCACCACCGATAACATCATCACGGCTATCAGCAGCGTGCTCATTGTACGACCACACAACCATCCGTTAGCGAACTTTTCCCAACGAATGTAATCCTCGTACTCTTTTTCTTGTACTACTTCATTGGCCATGCGGGCCACCTCCTTGTGTCGAGACGGATGAAGTTAGGGAGATTATACAATGATTGTCGATTATATCAAATATAATTGTGTGTAGAATGGTAATATGGCAAATTTAAGCTCTAAGCGAATTCTTACAGACATTGCGGGCTATGCCTGCCTTTTGGCCGTGCCACTAATCGGCCCGCTGCCAGGGCCCGGTGGTATCCCGCTGATCTTAACCGGCCTAGGACTGCTTTCGATCAACAACCCTTGGGCTAAACGGCTGTTACATTATGTCCGTGAGCGAAGTGCGTCGCTCAGCGACATATTCTTTCCTAATAAGCCCTCTGTGCAGTGGGCGTGGGATATTTTTATAATCTCACTCGTCTTGGTATCTACTTGGATAAGCGTTTATTCGGATAGTAAATTACTACGTCTCGGAGCGGTCGTATTTTTTGCAATGGCTACTACGCTGTTCTTATTAAACCGCCGACGCATGAAGTGGATCGACGTTAAAATCCGTAGACGTAAGCATTAAGTTATAATATCCTGGTCTTGACTATCTGTAAATAAGGTGTAGTATGTTGTTAATTCATGGAAGCATTACTCATCCGTTTTATAGTTTTAGGCAAAATCCCCGGCACTAGTATTGTGCTATCTTTTTGGGCAATGCTATTGTCTCTAACGCTTATGATGGCTCTATCGCTTGCCATCGCCAACTCACGCATTACTTTTAGCCTAATTCGTTTTATCAACCCGCTATTCCAGTCGCATAGCCTAAACGCACGCGTTAACTTAATTTCTAATTAATCAGCCGGTGCTATTGATTCGACATAGAGTTTCAATTCTTCAATAAGGTACTGCTTATCTCTAGTTAGCCCCTTTTGGTTGGCTGTTTCTTGAAGCGCAACTGCAAAGTTTGCAATCGCACTTTTATCGCCACCATTATATAGGCGCTTTGCAACGTGCTCGTCCCAGGCCTGACGCTCTTGTGAGCTTAGAGACTTGGGGAAGTTGCGAGCTTTATATAGCGGGAATAGCCCTCTAAGTCTGGCATCTTGAAATTCGGGAGTAAAGTCACCGATAGTATCTTTTCGAAGAGTGCGTAGGTGACTAGACAATTCTCTGTCGCTGTCAGGAAGAAAACCATCATACAGCCTCTCGTCCGGATCTCGTTCATCTGGCAAAAGTCCAGTTTGATAAGCCTTCTTTTGTGCCTGCAATATTGCAACAACGCGCTTTATAAGATCGGCGTTTGATTTTAAGGCTTCAATGTTTTTATTAATGCTCTCGATACTTATACCCAGTCGCTGTTTTGACTTTTCATCAAGCACCGTCATCGGCGCGACAGATGGGCATCGATTGTACTGCAGAATTTTGAACGGTAAGCGATCTTCAGCTTCAGCCTTCCAATTACTAAGTGCATCCGACAGCTCCTTGTCGCTTTTCTTCGCCCAAGTATTTGGGTCATATCTTAGGTCATAGACCACAGCACCAGAAGCGTCCTCGAGTTCCGCGACAGAGGCGGCAACGGTCATTTTCTCGAAACGAGCTTCGTAACGTCCACTAACATACACAAACGGCTCGCCAGCATTCACCATTGCCCGAATCTTCTTTTTGTCTCGGATTCCCAGCATAAAGTCAAAGAGTTTTGGGTTAGTATCTTTGATTAGTTTTGTGAGTGAAATTGTGGCACTAACATCACTCGATGCTGTGTGAGCATTAACATGGTCAATTTTATTTGCCGTAGTTAGTGACTCTAATCTGTTTGACGCCTTGCCGGCACTATCAACTGGCCAGTTAATGCCATCGGGTCGTAGCGCTCTCGTAATCCTAACTATGTCTAAGATGTCCCAACGGCTGCAACCATCCTTCCACTGCCATTCATATGGGTCGTGGAAGTTACGCCAAAATAGAAAACGCATGAACTCGTCGTCAAAACGAATATTATTAAAACCGACAAAAATTGTGTCCTTCTTTTTTATATGCTCATCAAAATACTCCACAAACTCAACTTCCGTGATGCCATCTTGCAGGGTTCTCTGTGGAGTAATGCCATGAATAAGAATCGCCCCCGGTTCTGGTAGGACATCGCGGCTTAGCTTTATGAGCATATCGTCCGGCTCGCCGATTGGTTCTAAGTTATCATTTGTTCGCTGTCCAGCAAACTGCATAATTCGACTAGTGCGAGAGTTAACACCGCTGGTTTCTAAATCGTAAAAATAAAACGTCTGGCCCATATGGTTATTTTACTCTTTGTTCATTCACGAATAAATACTTAACATGTTAAGTATTTATTAGAAGGTGAAGCTACCGATGTTGTTGCTCCCGACCTGGATGCGATCTCCATCTTTTAAGCCCTGCCTTTTTAGTTCACGCAGAATCCCAACTTTTTTAAAGATGTCTAGGATGCGCCCTATTGAGAAGTCGTTGTCGAAACGAGTTTTGACTGCAAATTTTTCTATTTTATGGCCGGTAACTACAAACCCATCTTCGGTTTTAGTCACAATCCAAGCATCGGCTTCGAAATCGGGCCTTATAACAACTTGGTCTTCCTTTTCGATTTTTTTAATAGTTTTTTTAGCTGAAGCATCGACAAGCTTTTTGAGCTCATAAAGCACTTGTTTTACGCCCTCACCGCTTTGTGCTGACATAGCCATAACTTTTGTCTTCTTAGGTAACAGGGTTGTTAATTTAGAAATTTGGTCAGCGGCTATTTCAGCGTCCAAACCATCAATCTTTGTTACGACAACCAACTGAGGTCGCTTACCTAATTCTTTGGAGTAAGCAGCTAGTTCGCCAGTAATAGTTTTATAGGCTCCCACTAAGTCTTCTTCGTAGGCGTCGATTAAATGCAGTAATACTTTGGTGCGCTCAACATGACGCAGAAACTCGTCACCTAAGCCCTTTCCTTCGCTAGCGCCTTCAATTAGCCCAGGGATGTCGGCTAATAATAGGGAGTTTGCTTTATCTATATCTGCAACTCCTAGATTCGGAATAAGTGTCGTGAACGGGTAGTTGGCAATCTCAGGTTTAGCATTACTAACTACACTTAAAAATGTTGACTTCCCGGAGTTTGGTAACCCGATAATGCCGACGTCAGCGATACTCTTAAGCTCAAAGATTGCCGGGAAGCTCTCGCCCGGCTCTCCCTTTTCAGCAACTCGTGGTGCCTGGCGCGTCGAACTAACAAAGTGTGCGTTTCCGAATCCACCTTTGCCGCCTTTAGCGATTAGGACTTGCTGGTCGACTTTAGTCAGGTCGGCGAGAACTCCACCCTCTCTCGTCACTATGGTACCGACCGGCACTTTAACTACCATGTCTTCTCCAGATTTGCCGTGTTTACGCCGTTCTGACCCGGGCTTGCCTAGATCTGCCGCTACACGCTTGTCGTGACGGAAGCGAGCAAGGGTATTCTCGCTATTGCTGGCCACAACAATAATGCTACCTCCGTCACCGCCATCGCCGCCGTCAGGGCCGCCGCGATCTATAAATTTCTCATGACGAAAACTGACCTTGCCGTCACCGCCATCGCCAGCTTCAACTATTACTTCTACTTTGTCTACAAACATATTCACATAGTCTACTGGAGATGTGCAGAATCGACTAGAACACTACTTACATTTTACTTGGCAGTGCTCGCGGATATTACTGTCGTGCTCGGCAAGTGTTTTGCCATAATAGGTCTTATCGTCATCGCCAGATAAGAAGAATAAGTAGTCGGTGCTGGAAGGGTTAGAGACTCCATCTAGTGCTGTTTCATCAAAATTAGCGATTGGCCCTGGTGGCAAACCTGTATAGAGCCTGGTGTTGTATGGGTCTTCAAGGCCTGGCCATGCAATACCACCGTGAACAGCTGCTGCATATTCGTAAGTCACATCTGAGCCGAGGGCGATGCCTTCCTTTAGACGTTTCAAAAAAATCTGGCCGACAACTAAACGATCTTCTGACAAATGCACCTCTTTCTCAATTATTGAAGCAATTGTTATTGCTTCGTGGGGCGAAAGGCCTTGCCGACTAAACGCTTTAATACGATCCGGTGTTAGCCTCTTAGCCATCTCGTCTAGCGACAAGACAACTAGAGATTTGGCTGTAGTCGCCGAAGTTCTATGGAAGGATTCAGGATATAGGTAACCTTCTAGGCTTGCTCCTTTTGGCTTTGAGAAAAGCGCCGGATGGTCTTCGTACTGTGTAGGCTCTAGGGCAGCATCAACTTCGGCTTCTGTGAAACCGCTCTTTATAAACCTAGCTTTTACTTGGTCTAGTCTTAGCCCAGGGGGGATAGTGAAAAGCTCGCTAGCTTCTTGACCGCTGACTAAAATATCGATGTTCTCTGGTGTAGTAAAACTTGAATTAAAATCATACACTCCATGCCTTAAGGCTTCGGCTTTCTCGTGCCCTCGAACATAAATCTTAAATGCAAGGGCATTCCTTATAACGCCTTCTTTTTTAAGCAAGATCGAAATGTCGTCAACAGAACTATTGATGGGAACCTCGACCGTAATGATCCGGCTTGCGGAAGTAAGAGGTTTTAAGTTTTGGTCATACCAAATCCTTGAACCAACCAAAGCCGCGGCCATTAAGGTCGCCAATACTACTAGGGCAACAACTGCGATTTTTCGCCAACGCATTTTAGTCTTTAGTTTTTTAGAAAATATGAATTTTGTCATTTCTTGTTTGCCTCATCAAAATATCTGAGAATTTCGGCCGCAGCAACAGCATCTAGGCCTTTAGATTTTATCACTTCTTTAGGAAAGCTCTGTGCCGCAACAGAAGATAATGTTTCGTCTTGAAGAATAATCGGTAGATTAACTGCTGGTCTAAGTACTGTGTCGATAAAGTCTTTTGTCGACTTTGTCTGAGCTGTTTCTTGGCCGTCCATGTTTCGGGGCAAGCCAACAACTATTAGGTCTATTGATTCGTCGATGACTATTTTATTTAGTTCATCCACAAATTTATCGTCGTTGCTGAGTGTCATTAAGGCTTCAGGCAATCGTGCAATAGAACTAATCCGAGCAATGCCGATTCGTTTCGAACCAACGTCAACCCCAAGTGCGTTTGTATATTTAGTTATTTGCATCAAATATTATTGTAATACGACCGACCTTCTTTGGGGTGCTAAATACCCAGAACGGTTCGTAATGAACTTCGACCGAGGCAATGTCGGGGCGAGAAGAGATAATCTGCTTGGTAGCTCCACCGCTCTTCCCGGCTACCTCTCGAGCAATTGTGCCGGCGTCTAGTTTCGGTCCGGCTATGCCTGTCCCTGAAAGGCTCATTTTTGCCTCGCCTGCGCTAGGACGTTCAAGTTGGCCAATCTTTGCCGAGTTAATTCCCGAGTCATAGATTTTTTGTTTTTTTGTATCGATCTTGGCGTTTTGAGTAGTAGTCAGTAGCTTTTCGATATCGGTTAAGCTAACACCGAGCATCTGGTAGGTGAATGGAAGACTCAGGGTTGCCTCACTAGCCTCTTCGCCTTCTTTTGGCGAGGAAGTTGGTTCTCCCTCGGCCGCAATAAAGGTCTCTACTAAGCCGAACTTAGAGGAGGTTTTGAAGAGGGTCGATAGCTCGAGCTTTTGTTCATCCGTACTCTTTGCGGTTATAGTTTTTTTTGCTGCTTCGATATCTTCGCTACTAACAACCGTCACTATATTGCTAGTACCACCCCCCATATTCGAACCATTAGCCACGATGCCCGAAATACTTGAGGTATATGGACCGGCGTGTAGATTATAGTTTTCACCTCCACTGGTCGCAGTAACGTTAACATCTTTACTGTCACCAAAGGTTGCACTCTTACATGTATTTCCCTGAAAAGTAGAGATGGGCAAAACAACATCTGCCGTACTTACAAAAGTGAAGCCGTTACTTGTAAAACTGGTTCCGGAAGGAACTGTGTGAGTACTGGCATCTTTTATGCAATTAGTAAGTGTCATTGTTCCGGTGGCCTTATTCCCTTTGTCTTGTTTGCCGGTAGCTATAAACTTCTCTGTTAGGGTTTTCTTAACTTCTTTTTGTTCGGCAGGAAGAACTTTTGTAGTTTCGTCTAACTTGACCTGTGCGATATTGGCGGTAAATTCTAGGCGAGTTTCTACATTACTTTTCTCGGTAGATATTGTAATGGTTGCCCTGGGCCAAACGAAAGTCGCAAAAAATAAAAAGATAGCAACGGAAAGGCCGATTCCGCTAAATATAAAGATCCTCTTTCTAAACCTATCGAAGCTTGGAACGCTCAACTTTTTGTCTTTTTTTGCACGTGGTTCATCTTTTTTATCATTAGAATCCTCTGGGTCCAGATTATCAAGTTCAATAGTGTCATCGTCGATCACTAAAGAATCCTTAGGTACTACTATGGGAGCCTTATCTCCGGATAACTCACCTATACTTTTTGCAGGATCGACAGCCGGTTCGTCTAACGGCTCGCTAACGATTGTTTCTGTAATGTCTGAATCTGGTTTTTCGGGCAGATAAGGCTTAGACGTTAGCGACTCCGCAACCCGCATCCGTGTCAGGCCGGCCAACTTAAGAATCGGAAGCTCGGAAGTTATTAGTACCAGATTTTTCTTGGCTTCTTCGGCTGCGCGTTTAAGTAGTCGGAGATTAACGCTGCTGTGCAAAGCATCAGCACGTTTAGGTAGGACTGCGGCGACAATCGTTTCTTTGCTGGATACTACCCTGTCAATAATTCCCGTAATGTCATCGTCAACATCAATGTAAATTGTTTCTTTTGTTTGGCTCATATTTTTAACATCCGATTTAGGCGATCACGAACAGAAACGCCGGGGTTATCGAACACTCCTAGTGTATCAGCCGCAACTCTTAGAAGTCCCATGGCGGTGATAAATGTGTGGTCGGGTTCGCGGTCGGTCGTGTCGACGATACCAACGACTTGGTCGGGCATAATGTATTGGACGATAGGGCGCTTAGTGAAAGGTAGGTCCTTAAACCAGTTTCGCTCTTTGAGTGCTTTAACCAAAATCTCAAGACTAGCACCACCGCCACAAAGTAATATCTGGTGCGGAAGATGGTCGAGCTTTTCGAATTCACCGAGAGCTAGCTCTACTCCATTTAGCCAAACTTCTAAGGTTTTGTTCAGGGCCGCTTCGACTGGAGCGCGTTGCGCCTGTGGTGTTCGGTTTGTACTGAGCCCAACCTTTAGGGCTTCTGCAGTTACATAATCAACATTCAGGTCGCGCTCAATTGCTTTAGTGAATATCCGACCACCGATACTAAACATTTTAGTACCTTCAACTCCGCCCTCATTTACGACGGCAATATCGGTTGTACCGCCGCCGACATCTATTAAGATTGCGCTCATTGTAGAGTTAGCGTCATTGCCAATAACCGATCGCGCTACACCAAAGGGCTCGGCCGCTACGGCTAAAAGATCCATATCGAGCTCATTGGCACACTTTTCTAGAGCGCCGATGTGTATTTGTGGCGCAAATGCCGTATAGAGCTGAACGGTGACATCCTTACCCTGAAAACCGACCGGGTTAGTAACTTTATAGCCGTCAATCTCCATGCTCACAAGTGCGCTATTAACTAGCTTAACCTCTGGAGTTTTACCGCCTGTTTCTTCTTGAATCTTAGCTTTAGCGCGCTCAGACGCTCTTTCTTGAATCAGCTGAATCATCCTGTCGATTTCGGTGATATCTAGCGCCCGGTTAGGGTCCTTGCGACTAATTTTGATGGTTGTAGTGTTGCCCTGTACAAGCTCGCCAGCAATACCAATGACACATGTTCGACTAGTAGCGCCAGACGATTGCTCGGCCTGGTTTAAGGCGGCGTCGCAGTTAGCAACTACCGCCGAAATGTCAGCTATCGCGCCGGCCTGCATATCTGCCAAGTTTTGACGGACACGAGACGAGCCAATAATGTTGAGTTGGTCGCCATGAATAGTGGCGATTAATACTTTGACAAATTCTGTCCCAATATCAAGAGCCACAATCCGCTGAGCTTTTTCGCCACGAGACTTAAAACTGTGTTTTTTGAGCTTGGCTGCAACAGCCGAAACTTTTTTAAGCATATCCGTTATTTTACCACAAAACGACCACTAAAATCGCTATGCAAGGATGGCTTTTATGCGACGAATGCCCGCCGAGGAACTTTCTTCTTTTGAGATTTTGAACTTTTTGTCACCTTCGCCTAAAGCACCAGTATGTTCAACGTGCGGGCCACCACAAATCTCTCGGCTAAAGTGCTCACCCCCTGGATCGCCTACAGTATAAACTTTGACCGTAACACCGTATTTGTCTCCAAAAGCCCCCATCACTCCATTAGCTAATGCCTCTTTAGTATTTTCCTCGCGCCAAGTCATCGGCCAGTCTTTTTTGAT
>JBBQBM010000009.1:0-16422 GCA_038317375.1 Saccharimonadales bacterium (SeqCode)
TAGCTATCCCATCAGACTTCTTAAGCGAATGCTATAATGACTCTAGCCCCGGCGAAGAGATTATCGCCAACCCAAACGGCCCGCTCAACTAGTTATCTATACAAGTTTAGGTCTAAAAGATTACCGGCTATGTCGTCAGGATTTATGTCGACTAGTGATTGCAGTTCAGTGTTCAATTTAGCTTCGTCGAAGTTGTCGCCGATAAACACAAGGTCGGTTTTCGGTACTTGGCCGCGCCAGTTGTCGAGCTTCAAACTAAATCGCTTGCCTACAAGCTGGAAGATAAACTTTTGCTCGAGACCTTTAATACCAAAATACACAAAGCCTTTAGCGCGGTAGATTCCTTTCGGGATTTTAGCGTTCATGTATTCTTCAAAGCCTCTAGGGTCGATTGGCTTATTGCTCGAAAAACTAACTTTCTTAAACGTTTCGTGTAGGTGATCGGTGTGATTATCACTATCACGTAACGAGACTTGCGAACCTTTTGGGGCGATTCGGCGCTTCAGTGTATCGGCGTCGAGTAGTAGGCGCGTGTCGACCGCTCCATTCTCGGCTTTAATGATCTGAGCTCCGATACCTAAGAATTCCAAGTAACCTTCAATTTCCTTCAGTTTTTGTTTTGTAACTAGATCGATCTTGTTGAGGATGATAATGTCGGCAATTGCTAGTTGCTTAAAGAAGTCAGGGTGTTTCTTCTCCATCTCTAGCACATTCTCGGCGTCGATAAGAGCGATGACGCTGTCCAGGTGCGCCATTTTGTTTTTGGATTGTTCGAGAATATTGACGAGTTCTTTTGGTTCAGCCAGCCCACTAGCTTCAATCACGATGTAATCAAGTGTGCTGCCGATGTGCGCCAGTTGGCTTATGGCGTCGTCTAGCCCGCTGTCTTCGGAAGCGCAGCAAATGCAACCATTACTGAGCTCGAGTTTGCTGTCGGTCTGGCGAGCAACTAGCATGGAGTCGATGTTGATCGAGCCAAAGTCGTTAACAATCACGCCAATCTTAAGCCCCTGGTTTTCTTTGAGCAGGTGATTAAGTAGGCTGGTTTTGCCACTACCGAGGAAGCCGGTCAGTGCAAGTATCGGGATCTTCTTATTCATTAAAAATACTTTAACATAAAATGTCTGGTAATACTAATGCTTATGTGTTATAATAATGGCTTCGGGGCTGAATTTTAAGCTAGACGAATGGACATTTACAAGTTGGCGCCAGCAGGCCGAGGTGATCTGAACGTTATCCGGATCAAGCCTTTTAAACGGCAACAAATTTACAGCGATGATTGACAAAGCTATAAACTCTCGAGTTTTTAGTGGCGCTAGTCTTAGCTTTGCAACAGTTTAATTACTGTAGCGATCAGTTTCGTGACGTCAGATAGCAAAACTGGTCTTATATTTCTGACTGCTTAGTTTGTAGCAATCCTCTACATTCTATTAAGACTTTGGATTGCAGTACATTGGGTATTTTGTTCACATCGAGCCCTTTGTACTAAAGAAACAAATAAAGTGAAATAAGCCTGTAGAACCCCAATCTGTAACCAATCGGACCCGGTGGCAGTAACCGGCAGCTCCTCCAAGAAAACACTCCACCTTTTTGCGTGGAGTTTTTTCTTGGAATGAAATAGCGGTTACTGCTACGAAAGCCGTTTGCTCTAATGCTTAAACACGCTTAAAATAGAGAAGTAATGTTTCCACTTCGAAAAAATCGTCGACCAGTAAAACATCGGACTCCATCCGTAGATATCACAGACTCTTTTATACTGCACTTCGAAGACATACGGCCAACACATAAAAGCGCGAAATTAGCGCACAGAGTAATCTATTTGGTCGGGTTTTCATTAATAGCTTCGTCGATTACTTTTTGCGTCTGTAGCGCTGTATAATAATACTTAACATGTTAAGTATTATTTAAACAATGATAGAACTTGCGAGCGTGCGCCGAAGCATGGGCGCCCGCGAATTATTCACTAGTATTAATCTCCTTCTAAGCAGCCGTAGTATAAGCGCGATTATTGGTCGTAACGGCGAAGGTAAAAGTACTCTGCTAAGAATTATTTCCGGGGTTGACCATGACTTCGAAGGCACCAGAAATGTGTCGGCTGGAGAGACGATAGCATTTGCTACCCAAGAGGCCGACAGCAGTGACGGCGAGTCCGCAAGGGAGTACATCAAGCGCCGTCTGCCAGACTATCAACGTCTCGACCAAATAATCGAGAATGGCCACGCCCTGCTAAGCGGCAGCAAAACAGACATTAACCTATACTCGGATGCCTTAGACAAATTTACTCACCTTGGTTACTTTGCTATTGATTCCGACATCGAAAAGGCAGTTGCGACAATCGGCCTCGCTGAGAATCTATTAGAGCAGGCATATAAGACATTATCTGGTGGCCAACAAAAGCTGATAGACCTGGCCATGATTATGGTTAGCCCCAGTACGACATTGCTTCTTGACGAACCAACAAACCATATGGACGCTTGGGCGAAGCAGAGTTTTATCGAATGGCTAAAAAAACAATCGTCCACTATTTTGATTGTTACCCACGACCGCGACATACTCGACGCTGTTGACACTATTTATGAACTTAAAGATCGAAAACTGATTGAATATACTGGCAATTACCAAGCTTATCTAAAACAAAACAGAGTATCGACATCCACAAACATCCATCAGTTTGAAGTAGATACGAAAACTGTCGAAAGGTTAAAGAAGCAACTAGTCGAGGCCGAACGCAAAAAGTTACGTTGCAAATCGAACCCCAACCCATTCGTGCCATTAGTCATTAGGCTTAAGAAAGAACTGGATAAGATAGAAGAAGCTCTAGAAAAGCCAAGTGCTTGGATAGACCAGCGCTCTGTGGCCGACCTAAAACCAGATGAACGCAAGCGTTACGAAAAATACAAAACAGCTGGGTTGTCGCTAAAGTCCAAGCACGAGTCGACGCGAGGCAGTGGATCGACACTCTTGAATGTTGAGGGCTTGAGCGTTGGCTACGACACGACTTTGTTTAAGCCAGTTACTTTTCGTTTATTGCGCGGCGAACACATAAGGCTTGCCGGCCGAAATGGTGTAGGCAAAACCAGCCTCATTCATGCAGTTACCGATTTTGTGACAGGGCATGAGCCGAAAACCAAATGCTTTAGTGGTTTTATTGAAGTGGCCCCAAAAATGACTATTGCCGAATATAAACAGCACGGCGAGGACGAATTTCGTGGCAAGACCTTATATGAAGCGATTGAAACAGTCCTCGATTCTTGTGGGAAGGCCGTAAATGAACAAGTCGTTCGACGAACTTTGTCGCAGTATTTGTTTGACCCAATGGCCGACGCACTCAAGCAGTTCGAAGTGTTATCTGGAGGCGAAAAAGCCAGGTTAAATTTAATGAAGTTACTACTCACCGCACCCGACATTATGATTCTCGACGAACCGACTAACCACCTGGATTTGCCTTCAATCGAAGAGCTCGAGAGCCTATTGCACAGCTATGACGGTGCGGTCTTGTTTGTGAGCCACGATAGTTACTTCGCACAAGAACTTGGCGGTGAATTGGTTACTTTAGAAGCAAGTTAGTTTGGTATACTAGTTGGACATGATCGAAGTTAAAAAAGTATCCAAAGTTTATGGCAAGAAAGAAAATGCCTTTACCGCCCTGCATGATATTTCTTTATCTATAAAATCCGGCGAGGTGATGGCCGTTGTCGGCAAGAGCGGTTCCGGCAAATCAACGCTTATTCATATTTTGACCGGTCTCGACAAACCAACAAAAGGTGATGTCAAAAGCGGTGGCCAAAGTATTTTTCTTGGCGACACCGATACCTGGCGCGGTGCCAATATCGGAATTGTTTTCCAGCAATTTTTCTTACAAAACAACGACACTGTCTTACAAAACGTGGCCCTCCCTTTAAAAATTCAAGGCATATCAAAGAAACCACGCGAGCAAGCGGCCCGAGAAGCACTTGAACAAGTTGGTCTTAGCGACAAGCTAAAGAACAAGGCGAACAATTTATCTGGTGGCCAGAAACAACGCGTGGCAATTGCTCGAGCGATCGTCGGTAAGCCACAAGTACTAGTAGCCGACGAACCGACGGGAAACTTAGATAGTGAGAATGGCGAAGCCATTGTTCAGCTGCTTTTTGAGCTAAACAAGAATAACCAAACTACGCTTTTAATGGTGACTCATGATGAAGATCTTGCTGAGCGCTGCGACAGAATCGTTCGGCTTAAAGACGGCAAAATAGTGACAATTTCGGCAGGCAAGCATGCTGCTAAGAGGAACAAGAAATGAAAAAGCTAGATCTAATAAAAACTGCTAACAGTAATCTACGCCGCAGTAAAATGAGGACTTTTCTAACTGTATTCTCGATTGTCATTGGTGCCTTCACGCTTGCTATGTCTCTTGGTCTAGGTGAAGGTATACGCGGGTATATTAATTCTCAAATCGGTGCATATGAAGACGCCAATCTTTACCGAGTGGTTAAGCAGGGTGCCGACAGTTTTCAGGGTAGCTTTAGCTCGCCCGAACCAAAAGATTACAAACCAGATTCTAAACAAAGTATTTCTGATTACGCTCAATACTTATTGTCGCCCGCAGATGTTGCAGTAATTACTAAACTAAAAGGCGTCAAAGACGTGCGGTTGCCATATGCCGTCGCGATTGAATACGTCACCGGTGCGGATGGTAAAAAGTACACAGCTCCTGGCGACACGTCGTCACCTGAGATTGCCAAAACGTTTGTTGCAGGTGAAGCGGTTCTACCGGACGAAGTTGGTAAGGTTGTACTCTCGAACAAATACTTGTCAGTAGTAGGCGCGTCGACTCCAGAACAAGCGATCGGTAAAACAATAAAAACCACAATCAAGCTCGCAGACGGCACTTTTAAAGATTATAACCTTGTTATCAAGGGAGTTATAAACCCAGGCATTTTTGACCAAGCCTTGAACTACTCACAGGCACAGGGTAAAGAAATGTCCACGCTCCAGCGTGGGGATTCCGCAGAATCATTTTCTCAAATATATGTTAGCCGGCGCGATGATGTTAGCGAAGCTGACTTGAAGGCGGCGTTTATCAAGGCCAAGTATGAGGCTGGCTCAATAAAGGATTTAGTAGCAACTTTGAATGGCATTATTACCGGTGCCCAGCTTGGCCTTGGGGCATTTTCAGCAATCGCAATACTTGCGGCTGTGGTAGGCGTTGTCAACACGTTGTTTATGGCAGTACTAGAACGAACAAAGGAGATTGGACTTTACCGCGCCCTTGGAGCTAAGAGAAAAACTGTCTTCGCACTATTTAGTATCGAAGCGGCTCTAATAGGTTTCTGGGGAAGTGTGTTTGGGCTACTAGTTGCAAACCTGGCCCGGCTCGGTATTAACAAAGTCGCTGAAGACACATTCCTAAAAGGCGTTCAAGGCTACAAATTATTGAATCTAACACCGAACCTACACGTAACTATCATGGCCTCGATTATCGTTGTTACTTTGATAGCGGGAATAATCCCAGCTTTCAAAGCTTCGCGACTTAACCCTATCGATGCTCTAAAGTACGAATAGAACTTACGACGCGTATAATAGACTTCAAGATGACTAAATTTTATGTGTGTACGGCTATTCCGTACGTCAACGATAAACCGCATATTGGGCATGCGGTATTGCACCTATATGCTGATGTACTGGCTCGATATCATCGTCAGTTAGGAGATGATGTTCTGTTTTCTGCCGGGACGGATGAGCATGGCGGTAAGATAGCTGAGTCGGCCGAGAAAGCCGGTAAAAAGCCCCAAGAGCTAGTCGACGAGTTTAGCGCGAGCTTCAAACAAGGTTTGGAAAAACTTGGCATTAGCAATGACAGATTTATTAGAACAACAGACAACGGCCACGAAGATCGCGCGGCAATAATCTGGAAGAATCTTGAAAAAGACATATATAAGAATACATACAGTGGGATGTACTGTGTCGGTTGTGAGGAATTCAAGACAAGTGCGTATGTCAAAGACACAAATGGTGAATGCCCATTGCACAAAAGAGTCTACGAAAAAATAGAAGAGGAAAACTACTTCTTCCGTTTGAGTAAATATAACGATCAAATAAAAAAAGCGATTGAAAGCGATGAATTCACTATTATGCCGGTGTCGCGTAAGTCGGAGATCTTGGGACTACTAAAACAGGGTTTAGAAGATATTAGTATTAGTCGCAGTGCCGAAAAGATCAGCTGGGGCATACCGGTGCCTGGGGACGCAACACAAGTTATGTATGTTTGGTTCGAGGCGCTAATGAACTACATCACTGTGCTTGGGTATCCTGAACACGCCGATTTTAAGCAGTATTGGCCGGCCGATGTTCAAGTAATCGGAAAAGATATATTGCGTTTCCATGCCGCTATCTGGCCAGGCATGTTGCTAGCGCTAGGAATTCCATTGCCTAAAACATTATATGTTCACGGATTTGTCAGTTCGAACGGACAAAAAATGAGTAAAACTCTTGGGAATGTTGTCGATCCTTTGGAGGTAGTGGATAAATACGGGCTAGACGCTTTCAGATATTTCTTTTTGCGCCACGGTCCATCATCCGAAGACGTAGATTTTACATGGGAGAAATTCGAATCTGCCTATAACAGCGAGCTTGCTAACGAACTCGGCAATGCCGTGCAACGCGTCGCCGTGATGGTCAAAACTTATCAGGACGGGGTGATAGGCAACACGCCAGAAAGTAAGCACGATGAAGGTGCCTACAACCAAGCGATGGCTGATTTTCGTTTTGATAAAGCTCTCGAGGTAGTTTGGGAGCAGATACACGGCTTGAATCAATTTATCGACGAAGAAAAACCTTGGGTGATAGCGAAAAGCGATGACAAAGACCATTTGCGCGAAGTACTGGCAACTTGCGTTAGCAATCTACTAGAAATTGCTGAGCTACTGATACCGTTTTTGCCGGATACAGCCGCCAAAATTCAAGCAGTGTTCAAAGACGGGATTGTCCGCCCGTTTGAGGGAACACTATTCCCGCGTCTCCTCGTATCCCACACCGACAAACATTAATACCGGCAAAGCCGGCTATTGAAGTTTGTCTCTTGGCTATTTTCAGTCTATCCAGTCCAGTACTCGCTTCAACGTAGTTGTACCTACGCCTCGCTCCGTGCTTCCTAGATATACCGAAATTAGCTCAAGTGTGAAATCCGAGGTGTATAGAAAACAAATTGATAATCTAAAGAAATTGCACAGAACCTACTTAGTTG
This sequence comes from Saccharimonadales bacterium (SeqCode), assembly GCA_038317375.1. GTDB lineage: Bacteria > Patescibacteriota > Saccharimonadia > Saccharimonadales > JAGQMS01 > JBBQBM01. Next base: position 7,226 of record JBBQBM010000009.1, read on the forward strand.
AAGTGGACGAGCGAGGGGGTTTTTACCCCCTCTACTCGACCTTAGATCATTCTAATCCTTGTTTCGTTGAGCAAGGTAGATCATCCACGCCATAAGTCCGGTGGAGACCATGCCTATTGCCGCAAAGAACTTTGTGAAAAAGGTTTTCATGTTCACCACCCACTACCTCCGTATTCTTCCTCTCCCAAATATTCGGGGGGACTAGATCGGTAGTTGTCTGGTGTCAAGCCAAATACCCACAAGACAAATGAGAAGGCCAACACAAGAACGAGAGTGATTATCACGTACCACGCCGCGCTATGACCAGGAGTACTGTCTACCGGTTTGTTCCAACCATCTACAAATACTGCAACTATCGACAAGAAATTCATTCCTTCTCCTGTTCTTGACGTTGATCGAGTTTATTGAGAATTGACAGTACACCCGAATAAATCAGACAGACGGGGACGACTACGAAAAACGTAGCGCCCCAGTCCCAATGAAGTCCACTTTCTTGGTCGAGTGCTTGGATGACCATAGCCATTGCTGTCATTCTTTCTCCTTTGTAGCCTAGTCTTCTGACATGGCAATAAAAAACGCGAGCAGTAAACCAGCCGCGTAGAGTCCGATGGCGAACTTCAGGTCTAAGCCTAACTCTGGGATTTTGTGCTCAAGATTGATTATGGATAACCAATATCGCATTCTAGTTCTCCAGTCTGGTGCCGTTGAACAGCATTTTGTAGGTTCTGTGCGAGGGAAGAATGTCGAAAACGACTATTACGACCCCATAATCTAAACTATGCCAAATATAGTACATTTTGTCAATAACCCACCTCTGTTATAATAATTTCATGAAGCTTATTGATACGCATTGCCATATTCATGACAAAGAATTTGATTTTGATATTGCAAAAGTCATGGCGAATGCTGTAAATAACGGTGTTGAAACCATGATCTGCATTGGCACGAGCGCATTAGACAGCCAAAATGCTGTCGAATTTGCCCGTAAACACACAAATTGCTTCGCCACCGTTGGTTTACACCCTCACGACGCCAAACTTGGCGAAGATGATTTTGAATTGTTAGCTACACTTGTAAATGATCCAAAAGTCGTCGCCATTGGTGAATTTGGCCTAGATTATTTCTATGAAAACAGTCCAAAAGAAGATCAGATTAAGGCACTTCGATACCAACTAGAGCTAGCTTTAAGTGCTAATAAGCCCTGTGTTTTCCATGTTCGGGAGGCATTTTCTGAATTTTGGCCAATTTTTGACGAATATACGGGTATTCGTGGCGTAATACACAGTTTTTCGTCTAGCATAGACGATCTAAACGAAGCACTGAAACGCGGACTTTACATCGGTCTGAATGGCATTATGACCTTTACTAAAGACGAAAAACAACTAGCTGCGGCTAAGGCAGTTCCGCTCAATCGACTAGTATTAGAAACCGATTCTCCCTTCTTGACTCCTGTGCCGAAACGTGGTACTATAAATGAACCAGCTAACGTGAGGTTAGTAGCGGAGTTCCTGTCGCGGTTACGGGGAGAGTCAATCTCGACGCTCGCGGAAACGACGACAGGAAACGCACACACGTTATTTGGTATCTAAATAACAAGGAGACCAATGTCTACATTTGTAACTGACAATCAGGATAGATTAAACGCCTCAATGGTAGCAGGCGGTCTTGAGGTACCCACAAATCCAAATGTGGTACATCTTTTCGGCCTGACCGATGCTGCAGTGGCTAATTTAGAGCTGCACGTGCTCGATGATCGGTCTACTGAGGAGATCTTAGAAACGACTATCCCTACGACCGTACCAATCGAACAATCAAATGCGACGGATATTGCCCGTGTAAACGTTGGCAACGCTTTATCGGAGGCCGCGTAAGATGATTAAACGATTCTTAACAGCAGTCCAAAAGCAAAAAGCCGAACGTCAAGAAGTCAATGAATACCGAGAACTTTTAAGAGCAGCCGCAACCATCGGCGGCCGTTTATTCGGCAATATCCCAGCGGGTCATCGCCGGGAGTTTTTCTGCCTCGATAAAAATACATGGATTTGGCACGAAGAGTGGATCGATTCGCTCGGTAATCGCCAGGTTCAGACTATGCGCTATGACGTTAGACCAGACAAAATCCTAAAAACTCAGGACGGTTCAAGCTATCAGTCATTAAGTGAATCTGAAACTCAGAATCTGATCACAGCGGCTCGAAACTATCGAACAGCCATACGCACGCAGCTTACTAACTTGCCCGCCTAGGCCTTATAATTAGTTCAATGAAAAAGTCGGTATTCCTAGACTACGCCGCCGCCACACCGCTAGAGCCTAGAGTTCTCGAGGCAATGCGTCCTTATTTTACTGAGAAGTTTTTTAATCCATCGGCTTTGTACTTGGACGCTCGAGGTGTTAAAAAAGACCTGAATGAAGCTCGGAGTTTAGTATCTAACTTAATTGCCGTACGGCCAACTGAAATAATCTTCACGGCTGGTGGTAGCGAAGCTAATAATCTAGCTATACGTGGCATCATGGAAAGTTTCCCGGGTAAGAAACTTCTAATAAGTGCAGTCGAGCACGAATCGGTTCGCGCCGCATCGGAACTTTATAAAGTCAAAGAAATAAAGGTCGATGCCTATGGGCGTTTAGACTTGAAAGATCTCAGCAGAAAAATAGACGACGACACAGTTTTAGTTAGCGTTATTTACGCTAGTAACGAAGTCGGAACTATCCAGGATTTAAGCGCCATCACTAATTTAGTAAAATCCGTAAAAGCAGACCGCAAAAAACGCGGAATGGATGCTCCTATTTTTTTGCATACTGATGCAACACAAGCAACGCTATTTTTAAATGTATCGCCCAAGGCTCTTGGTGTTGACCTAATGACTTTAAACGGCGGGAAAATTTATGGACCAAAACAATCGGGTGCTCTTTTTGTGCGCAGCGGAATAAGTTTGGCGCCGATAATTTACGGTGGTGGCCAAGAAAAAAATCTACGTTCTGGAACAGAGAATATACCAAGTATTGTTGGTTTCTCGGTTGCCCTAGAAATTGCCGTAGCTTCTGCAAAAGTAGAGAGCAAGAGATTATCGGAAATACGCGACAAGCTTCGAGTCCAAATAGAAGAGAGAATAGATGGAGTGATTTTTCACGGGCATCCCAATAAACGACTGCCGAATCATCTATCTTTTGCACTGCCGGGTTATGACAACGAACGGCTGATGATGGAGCTCGATGAGCTCGGTTTCATGGTAGCGACTGGTTCGGCTTGTAGCGCAAGCAGCTTCGAAGCTTCACATGTTTTAACATCAATGGGTGTTAGCTCTGAGACAGCTCGGTCAACTCTGCGTGTGACTCTGGGTCGACAAACAACTGAAAAAGATATACAAACTTTCTTAAAAGCACTCGCTAGTCTTTGCGTCAAATAACAATTAGCACAACTACTACTAGGGCAAGTAAGATCATGAACAAAACAAGGAAAATGTTTACTCTGCTGGCGTTAACGGGTGTCGGCGCAGTTGGTGGAGAAATCGGATTAGGAATTATTTGTGGATCCATTTGTTAATTATCATACAATAAATTGCGCAGGGAGCTAATGAATAACCCAGGTCGAGGTACAATACAGGGATGGCAATTTACCGGTATGACAAAACTCTAAAAGTCGGTCGGAAGCAAACACCACACAGTCTTTTAATAACAATCATACTAGTGCTGATAATAGGTTTGATCGGTTACTACTTATTAAATCGGAACAATGATCAGGGGGCTCAATCGGGGAAGGCTGTCACAGTTTCTAATGATCCGTATATAGAATTTGAAACCGAATACTACAAATTTAAAGTCAGTAAGGCTTGGGCAGAAGCCATCGATATTGGTGATAATCAAGGTACTTTCGTATATCGAAAATACAAAGGCCCGAATCCACTAGGCATTCTAACTATCAAAGTTAATGCTGGAGCACCGAGCTTAACAACCAATGTGGTGCCGATTGAAGTCATAGAAGGAAAGATAGTTAAGATTGGGTCTGTTAGCGAACATTGTTCGAAGTACGTACCTCAAGGTTCAAATCTTGATCCTCATATCGTTACGGGCGAAGGTGTGAGTTTTCGTTGTTGGACTGATGGTACGACTTTCATTGCTTCGGCTGGTTCTAAGGGCGGGAACTTAGAGATCCCTCTCATAAGACCAAATGGTGAAACAGCAAAATATTCAGTTAGTTATCAAAGTACGTCGTTCGAAACTGATCATAAGGCTATCTTAGAAGTCCTGAAGACGTTTGAGACTCGTTAACTTGATATACTAACTTAATGCTTAAGTTCATTAATAAACTACGCATTAGCGATCTTCTGGTTTGGATGTCATTCACGTCGCTATTTCTTGTTATTACAATGATTGGATTTTCTTCATTTGTTTTTGCACAAGAGGCATCGTCGCCAAGTTATAAGGTCGACGAACTGTTTATCGGTAGCGGTGGCGCAAATGATTCGGCCTCGCCCAGCTATCAAGGCAGGGCTTCGATCGGTGATTTAGGTGTAGGGAATTCAGCATCGACTAACTTTCAGGCATACGCTAGCTTCACGACTACTGGTGATCCGGTGCTGGAAGTTGTGGTTAGTAGCGCAACGCTCAATCTTGGTACGCTTAGCTCTTCTGCAACATCTAGCGGAACAGCGACCTTTAGTGTTCGGACTTACTTGGCTAGCGGCTACACCGTGATTACACGCGGAGCCCCACCAACTAGCGAAGGAGGTGCTACGATCTCGCCGATGGCTTCAGGCGGCACATCAACTATTGGCACTGAACAATTCGGCATGAACCTCAAAGACAACGCAACGCCTAATATCGGTGCAGAGGCCGCACAAATACCAGACAGTTCTTTTAGCTATGGCCTTGCTTCAACTGGTTACAATACTGCGGATAACTTTCGTTATAACACCGGTGATACTATTGCTCAATCGAATAGCTCGAGCGGTCAAACAGACTACACGATTTCTTATATCATCAACATTTCACCCATCACCGAGGCGGGGCAATATGTATTTCTTCAGGACTTGATTGTCGTAGGTACTTATTAGCTCAACGGACAGCCTGTGGATAAATTATGCATACTTTATTGCAAAACATTGAATAAACGTTTATGGTTATAGTATTACTACTGATTAATAAAAAAAGCACGAAAAATATGGATTTAACTTTAGCAAAAAAACAGATTTCGCAGGCTTGGCGAGTTTTAGTAAGCTTAACCCTAGTCTTAGCGACTAGTCTTTTCGCGTTTTCTTCTAGCGCAAGCGCCGCACAATTAACCTCACGCAAGGTAACAATCGATAAATCAGCGGCTTCTTCAACTGATGTAGAGCATCTTTTTACGTATACTATCGGTACCACGGGCAATGTCGGTGGCATTATCTACCAGTTTTGTACCACACCCATCGGTACTTGCACTAAACCAACTGGTATGACTGTACAATCAGCGACCCAAGATGGTGAAACTTTCACTGGTTCAGTATTTACAGCCCATGCAGTCACCGATGAAGGTGATTGCGATATGGCAACGACCGACTCTAAGATGTGTTTCGCCGTTGGTACTCCTGCCTCGGAGTCGGGTTCTGTAACTCATACTATTAGCGGCATAACAGCACCGTCATCTAACCAAACCGTATACGTGCGTATCTCGACCTATAGCTTAAATACATTTACGACCATATCGCTGGTCGACCAAGGTGTTGTGGCCGAGGCTTTCGTCAATCAGCTCACAATCAATGCTCGAGTTCAAGAAGTATTATATTTTTGTATCGGTACTGATGATGCCGCTAGCGCCAATGACTGTACTGATATATCAGGGACAACTGTCGACATTGGAGTGATTGATGCCTCAGCTGTCAGTATTTCGCCTGTTTCTAGTGGCAGCGGTGGAAACAACAAGAATGGCCTTGCCATGGTTCGAACTAATGCACAGTCCGGTGTGGTAATTGTGTACTTTACGACACTTGATACTTCAAGCGGTAAGCTTAAAGTTACCGGACAAACCTGTACTAATAACATTTCAACAGTGGACCGATGTATAAACAGTGCTACCGGTACCCAGACCGCGATTTCAGCTGGAACTGAAAAATTTGGCATGACGATCTCGAGTGTCGATACGACAAACGGATCTACGACTAACATTACTCGTGATACCGAATATGATGGAGATGGTACGGCTGGCGGTGGATGGGCTTGGCTTGATACTGGTGTCACTGATCAAATCGCTTCCTCTTCAACCGTTGTCGACGATGAGATGTTGATACTCAGATTTGCGGCTACTACCTCGATCACGACACCAACCGGCTCGTACACCGCTCAAGCCAACTTTATCGCAACGCCAACCTTCTAAATTGCTTCTATCGCAAAGAGCGCATGGCGCTTACGATGGAGTAAAATAGATATATATTATGATTCCAAAAGAACTTGGCGAGCATATTGATACAAAAGTCGTCAGAAGGCTAGTACATGGTCTCCATGCTGCACTTTTGTTGGCTGTACTGTCAGCGGCAGCCGCAGCGATTACAGAGACTAATGCTTTTGCTGTGCCCATAGGGTCTCGCACGCTTAGCCTCAGCTCAGCAGTCGCTGGTGCAGTAGCTAACCACGACTTTAGCCTAACCCTAAATTCCGCAGTCTTAATAGGATCATTTAGTTTTGAATATTGTCAGGAGAGCCCTCTTTTTGACGCAAGTTGTTCTCCGCCAGTAGGTCTCGATTTATCCACGGCCACTCTAGGCGCGCAGTCTGGAGAGACGGGCTTTAGCGTCCACCCTTCTACTACCTCTAGCAAAATAATACTAAGCAGGGCTTCGAGCATTGCTGCTCCAGGTGTGTCGACATATGATCTTAACGGCGTGATTAACCCGAGCCAAAGCAACAGTTCGGCCTTTGTGAGAATTGCGACTTATGCTTCCAATGATGCTAGTGGCCCTCGGATTGACGAAGGAGGCTTAGCTTTCGCTATTACCAATTCACTTAATATTGCAGCTGATATACCTCCATACTTGATTCTTTGTACGGGCCTAATAGTCTCGGTTAACTGCTCATCAAGTGACGGGAATTCCATTAACCTTGGCGAACTTTCATCATTAGTTACTGCAGCCGCAACTTCTCAGTTTGCAATAGCTACAAACGATGAGGCTGGCTATAACGCATTTATCATAGGTTCAACCATGACATCGGGAATACACGAGATTTCACCGAATAGTTCGCCTACGACTAGCAATCCTGGTTCTGGGCAGTTCGGTTTCAACTTAGTCGCCAACTCTAACCCAGTCGTTGGTGATGCGCGGGCTGGAGGAGGTTCTGGCGTAATCAATAACAGCTATGATGACACCGACTTGTTTAAGTTCTCGAGTGGAGATTTAATTGCCAGTTCTTCTGTATCGACAGATTTCAATCGTTTTACGTTGGCTTATGTTGTTAACGTGACGCCCAACCAATCACCGGGATTATATAGTACGACTCTGACAGTCCTGGGTGTCGCTAACTTTTAAAAGCCTCGGCGTTAGTATATAATTTGCATTAAGCGAATAAGGGAATGCAACGATTGAAAAATTTCATAAGTTTTAAAAAATTTGTTTGGCTTGGACTAATTATAAGCGTCGCCTGTCTCTTATCTGCAACTCCAATCAGAACTAGCGCTCAAAGTAGTAGTTCAGCCAGCGGGCTAAGAGTTGCTCCGTTACGTTCCGAGCTCGTCGTCTCTCCCGGAAAGTCAGGGACAGTTTCATTAAAGCTAAAGAATGTCACGAGCGGCAGGGTGATTATTAAAAGCGTAGTAGTAGATTTCACTTCCAAGGAAGATGGCTCACCATCAGCCCTCCCTCAAGGCGAGAAGCAATTATCTACAAGTATCAGGTCGTTTCTAATTCCCCTAGATGGGGTGGAGCTAGAACCTGATGCTGAATATAATTATGATTTACCAGTTGCCGTACCAAAAGGTACTTCTCCGGGTGCTTACTATGGATTAGTACTTTTTCAGGCCGTACCTGCAGATCAGATCGATAGCGCCCCAGGCAGAGTAGCCCTAACCGCTAGCATCGGCCATGTTGTATTACTTCAAGTACCAGGTAACATCGTAGAACAACTACAGGTGTTGTCGCTTAAAGCTGCTCGTCAGACACAACCAGATGCCGCCAAAGCACCAATAGTTCGTTCTGGATCTCTCTTTTCTTCAGCTCCGAATCAGATCCAAATTGATGTTAAGAACACAGGCAGTGGTTTCTCTAAGCCTTTCGGGAATGTAACGATAACTGATTGGCGCGGTAATCAAGTATCGTCAGCCGAGATCAACACTAATGACCCTAAGGGCAATGTCTTGCCTGGCGCGAATAGAGTATTCGTATCTCCAGTCACAGAAGTTAAGGGCATCGGGCGCTTTAAGATGCTCGCAAGCATTGGTTATGGCAACGGCAACGAAGTAATAACTATACAATCATCATTCTGGGTTCTACCACTTTGGTTTGTGGCATTGGTGGCAGCGGCACTCGCGCTTCTAATCTTCGGTGTCTTGAGGTTGATCAAAAAAATACGTCGATGAAAGGACTGGTGGGGTATAAAAGTAAGTTAATCGCCGGTGCTTTTATTCTTGTATCATTAATATCCCCCGCAAAGATACTAGCCGAATCAAAATCGGGTTCCGTAGGAATTGAAGGATTAGTTTCTGCATCGGCTCCAAGCAACGCTCCAATTATCTTGGAGCCAAAGAATGACAGACATTTCGAGGAGTCGCCTAAAACCGTTTCTGGCTCTTGCGAAAGCGAAGTACTTGTTAAAATATTCATAAATGAGATATTTAGCGGGTCAGTTGTCTGCAAAAACGCAAAGTTCTCTATTGAGGTTGACTTATCACCTGGCGCAAATCAAATACTTGCTCGCGCCTATGATGATTTAGACCAGGCTGGGCCGGACTCAGATGTCATTACGGTATACCTGGATTCGGACGTAAGTCCAATTGTTGGTGCTTTGAAGCTTACTAGTGATTATGCCCGCAGGAGCGCCAACCCAAGAGAAGTATTAACTTGGCCGGTAGAAATATCCGGCGGTACATCTCCATATGCGATTCATGTCGATTGGGGCGACGGAAGGACAAGTCTAAAAAGCGTTTCCAGTGCAGGCAAGTTTGAAATAGAACATACCTACCTTTCATCTGGAATTTATAAAGTTGTGATTCGAGCGGTAGATTCTGAAGA
>JBBQBM010000010.1:0-15939 GCA_038317375.1 Saccharimonadales bacterium (SeqCode)
CTAACCCCCGGTATGATCGTCTCCATAGACAGAAACGACACCGAGAAGGTCACTAGCTCTAAAGTAGCCTACGACGAAACAGCCAGTGGTGTAGTCTCAACCGAACCAGGTTGGACTCTAGGACCAGAAGCCAAAGACAAAACTGGCCAAGTCCAACTAGCTCTCACTGGCCGCGTACCAACCCTAGTCTCGACCATTAACGGAGACATAAAAGCCGGAGACCCTATCACTAGCTCAGATATCCCTGGAATAGGTATGAAGGCCACTAAGTCCGGAACAATCATAGGTAGAGCCATGGAAAACCTCAAAGCAGACGAAGACGGTAGGGGTATGGTTACAATTCTGCTTAACACTACGCATTATGAGCCAGGGGGGCGGGGGCGAACTATAGGCAGACTCGACGTAATCGGCTGGGCAGTGACAGCGGTACTATTGCTGGTATTTGGAGCTAAACTTAAAAAGCTAACTGCTCGTATTTCTACTACTGTTGACGTAAGAGCGTAGAGCAAGGCCCTCAGGTACCGTAACCGTAGATGCTCCAACAGCCTACTCTATCTCTACTGATACGAATTTCGCGAATTCCAAACTAGTAGTTTTAACTAGTGGCAACGTCGGCATCGGCGACACCACTCCAGCCTCACTCTTGACTGTCGGTAACGGCGATCTTTTCCAAGTCAACTCCTCCGGTGCTATCACAGCCGTTGCGGGAATTACAACTACTGGAGCCTACACCCAGTCCGGTTCAGGAGCTAACACTCTCACAGGAGGACTAACAGTAACCGGCGCTACTTCTAGCATTAACGCCTCCTCTAACTTCGCTACCAACATTAATACCGGTACATCCTCCGGAGCCATATCTCTTGGTAACTCTGCCGCCGGAGCTATAGTTCTCCAATCTGCTTCAACCATAGGACTAACCGCAACAACATCAATAACAGGTCGCTCCACAGGCGTGGCCCTAACGGTAAGCAACTCCACAAGCACTGGAAACATCCTAGTCCTAAACGACAACGCCACAGCTGTCCTAACCGTTGCTGATGGCGGCGGCATTCTACACAAGAATACTACTAACTCCACAACCGCCTTCCAGATACAGAATGCAGCTGGAACCAGCAACGTCTTCACTGCTGACACTACTAACGTAAGAATTGGTATTGGCACAGCCGCTCCTGCAGCTAAACTACACATAGCCTCTACTGCCGGCACTGAGTTTGTACGACTAGAAGACACCACCAACGCAACAAGTTCTGGTATCTTTGCAGGAGCAGGCTCCCCTGAAGGCGTAGTGTCTGCCAAAGTCGGCTCCATCTACACCGACAACTCCGGAGGCAAGATATATGTTAAATCCTCAGGCGACGGTACAAACACTGGCTGGGTGCAGTTAAAGGACGGAATGTCGCATATGGCTAAGATGCGTAGAGATACTGCACAAAGCATGGCAAATCTTGCTCTAACAAAAGTAACTCTTAACACCGAAGAGTACGACGTAGGTGATATAGCCGACCCAACTACTAATAACAGGTTCAATATAAGGAAGGCTGGTAAGTATCTTATTAACGCCAGGGTTACTCTCGGTGCTAACGCTGGTAAAGTTGTCCAGGCAATAATTTACAAGAATGGCGCCCGTCTTTACGACAACGCGATTGTATCTGGTGTTGCTAGTGGCACAGAGTGGGTCGAGGCGACCGTAACAGCGGATTTAGCGGTGAATGATTACTTGGAGATGTACGTCTATCATGACAATGGTGCGGCTCAGAACACCACTACAGGAATTGGTGACAGACCAACAATGTCCGTCACCCAAATCGACGGAGCAGGCGGCGGTGGGAACCCGGAGATTTCAGCCAGAGCTTACAACAACGCGACCCAAAGCATCACCACAGCTACACTAACCGCCCTAAGCCTAAACTCCGAAAGATACGATACCTATGCCATCCACGACACGGTTACCAATAACACTAGATTAACGATACCAACAACCGGAAAGTATAATCTCGGTGGCTTGGCTGTATTTGCGAGTAACAGTACTGGCTACCGCGAGATTCGTATCCGCCTTAACGGCAGTACTGTAATTGCTAGCAACAGTTACGTTGCCGTGAATGGAGACTGGACTAGGTTAAATGTTGACACTCATTATCAGTTCACGGCAGGTGACTATATAGAGCTTATGGTCTACCAAACCAGCGGCGGTAACTTAAGCACAGTGCAGACCGAGAATACAGGCGCAGAGTTCTATATCGCCAGAGTCGACGGCGGCATAACTAGCTCCACCCTCCAAGACGCCTATGGTGGTGGTAACACTATAACTTCTACGGACTCTAGAGATCTATCCTTCACCCTTGCCGACACTACCACAGACTCTAACTTCCTAATCAATGCAGCATCAGGTACAACCGGTAGGTTTGCCATCCAAGCCGCAGGAGTAGACACCTTCAGTGTTGGTCCTACCGGAGCCACTCTCTTCAAGAACTCGGCTAACTCCACAACTGCCCTCCGTGTCCAGAACCTAGCTGGTACTAATCTCCTAACAGTTGACACAACTAACTCTAAGATCATCACTGGTGGTGACATAGTCGCCCTCAACGCCTCCACTGCAACAACTGGCACCACCGAAGCCACAGCTCGCACTAATGTCACTACAGTCACTCTAGCTACGGCAGGGTCCTTCGTTAATAACGATATTATTTTCCTTAATAACGCCGGCCAGAAGTACTACACCCGTATCGTATCAGGTGGTGGTACTACCACCCTGACTGTCAGCCCTGCAGTCAGCTATGACATAAGTACTGCTGTCACTAAGTACACCGCCCAAAACATTGGCGCCACCACCTCCGACTACACCACCCTTACTCAACGCTTCTTCCAGGGCTACTTCCTGGGTGGAGTAGTCACTGGTGCCGGCTCGACCACCCTAAGCGACCAGAACCTTACTAGTACTGGGGCGCTATACCTAAACACCGGCGGACAAAACACTAGGTTAACAGTCACTTCTGCTGGTGATGTGGGGATTGGGACAACGAGCCCGACCGCACGCTTGACAGTTTACGGAGCGGGATCGGGTACGACGGTTGCGACTTCTGGGTCTACTGATGCGACGATGAACGGTCGTTTCTGTCGATCTTCGATATGTACAGATTTGGGAGTTCTTGATAACGGAACCGCTTATCTTCAAAATAGACTTGCAGCAGATTTCTCGGCAAATTATAACTACTCTCTTCAACCAAATGGTGGCAACGTCGGTATTGGGACAACAGCACCAAGTGCCAAACTAGAAGTCATAGGCGCATCAGCAACTGTGGTATTACGCCAAACTTCATCAACTAGCTACGCAGGGCTTAGAGTATATAACGATCAAAATAGTAGTGTCAGAGCCCTTGAAATTGACTATTCTGGTAGCGCTTACTCTGGCGCACTAGTTACCGGTGGACCTACTGGTGAATCAGCTGCAATTGTGACAACCGGTAACTATCCTCTCGCGCTTGGTACAAATAATAACGTACGACTCACTATATTGGGTGGCGGCAACGTAGGGATTGGCACAAATGCGCCAGGAAGTTTGCTTACTGTGAACGGTACTATTTCAGCTACGACTGTTTCAGCTACAAATGCTGCGTTCACTAATTACAACGTTGGCGGCATAGGTCAGGAGGGTAATGTATATAGCATCTGTATGAATGGCAGCAATGGTCTTTTAAAATGGGTTTTCAACATTACTTGTCCACAAAGCTCCGACGTGAACTTAAAAAAGAACATAGCTCCGATAGGCAACGCCTTAGACAAGCTCGGCCTAATTAAAGGAGTTACCTTCAATTGGCAAGATACTGCCGCACCGTACCCTCAAGAACAGCAGGTTGGTGTGATAGCTCAAGATGTTATGCAAGCCTTCCCGCAACTCATAGGTACAACAACTATGAAGAAAAATGGCGTAGAAGGGACGTACTACACTGTTAACTACCTTGGGCTAATCGGCCCGACAATCCAGGCGGTGAACGAGCTAAAAGTCATAACCGACAATCTAAGTAATAGACTTATAGCAGTTGAATCTGGTAACTTCACGGCAAATGTCACTGTCGCCGGTAACGCAACCATTTCAGGGAACCTTTCGGTAACGGGTTCAACGCAGCTCACAACACTTAAAGTAATTGGCATAACGGAGCTGGCTGATCTAAGGGTCAACCGAATAATATCTAAAGGAAGTGCGCCGACTGTAGTTCTAGGCGCAACTACGACAGGGAACGGATCGAGCTACACAGTTGAGGGCAATGACACCGCCGGCAGCATCACGGTGACAACGGGGACTTCTACAGTACCAAATCCGTTATCAGCAGGGGAGCAAGCCGAGCTGACCTTCGTAACGCCATTTACAACTGCCCCAAGAATCACCCTTACACCGACAACAGAGGCTTCGGCTAATATCAAGTACTACATCACCAAAACTGGAGCTAGCTTCAAGCTATTCTTCACTACTACACCTGACCCAAGCAGCACCTACTCCTTCGACTACCAAGTTATCCAATAACCCCCCCTCTAGAGCCAAAACCTTCGGTAAAGCCGCCAGAGGACGGACCCTTGGCACACTTATAGCGAGAGTGTAGTATAGAAATATGCCAAGCAGAAACATAATCAAGCTTGATGCGGCCGGCGCGTACTACCATATCTATAGCCGTGGCGTTAATAAGCAGATTATCTTTACAGATGAAAGCGACTACGCCTTTTTTATAAGCCTACTAAAGAGATATCTATCTCCAGTAGCCTCTAATAATTCTAAAGGAGTGGTGTATCCGAACTATAACACCGACATAGATCTGCTTTGCTTTTGTTTAATGCCCAACCATGTACATCTACTTATTCTTCAAAATGTAAAGGGCACTATGCAACAACTCATGCGGAGTCTAATGACCAGCTACAGCAGTTACTTTAACCGCAAGTACAAGAGACGGGGGCCATTGTTTGAGAGTCGCTACAAAGCATCACACATAGACAGCGACTCTTATCTAGAGCATATATCCAGATACATCCACTTGAATCCCGACAAATGGAGGGAGTACCCTTATAGCAGCCAGAAATACTATCTTGGTAACGCTCAGGCGGATTGGCTCAAATCTCAGAAGGTACTAGACATATTTAGTACCGGGCAAGAGTACGTCAAGTTCGTGGAAGATTATGAAGGACAGAAGGAAATCCTAGACGAACTTAAGCACCAACTCGCCGACACCTAGCAACTCCTCTCTAGCAGAGGACGGACCTCTGCTAGCTTCTGGGTGGTTAGTATTAAGGTGGGATTAAAGAGCTAGTACTATATGGCTAGTTAAGTAACGCATAGTTGTTTCACGGGTTTAAAAACACCACTGTGCGGGTGCGTGAAACAGTGGTAGAATTGGTATATAAAGACAGGGGACTATGGTCAAGATAGCGGTACTTAATCAGAAGGGTGGAGTTGGCAAAACTACATCTGTTATTAACCTGGCCTCATACCTGGGCAAAGCCGGGAAGCGTGTAACGATAGTTGACTTCGACCCACAGGGTAATGCCACTAGTGGGCTAGGAGTCGACAAAAACAGCTTAAACTCAACGATTTACGACATTCTATTAAGTGACGATAAGTTACATGACGCCATAGTCGAAACACGTTTTGAAAACATTTCGCTTATCCCAACCAACCAACAATTGGCTGGAGCAGAAGTTGAGTTGGCGTCGGCTATCGGCCGTGAGCTAAAACTACGAGACGCCCTTAAAGAGCACGAAACAGACTTTGTCTTAATTGACTGCCCGCCATCACTCGGACTTTTGACTGTCAATGCTTTGGTCGCCGCAGATTATGTTTTGATCCCGGTTCAAAGCGAATATTATGCGCTCGAGGGTTTGTCGCAACTAATTGCCGTAATTCAGCGGGTCCGCGAAGTGCTCAACCCGGAATTAAAGATTTTAGGCCTCGTACTAACCATGGCCGATAGCCGCACCAGTTTAGCCGACCAAGTTGAGGCCGAAGTACGAAAGCATTTTGAAGACCTTGTTTTTAAAACCATTATTCCCCGCAACGTACGTTTAGCAGAGGCCCCGAGCCACGGAAAGCCAATTAGTGAACACGATCGTTGGTCTAAGGGCGCTAAGGCATATAAAAATCTAATGAAGGAGATATTACAGCGTGTCGCAAACTGACAATAAAGGACTGGGGCGGGGGCTTGATGCACTTTTTGGTGGCGTAGATATGAGCCACGTTGGCTTACCGAAGGAGGAAGTCCTTCAGATTGAGCTAGTGCAAATCATCCCAAACCCCGACCAACCAAGGAGAAACTTCGATGAAAACAGCCTAAAAGAGATGGCCGTATCTATAAATGAGTTCGGTATTTTACAACCATTAGTTGTGACTAGACTTGAACAAAATAAGTATTCAATAATTGCAGGCGAAAGGCGTTGGCGAGCATCAAAAATAGCTGGCCTTAAGACTGTTCCGGCAATAATAAGGTCTGTTACGGACCTTCAGAAGCTAGAACTAGCACTAATTGAGAACGTTCAAAGAGAAGATTTGTCGCCACTCGAGCAAGCCGCCAGTGTCCAGAGGCTGCATGATCAATTTTCGATGAGCTATGAAGCTATTTCTAGCAAGTTAGGCAAGGCCTATAGCACAGTGGCTAACCTCGTGCGCCTGCTCGGACTACCTGAAAATATCCAAAAAGCCCTAAATGAGTCAAAAATTAGTGAAGGACACGCCCGTACGCTCCTTGGGCTTCAGGCTGATCCAGCTAATCAAAAAGCCCTCCTTAACCTAATTTTAGCTAAACACCTATCTGTACGCCAGGCAGAGCAGTATGTCGTCGCCAGCCGCGAGAAAAAACCGACAAAAGAGAAGAGTTTGCGGCGAACAGTTAGCGAAACGGCCGACACTAAACAACTATCAAAACGTCTTGGTATCAAGGTAGAGCTGGCCTATATGGCAAAAGGTGGCAAGATTACACTTAGGTTTACGTCTGAAGACGAATATAAAACTTTGATTAACAGATTGAATAAATCCTAAAAAGTGTCAAAACTCTGAAAAGGGAAGAGCCGCAGAACTAGTTTGCCGACAATCAAATCTAGGTCGATATTGCCAAGCGATGAGCGAGAATCGAGCGATGCACCCGGGATACGGTTGTCGCCACTCACAAAGACCTCGCCCTTAGAGACTCTTACATCGACGTTCCCGGAGGTAACGGCCAGGTTTTTGCCATAAGGTGCGTCGTCTGGCCTAAAACCATTAGGAAACGTCTTATTAAAGACCGTCATTACGCCATCTGACACCACTACGCGGTCACCAGGCAGGCCGATGACGCGTTTGATTAGCTGTTCGGTTGACCCATCGGGCTTGTGGAACACAATGACATCTCCACGCTGTGGTTGGAAGTTGTGTTTGGTGATTCGAGACCAGGTTCTAGGCAACTTCCAGATGATTAGACGGTCTTCGTTCTGGAGTGATGGCTCCATCGAGCTGCCATCGACTTGGTAGGACTGAAAGATGAACTGATTAATGAAGATTGCGAGTAGTAATGCGCCACCAACTAACGCAAAAGTCGAGAAGAAACCGCTGAGCCCCGGAAATCTCTTTGTCTTCGTAATTGGCGGAACCACCTCTGCTATTACGGGTGGTTGGGCAGGTTGAATTGGGTCAATATGTGCACCCGCAACAGGTTCTGTCGGATTAGAAATGGGGGTTATATGTTGGTTTTTAGGATCCATCACAAGCCATTTTACATTAATCTATTACTAAAGCGCTAATGTCACCGTACTGTTTGTTATAATAGGGGTACTTTTACTCATGGATAATTTTAGAAAACACCCAAAACACAAACCAAACAGGTCCGTAGACGGCTTTATCTCGAATACGGGAGGTATTGCCGCGGAAGGTTCTAGTACTAAAAACGCGCAACCAGAAAAGACCCAGCTAGACAGCCTAAATAAGAAGTCTGATGGCTTTCATTCGGCAAATATTAGCTCTCAGCTTGATGCCTTGCCGTCACTGCAGCCGTCTTATAGCCCAAACCCAGACGTAGTCGAGAAATTAAAGAAGTCAAAGCCGAAGAAGCACCTTCCGAAGAAGCTCATATTTCGAGGCGTTATGGCTATATTTATTGTGGTTTTACTATCTGGTGGTTTATTTTTCGGCAAGGCCTGGTGGAACGCGCACAAGATATTAAAGGGGGGTGGCGACGGGGCATTAGCGCTTAATAGCCAGGTCGACCCAACACTACTAAACGGCGAAGGTGACGGTCGGGTTAATATTTTATTGCTTGGCAAGGGCGGCGCCAACCACCCGGGCGGAGATTTAACAGATAGTATTTTGATCGCTAGTATTGACCCGCTTGGCAAAGAAGCGGCTCTGCTGAGTATCCCGCGCGATCTTTATGTCAAAGTTCCAAACTATTGGTCGATGAAGATTAACGCAGTTTATAGCACGGGTAAGCAACGAGCCCTGTCGGTCAACGAGGATGATGCTGCTGGTGCCGAAAAAGCCGGAATCAAGTTACTAGAAAGTATCATCGAAGCCGATATTGGAATCCCAATCAACTACTACATGATGGTTAACTTTGATGCTTTTCAGCAGACGGTTGATGCAGTCGGGGGTATTGAGGTCGCGGTTGCGGAGCCGCTTTATGATTACGTCCAGGCCTGGGATAACGGCGGCAACCCACTTCTAGCCGCTAAAGGCTTGCAGCACTTTAATGGAAAAAAAGCGCTTCTATATGCTAGGTCGAGATCATCGAGCAGTGATTTCGCCCGCGGTGAAAGACAGAGGGAGGTTGTCGTGGGGATAAAGGACAAAGTCTTGAAGCTCGGCACCTTTAGCAACCCACTAACCGTCACTAAGCTTCTCGATGCTATCGGAAATAACGTTACCACCAGCCTTACTTTGAGCGAGATTATGCGTCTCTACGAAATATCTAAATCCATTCAAACTAGCAGTATCGCTTCGCTGGGCTTCACCGATCCGCCAAACGTGCTGGTTAAAACAGCAAATATTAATGGTCAATCGGTGGTCGTACCTCTTCGTGGGCAGGCCGACTTTAGCGCAATTCAAAGCTTTGTTCGCAACGCGATGCGCGACGGTTTCTTAAAAAACGAAAACGCCACTATAGCTGTGCTTAATGGTACTAATGTCGATGGCCTGGCAACTAAAAGGGCCGACGAGCTTAAATCCTACGGTTATAACGTTACCCTTATCGACGAAGCGCCAACAACCGACTATGCCACAACTGTCCTGGTCGATTTCTCGAACGGGCTAAAAAAATATACTAAACGCTACCTCGAGCAACGCCTCAAAACCGCGGCGGTAACTTCGGCTACGGGAATTGATCCTCTGGTCTACAAGACAGACATTGTTATAATTGTAGGCAACAATGAAAATACGAATCCCTAAGTTCCGCCCGGCCTCTAAGGCATCTTCGGCGGTTCATACATTTCTAAACATTTTCCTGGCACTGCTCATATTGGCCGTTATTGTTGACCCAATATCGCTCCCCGGCGCTTCGGTTGTCATATTGCTACTCAGTAAATGGCGAATGTTAGCCATCAAACCACGCCACTGGCTTATAAGTGTTCGAGCCAACCTCGTGGACATCTCGGTTGGCTTGGCGGTAATAGCTTTTATGAGCGGGACGGGGAGTTTGATTACGCAATTGTCTTGGGTAGCGATTTATAGCAGTTGGTTGATTTTCTTAAAACCAAGGTCGGACACGTTTTCAGTCGCCTTGCAGGCCATGACAGCACAAACTTTGGCGCTAATTGCTTTTTATGGCAGCTTTTCGAACTCTAGTATAATCGCCGTGGTACTAGTGACCTGGCTAATCTGCTACGGTTCGGCGCGGCATTTCTTTAGTGGTTTTGAAGACGATAGCGCGCGCATTATTTCGCACATTTGGGGGTTGTTTGGGGCGCAACTAGCCTGGGTGCTTAGCCACTGGACACTAACCTATGGCTTCGTGCCTCAGATTGTATTGTTACTAACAGTCATCGGCTACTGCCTGGCGGTCTGCTATTATCTACACTCATTGAGCCGGCTTAAAATCACTGTTCGTAATCAATTTATATTCGTAACTCTGTTAGTTATTATCGTTGTAGCGCTGTTTTCTCAGTGGCAGTACAGCGGACTTTAGGAAAGTTTATAGTTTCTAGTTGTTAGGTTTTAGCAAAGACTTGGATTAGATCAATCTTATTGGTTTGTTTGAACCCGGCATTCTTAGCAATTTTAGCTAGTTCTTCGTGTTGAAAATCTAGACTTTCAGTCAGAACCGTAACCTCTAACCCATCACCTATAACCTTCGTCGATTGTCTAAATAATCGACGATAAAGATCTAGACCGTCCGTGCCGCCAAATAATGCAAGTTTTGGTTCGTGCTTTGCTGCGTCGTTGATCGCGTAGTCGCTGGGGACGTAGGGCAAATTAGCTAGAATAACAAGGTTAGAGGTTGGAGGTTTTAGGTTAGAGAAGGGGGTTAGGAGGTCGCCCTGGTAGAATTTTACTTTAGCTCTCAGCTTAGTGGCGTTCATTCTCGCAATTTTCAAACAATCGCTCGAAATATCAACCCCAGTTACTTTTATTTCGGGCATCTCTGACTGCATGGTGATGGCTAAGGATCCAGACCCAGTACCCACATCAATGCACGCTGTATTCTCTCTAACCTCTAACCTATCACCTATAACCTGTTTAGCCAGGTCGATCATTGTCTCGGACTCAGGGCGGGGAACCAGAACATTCTTGTCGACAAAAAACTCTCGACCATAGAACTCACTTTTGCCGAGGATATAAGCAATCGGCTCATGTTTTTGTCGTCTCGCCACCAGAGTTTTTAATTTTTTTAAAGATGCCTGTTGAATATAATCGTCGCCATGGGCAAGAATCTCGGCACGATCTTTGACTAGAACATGGCACAGCAGAACCTCCGCATCGAGACGTGGAGTGGGGCTGTATTTTAGAAGTACAGCGGTCACTTCTTCTAGCCATTCTTTAATGATCATCCGCTTTATTCTACAGTAGACATTGACAAAAAGGCATAAGTATGCTAAATTGTACGTAGATCCAACAAAACAAAAAAGGAAACAAAAAAATGCCCTCAATAACCGCAGAAAGACCGCACCTAACTGGCGATGCCGACAATGCACACTTTGACGAATTCCCCCACGAACCACAGCTAATAACCGCTGGTAGCGGTATTGTTCCTCCCGAGCATAGAATAACTGCCATAGCGTCACATGAGCCGCCAAGACACGAGGCATTGGGTGTAGATATGCATCCTAGCGAACACCGCCAGGCTGAAGCAATCATAAGAAATAGTTTTGAAACCGACTTTGGGCGTGCTATCGAAGCCGAATATAAGTAGATAAAATGACAGACTCTAAAGGCAAACAACCTACACTAAAACTAGTTGTCACTGATGGTATAAAGCTAGATAATAGTGCTCTCCGGAGGCAACGAGGATACGAATGGGCGCTTAGAGACCATGGTACGAATTCAAGAACCCGTGTTGCCAAAGGGACAGCTCACAAGCCCGGCGAACCAAATTTAACATTGCTCCAGGGTCGTTTAGCAAACTCACACCTGAGACTAGTTACTGAAAAGCCACAACTTGAATTGTTAACTTTCGGAGATGATGATAATTCACCAACAGATACTAAAACTGCTCTTACTGCCATGAGCCCACCACCTGCTATAGAAATGTTTACCGACGAAGAGGTAGATAGATTAGGGGCCAGAACCGACGTCGCTTTTGGGCTAATAGTAAAGAAAAAACTGGGCGACACCGCTGCACTAGGAGCAGAAATAATTGCCGATCCAAAAAAGGAAGAATAAGACTAAAGCGCAGTTTCAACTTGGACCTTAGGGCGGTTACTAAGAATAGCTAAAACTCGCAATACAAAAATTGCGAGTTTTATATATCAGAATCGGTAGTTCTAATATATTATTGACAAATAAGCATAAGTGTGATACATTTATAGATGTAAATACTAAAACAAACAAAAAAATGAAAACTAAAAGAAACGGTCCAATTCGAATAGATGAAATGTATGGCGTGCATCATACAGATAGTCCTATGCCTACTAAACTTGAAGAGAATGCTCGAAGATATGAAGAACTAACCTGGACAGACCTTGATCCTGAGACTCTAGAAAAGACCAGGCAGATTTTGTTGAATATTCCGTTAATTCATAGAACTCCAAATCAAAGGTTTTCTGGTGATGCCCCTGAGGAACGAACTCTATACGATACACCGGTTCCAGCAGATCATTTGGACGGTATTAGCGGTATAGAAAACAACACCTATATGTTGGATCAACAATTAGGGTTGGATAGGTATGTGTTTATGGGGTGGGGTAGTGCGCAAGAAGAAGAACGATTTGGGTTTTTGGGGAGTGCAAAGAACGCGATACTTATAGATTCAAAACTATTATTCGACCCAAAGTGTGTAGTGACGCCTAAAGATGTTGCCGAGCACGTTGGCTGGCGAACATTCGGCAAAGGTACGAAAGCTGGATTCTTTAGACCGCAGAAAACTATGGATGAAGCATGCGCAATATTCGAATACAGAGGCACGATGGTTAGTGGGGCCGATTGGTTTGAAATAGTGGCACGTAGAATAACTCGGTCGGTTATGGACGGTAAGCCAATGAGAGTCGGTTTATCAGACCTTGGCGAGATAAAATTTGATGGTCCGATACCGTCGTCAGCGGTTCTGGGCACTGTAAGAACTGACACTGAAGATTATGACCAATACGAAAGATATATAGAAGAACTAACCGGTGGTTCGCTCGATTTGATTGAAAGACGTAAGTCATTAGCATATGGGCTAGGTAAGCTCGTTGGTAAAATCGCCGCCTAAAAAAAGTGGTTTTTAGTAGTTTGCGACATCTTTTTAGTTAATAAGAGAATATCATTGACAAAAAAGCATAAGTGTGATACATTTATAGATGTAAGCTACAAAAACAAACAAAAAAATGTCAGAATCCATGCCGTCAACGGCTCCAACTATAGAACAAGAAGGCTCAGAGCTACCCGTTACTCCTGTGGGCGAATTAGCGGGCGTTACTGACGTAGCTGAGCTCGGGCAGCTTGCTGTAAGAGGCGATTCTATCGAGGATATTCCACCGAGTGAAATTGAAACTGCGACAGAAATACATGAAAAAAGCGAAAAAGAGCAGTTTATAGATGATTTGCGAACATACTTACAGGGCGTAGAAGTTGCAGATGACGAATTCATTGTTAATATCACCGAGAGATTGCGCGGCGTAAGGCCCGAATTACTTGGCGCGACTGGAGCATTAGTAGAGAGACTGTTAGTTGATCCTGATAGCTCGGGTGTCTTGCCCGATGTGACTAATCGTTCAATCATTCCTATATTTCTCGCCCTAGGTCTTGAAGCAGAGCACGTTGACGGTATAGCAATGGCTGCCAGAGCATTCAAAAACGCCGACCCTAAGAAGAAAAAGGCCGGTCAGGGCATCTTGATTCGTAGTAATATTGAGAATTTGGCTGCTATTGCCAGACAAAATCCCGAAGCACCTCGCATGCTCGCTGATACATACGGTATTCGTAACTTCTATCGATACAATCCTGCAGCATTGATCCGTCAATTAGAGGATGTAGATAGTCCGTTCGACGCACGAACTACTCAGCTAATAATTACCGCACACGCCGATCACAACGGCGCACTAAAGAATGCACCAAGGCGGCTCGAAGAAGACCCAACTCATACAAGAACTATTTTTGCTGAAGCAGGGAGCATGGTTGATGTTGCACGTATACTCCTGACAGTTGCTAACAGTAAAGACGCACTTCACAGTGTTAGACTGGCGCGTCTAGTAATTGCGGCGCACGGTAACAGGGACGGTATTTTGCTCGGTACTTCTGATCGTGGCGGACTGGCGAGGGTTTCTAAAAGTGACATCGCCCATTCGCGGGCTATCGGGAATTTGATTAAGAAGGGCATACTTTCACCTCACGCTGATGTGATATTGGCTGCCTGTAGCACCGGAAAAAAAGGCGGTTTTGCTAAGATTGTATCAGAGAGGATTGATTTAGACATTGTTGCTTCCGACCAAGACGCGAGAATATCTATAACTAACAATAAAGATAATACAAGAAAGACTTTAAGCTTTGACGGGACAGGTAAGAATGACGATAGATCGGTATCCGAAAGAGTAAGAGGCTCATTGAGCCGCTGGAAAGTTCGTAGCAATAGCTCAACTACTGTTTATAGGGGTGGCAAGCGAGATAATATTAGAAAATACACTCTTAGTGCGCGAATGCCGGGTGATAGAGTTCGTCGCTTATATAGATAAGCGCCTAATATATTAGTTAGAATCAAGCAAGTTCGTGGTCGGCTTTGGCTAGTTCTTCTATTAGGTCATCGATTTGGCCAGCTAGGGCGCCGGGGATGTTGCTACGCGAATAACCAATACGGTGGTCGGTGATGCGGTCTTGGGGGAAGTTATAGGTACGAATTTTTTCGCTGCGATCACCCGAGCCGATTAGCTTCTTGCGAGTGTCGGACATTTTTTGTTGTTCGTCATCGATCTGTTGCTGTAAGAGTCTCGAACGGAGCACGCCCATTGCCTTGAGCTTGTTCTTAGTCTGGGATTTTTCGTCTTGGCAGGTGACTACTAGGCCGGTGGGCAGGTGGGTGATGCGCACGGCAGAGTCGGTGGTGTTAACAGATTGACCGCCATGGCCGCTGGCATGATAAACATCTACGCGGAGGTCTTGGGGCTTGATCTCGATGTCGGCCTCTTCGGCTTCGGGTAGGACTGCCACGGTGACAGTGCTGGTGTGGATGCGTCCCTGGCTTTCTGTAGCCGGAACGCGCTGAACACGGTGTACACCTGCCTCGAGGTGTAGTTTGCCATAGGCATGGTCGCCGCGAATGGCAAAGATTATTTCTTTAAAGCCGCCAACCTCGCTAGCTATTTCGTTGATAAGTTCAATCTTGAGGCCGTGTATTTCGGCATAGCGATAATACATTTTATAGAGTTCGACGGCAAAAAGCGACGACTCGTCGCCGCCAGCTCCCGGGCGAATCTCGATAATACAATCTCGGTCATTATTAGGGTCCTTTGGGTTAAGGGCTAGGTCGAGTGCTTGCTGAGCCGAGAGAATTTTGACTCGTAGCTCTTCGATTTCTGTAGCGGCAAGTTCGCCGAGTTCGCCACCGAGCTCGACCATACTTTCGGAGTCTTTTGATTGTGACTTTAATTTTTCGAGATCATCGGCGATTACTAAGATGTCGTCGATCTGCTTCTGGCGTTTGGCGAGCTTTGGGTATTCCGGCAAAGAGTAAATCGAAGGATCGCTCTCGATTTTGTCTTTGAGCTCGGACCGTTCTTTCCTTAGTTCTTCAATTTTTGATTGCATATAATTATAGGTTATCGGTGATAGTTGATAGGTTATAGTTTAGCAGCCAGTGAATACAACATCTTCTGAATCTCGGTAAGTTGTCCAGTAGCCTTAGAAGTATCTATTTTGTGAATGTCTGAAGTCAGCAAAAGCTGAGTTTCTAGTTCGACAGCTGATCCCTTCGCAATACCTATAAATTGACGGTACTCGGCTCTATTATTTCTTTGTTGCCCCTCAGCAATATTACTAGGAATCGAAACTGCAGATCTTTGCATTTGACTAATTAAACCAAATTGTTCCGATTTAGGCAGCATCATACAGAGTTCGTAGATATCCTTTGTCAAAGCATATGACTTTTGCCATACAGTCAAATCGCGAAATGACGAGATGCTCATACTTGAAACTATAACCTATAAACCCCAACCTGTAACCTGGGGTTTAGTCTTCGTCGCTGTCTAGGGCGGCTTTTTTATTGTCGGCTTTGGGTTTTACTTTGATTGCTCGAGAGGTTAGGGCGCCGGCAGCTTTTTTTGCAGCATCATGGCGATCGCGGAACTTGTCGACGCGACCGTCGATATAAA
>JBBQBM010000011.1:0-15044 GCA_038317375.1 Saccharimonadales bacterium (SeqCode)
ATAATCAAAGCCGCCATCAAAGCCATATAAAAGTTCTAGATATTTTTACACCCCGCTCTTTCGAGCGGGGTGTATGATTGTATGGGAATTCGGTCCCTACAGGTTGACGAAACCCATTGAAACAAGATCATGACGAGTGAACGTTCTAGCAGTATGCGGCCGCCCGTGAATCTCGACTATGGGGAAGCCTCGGAACTCATAGTCCGACTCATCCAGCATGTCCAAGATATTCGTCATACCAGCGACGAACCGCGCTTGCATCGATTCTTGAGACAACTTGTGATTACAGAGCATGGCTGCAGTCTTAACTACAAGCAATTCGGTCTCCATAGCTTCTGCGTTTTCAACGAGATTGAGCACTACCTCCGTCTTAGCCATAAGCCTTGATTCAAGAGTCTCGATCTCTCGCTGGTATAACTCAGAATCACGTTGTTGCGTCCGAGCAACGTCACGCTCATCTATATCCAGACGCAATTGGAAGAACTCGCTCGTGGCCACAAGCGCCTTCATACGGGCAGCCACTGCCTCCAAGCCAAGCTTGACAGCATTCTTATCACATTCACACAGCATTGATGTCTGCTTTCCCCCTAATGGCTTGCGCTACATGCGCAATGGTACCCTTCGGAGACCAAAAAGCTAAATAAGAACTAGCACTTTGGACTCCGAAGAATTGGGGGGTTATTCTATCCCATACAGTTAAATAACAAAACCAAATAAATGATTTATGTGTTTATCATACCATTTCTTAGCTATTTGTCAATTCTTAGATTTTGAGATGTCGAGTTTTGAGCTTTGCATTTGGATGCCAGACGCAATTTCTTCCTGAGAAGCGGAACAAGACGTAAAAGTCTACGTCGTAGTGAGCATCACAAGGAAAAATTGTGTCTGGCGCCAAAAGTGCTTGTTTTTGGTCTGGCTATGCCAGCCAAGACGGGCATGATGCAAAGTTCAAAACAAAGAACCTCCAGAGGTGAGAATTGCCCGCGGCAATTTGCAAGGGAGACCACTCTTGAAACTTGTTTCTAAGATGTGGCGACGGGATCGCGGAACGTGACAAAAAGGCCTAACATAGAATCGATTATCAACAGTGTAAAGTACTCAACATAACAAAGAACCTCCAGAGGGGGTGGGCACCGCTGGAGGTTCTTTGTGGGCTCGACTAGGTCAAGCCCATAAAACACCCTTTAACCCCACCTAGGCAAAACGTCGTTTGAAAACTTGTTAATAAACAAGTAAACGCGTTGGATAAATCCGTCTTTGAGGACTCGCCGTCCACGTTAAAGTGAAACACCAAACCCGTCCCGAAGGACAGATGGGGTGAGTGGTTAAAGGGGTTAGTCTGAATTAGAGCGTTGATTCGCCTTGCGGCGGACCGAACGAGTAAGTGGAGGGTAGCTACTTATTACGCCCATGGCGCTCTAATTCAATCTAACTAATGTTAGAATTAGACTTTATAAGGTGCTTTGAAGCCTATAAATAGACTCCAGACTTGCGATTATAGCAAAAAAGTATCCTAATGTCAATACCAAGAAACATAAAATGAGTAAAGTCAACATGTCGCTTACGCTTGATTCTAGTGAGGTTCCAAAACGCCTGAGCGTAATTGCTGATCCACCAAAAAAACTGTTTATTAAGGGCTGCGATATTAGAAAACTGGTCAAGCTCCCGACGATCGCCATAGTTGGCAGTAGGCGAGTCAGCGCTTACGGCAAACACATTACCGAAAAGTTAGCCGGCGAACTAGCCGCTGATGGTGTAGTGATTATCTCTGGGCTTGCTCTTGGCGTCGACAGTATCGCTCATCAAGCCGTATTAGACGCTGGCGGCCTAACCGTTGCCGTTTTGCCCGGTGGCATTGACCGGGTTTACCCAAGATCTCACGAGCCTCTCGCAAGATCGATTGTTGCTAGCGGCGGCGGTCTAGTCAGCGAGAGCGGCGGCGAGGTCAGCCCACAGAAGTTCAACTTCCTTATACGCAACCGACTGATATCTGGTCTTGCAGACGGGGTTTTGATAACAGAGGCGGCTATTCGTAGCGGTAGCCTCAACACTGCTCGCCACGCCCTCGAACAGGGCCGTACTGTCTTCGCGGTGCCAGGGAATATCACCAGCGAGCTATCTGGTGGCACCAATAACCTTATAAAGCTCGGCGCCACGCCAGTAACTTGCGTTCAAGATATTTATGACGCTATGGGTTGGGAACTAGCCAAAAAGAAAACTAGTCCAGTAGCCTATACACCGGCCGAACAGAGCTTGCTCAAAATTATGCATAAACATGATGCTATGTCTGGCGAAGAACTCTTGAAACTATCTAAACTCCAAAGCTCCGAATTCTTCGAAACCATGACGATGCTCGAAATCTCTGGCACAATCAAGGCTCTAGGTGGCAATCTCTGGTCTCTCAAGTAACTTGTATTATTACCACATGATGTTATATTCAGTTTAAGCTCTCTAACAACTAGGAGGTTCGCCGTGTGGATGGCTTGGTTGATCTTATGGACACTCGTTCAAATCGTGGTAGGGATTGCCCTGGTCAGATATAACTGGACAGACGTCAAGCGACTACTACTCGGTGAGTATGAGCTGATGGACACATTCGAGTCTGTGTTTGGTCTCTTCATGGGGATAGGGCTAGTCGGTAGTCCAATTTGGTTAGCAGTAAGTATTTATCCGGAGCAAGAGTGGTACCTTTCAGCCTTCGTAGCTCTCACCATCGGTGCCGCAGGTATGTTTTTGGCAATCATCTTGAACACATTGATATGGTTGGTAATCGGTCTTGTTTTTGTGGTGACATACCCCCTTACCAAGTCCGGGCGCGAACAACGTAAAGTCCACCACGATGATTGGGATTGGGATTGAAGCACCTTCTGTAGTTTTAGAGCGCCCCCGCAGGCTAATAACCTCGGGGGTTCTCCATTTATAAAGCAAATTATTTGCAAATAGCTTTAGGAGTGGTGTAAGGTAGCAATTCGTGTATGTCTGGTACACTAACCCAAAGCATAATGAGTAATCTAGTAATCGTTGAGTCACCGGCCAAAGCTAAGACTATCGAGAAATACCTCGGTAGCGATTTTAAGGTTCTCTCGAGTATTGGGCACATCCGATCTATAGCCAAAAAGCTAAAAGGTGGGCTGGAGCCCATCGATGTTAAAAACGGCTTCGCGACAACTTATGAAATAGACGCCGAGAAAAGAAAAACCGTCGCCGAGCTAAAAAAAGCCGTGAAGGTAGCCTCGACTGTTTGGCTCGCAACCGACGAAGACCGCGAAGGCGAGGCTATTGCTTGGCACCTCTGTGAGGTCTTGGGTCTAGACCCAATCAAAACAAATCGCATCGTCTTCCACGAGATCACTAAAAGTGCAATTGAAGAAGCAATTAAAAGCCCCAGAACTGTTGATATGTCGCTTGTTCAAGCCCAACAGGCCCGACAAATACTAGATAGGATTGTTGGTTTTGAGTTGTCGCCAGTTGTTTGGCAAAAGGTCCCTGGCGGCAAGTCTGCCGGGCGCGTGCAATCGCCAGCCGTTCGCCTGCTGGTCGA
This sequence comes from Saccharimonadales bacterium (SeqCode), assembly GCA_038317375.1. Classification (GTDB taxonomy): domain Bacteria; phylum Patescibacteriota; class Saccharimonadia; order Saccharimonadales; family JAGQMS01; genus JBBQBM01. The sequence continues at coordinate 3,542 of JBBQBM010000011.1, forward strand.
GCGCGAGCGCGAGATAGAAGCCTTCGAAGGTTCGGCTGACTATAAGGTAACTGCGGAGTTTAGTGCCGGCAAGGAGGTGCTGAAGGCCGAGCTACCAAATCGTTTTAGCACCGAACCAGAGGCTAAAGCCTTCCTAGAATCACTCCATGGCGCAACCTTTACGGTTAAGAACGTCACTACCAGCCCTAGCACCAGGAATCCTGGCGCGCCATTCACAACCAGCACCTTACAGCAGGATGCCAACAGCCGATTGGGCTTTAGCGCCAGGGCCACCATGTCGGCCGCTCAAAAGTTGTATCAAGACGGCAAGATAACTTATATGCGTACAGACTCGGTTTCGCTGTCTGGTCAGGCAATCGCAGCGGCAACTAATTATATAAAGCAGGCTTTTGGCCCCGAATATTCGTTAGTTCGTACCTTTAAAACAAAAAACGCCAGCGCCCAAGAAGCTCACGAAGCTATTCGACCAACAGATATGTCATTAGAACGCGCCAGCAGTAACGAATACGATCAAAAACTTTATAACTTAATCCGCTCCCGCACACTGGCCAGCCAAATGTCACCAGCCAAACTTGAGAAGACAGTTGTTACCATAGGAATCTCTACGTCCGACGAAGCATTTGAGGCTAAGGGCGAGGTTATTATCTTCGACGGTTTCCTAAGGGTTTACGGTGGTAGCAAGAAAGATGCCGAGATATTGCCGGCAGTTTCGTCTGGAGATTCTCTTAACTTGTCGCTTGCGAGCGCCAGGCAAGTTTTTGCAAGACCGCCTGCCCGATATAGCGAAGGCGCACTAGTCAAAAAACTCGAAGATCTAGGCATTGGCCGTCCGTCGACCTACGCCACGATTATCAACACCGTCCAAGTTCGTGGCTATGCCATCAAGGGCGAAGGCGAGGGGACGCCACGAGAGGTCATAGTCCTAAACCTAGATGGTGGCAAAGTTGAGCGCGAAATAGTTGAAGAAAAAACCGGTTCCGACCGAGGCAAGCTAGTGCCAACTCCGGGAGGTGAAGTACTGACAGATTTCCTCTGTAATAACTTCTCTCAGGTGGTCGATTATGACTTCACCGCAAACGTCGAGACAGAGTTCGACCTTATTGCTGCTAAAAAACTAGCCCGCAACCATATGTTGCAAGAATTTTATACCCCGTTCCACGCTTTAATTGAAAAGTCCGGCGATATTAAACGTTCTGATGTCGCCCAGGCCCGCGAAGTCGGTATCGACCCTAAGTCCGGGCTACCAATCCTGGCGCGCTTTGGACGCTTCGGCCCGATGTTACAGCTTGGGAACGGTGAAGACAAAGACGACAAACCTAAGTTTGCACCAATGCCAAAAGGCAAAAAGATAGATAATGTGACTCTAGAAGAAGCTCTCGAGGCATTTAAGTTGCCACGAACGGTTGGCAAAACTCCGGACGGCGAAGACATTTTGGCCAACATCGGTCGTTTCGGCCCTTATGTCCAAGTCGGTAAGCTTTACGTCTCATTGAAGGAAGATGATCCGATGAATATTACAGTCGACAAAGCCAACCAACTCATCGCCGACAAAAAAGACGCCGAGGCTAAGAAGTTAATCTTGGATTTCGGCGACATCAAGGTCCTAAACGGCATGTACGGCCCATATATAACAAATGGCAAAAAGAACGCCAAAATACCTAAAGATATAGAAGCTAAAGATATCACTGAAGAACAGGCAAAAAAGCTTATCGACGAAGCACCCGAAAAGGGCAAAAGCCGACGCTTTGGTGGCCGAAGGTCAGCCCCCAAAACAACCAAAAGAGTGGTCCGCAAAAGCGTCAAAAACCGAAAAGCTAAACAACAACAACTTTAGGGCGGGGCAACGAATTAAACTCGGTCATAAGCGCCCAAGAGTAAGCACCCATATTTGGCGAAACGATAATGTCACCAGCTTTCATCTCAGGGAGTTTCGTAGCTTCATCCAAGATATCTAGGCTGTCGCAGGTCGGGCCACCAATCACATATTTATAATCTGATTTCTTGCCTTCAAGCTCCGACAGGGCATAGAACATATAATGCATATGGCCAGACATCATGTCCGAGAAACTGCCGTAAGCTCCGTCGTCGATATATATCCAGTGGCGTCCTTTGCGGAAATTGGCGGTTATAACCGAGCTAAGAACAAAGATTGCCGGGTTAACTAGGTAGCGACCAGGCTCACTGGCTATGTGCATGTCCGGGAACAACTTGTCGAGGAGTGGGTTAATAACCTTGGCGTATGCTTCGATAAGGGGGACATCATCTAGGTATGGGGCGGGGAAGCCACCGCCGATATCGAGAAGCTTAAAGGTGTGGCCAAGCTGCTTTTTAACATCCTTGCAAAACTTTGAGGTTTTCTTTAATGCATCAACGAACGGCGAGGGGTTGCCGACCTGGCTGCCAACGTGGAAGCAGACACCGTGTACATTGAACCCACGATCGAGCGCCACTTTAACTGTTGCCATCGCTTCGTCCGGCTCCAGGCCAAACTTATAAGACAGGTCGATGTGAGCTATATTATTAGGAAAACTAAGCCTGAAGATTAACCGAACATCTTTTTTAAATGGCTCTAACTTGTCTAGTTCCTCGACACAATCGAACACGAAGTCACGAATTCCAAACTTAAAAGCATTCTTAACTTGCTCAGGTTTCTTGTGTGGGTGAGTGTGTATTGTTTTCGAAGATGGATAGTCCATAGATCGCAGCATACTTATCTCGCCATCAGTGGCGATATCGAGGTGTGCTCCGAGCGATTTATAAATTTTGAGTAACTCTGGGATGGGGCAGGACTTAACGGCAAAGTGTGGTGTTACCCTTGGCATTACTTCGACCAGATGTTTGTATCTGTCGATTATCATTTTTTTATTAATAACCATCAAAGGCGAACCGTGCGTAGCAACTAGTTTTTGTAATTGCGCAGCGGAGTAAAGGTTTTTGAGTTCTTGCAGTTGATTTTTTCGAAATACCGCAGACATATGGTCATTATATCAGTTAAATAACCATTGACTATTAACTTTGTAGGTTGTTAAATAGCTACCAACACAAGAGAAAAAATCATGCCTACATCAATACGATACGAAATTTATAACCCAAACAATCCAGTACATTTAGAATGTAGCGGACGTCTATCAGATTACAAGAGCATACGTGACGAGCTAGAGAGAGCGGCAAATCCTGATAAGGATATCCCGCCCATGCTCCCCTTAACACCCGAGGTATTGGCGGCGCACCCCTTAGGTATCTTAGTTTTTGAAACTGATACTGAAGGAACGCCAGATACTCTTAGAGCGTATAACGCCATACGTGCAGAATATACCGAAGACAGGGCAATCGAGATAGGGGGGCTGATTAGCAATCCTGAGTATGATGGATCTGGTTGGGCATATGCAGCAAAGCCTGAAATCTATCGCCACATCCGTGAAAGATGGTTCGGATGGAAGGTTGTTATCTTCGCGAACGATCTTAGTAGTGGCATGAACCGTGGAATGGGATTTACAGATGCCGAGGATGTCCCTGATGCAGCATACCAATACTGTCGAGATGAGTGCGAGACTTTTAAAAAAGGTTTGGAGCCGGGTAGGAAATGTTGCGATCAAGAGAATATTATCGACATCACCGCAAGCGCGGAATCATTAGGCTACGCTGAAAGCGTGGCGGTGCGCAAGATGACCGAAAAGGGTCTATTATAGATAAATGCTACTTCAAAGCACGACCACCGATTTACTCGCCAAACTAATTAGCATCCCATCCAAAACTCATGAAGAAAAAAAGATTGCTAATTTTATTCTTGATTGGTTAAGGACCAATGGTGTACCCGCTAAGATGCAAGATGAGAATATTGTTGCCTGTATTAAAGGTATAAATCAAGACAAAGCGCTTATACTTACTGGTCATATTGACACTGTAGCCACTGGACCACTTGAAGCATGGAATGAGGATCCGTATGAGCCTATGGTAAAGGACGGTATGATGAATGGTCTGGGTGCTAGCGATATGAAGGCCGGCGTAGCCGTGTTCATGGAGCTAGCCGTACACTATTCGAAACATGTGCCTAAATGCGATGTCTGGTTCGCCTTTGTAGTGGGCGAGGAGATAGACGGTCGAGGCTCTCAGTCCTTCTTAAAATGGTTCACTAAGCAAAGCCTCTATTTTGGTTATAAACATATCGAAGCGATTATCGGTGAACCTACGGACAATGCGGCTCTAGGCGTAGGTCATCGAGGTAATATGTTCGTAGAAATTATGTTTAGCGGAGATGGATTGGCAAAGTACGGTATTGCGCCAGAGATTTTGCATGCCGGGGATCTTATCAAAAAACTTGAGAGTTTAGAAGTAAAGTGGAAGAAACAATTTGCCCATAAGTCTTTGGGGGCGCCGTCAATCGGTTTAACCTCTATCACCACCAAAGCCCGAAAATGTTCGATAGTTTTGGACATCCGTACCGTTCCCAAACTTCATAATCAAACTACAGATCTATTAAAAGACTTTTGTAGCAAGCTATCGTTTAAGACAAAAGTCAGATTAATGGATGATTGTCCAGCTGGTTGGACAGAAGAAAACACAGAGCTTAGACAACTCTTTAGCCGGGCATATAAAGACATACCTCAAAAAGTATTTGAGGGAGCAGCTGATCTTTGCTTCTTCACAGAAAATAATATCAGTACAGTTATATTTGGCCCCGGTCAACGCGAAAAAATGCATGCCGCAAATGAATCTTTTGAACTAGCTAAAATACCGGTTTATCAGCAGATAATCATGGACATAGCATCACGCTATGGAGGAGTTTAAGATGCCAAAGACCATCACGATAGATGTTAACGGCCAATCAGGCCACGGCTCACGGCCACACGAGATAAAAACGCATGCTATAAAAAAAGCCTACGAAGTAATAGATATATTGGAAATTCTCAATAACAAATGGCATAAAAAACTCCAAGTATCCTCAAGGCCAAGAATTTATGTTAATAAAATACAGGCGGGTAGCTCAAACACCCCGAATCAATTTCCAGGAAAATGCTCGATTGAAATAAAACTTTTTGCCACGAAGGCCGAGCTAGAAACAGCCCAGCTAGATCTCAGGAATGCCTTGAAGACAACTCGAGAAGCTACACTAATAACACCGACAGACGAGGGATGAGAATGGCTGATCTTGAAAGAAGCGCCGCAGAGGCGTGTGCCGAGCTGGAAGATTTCCTTTATTGTCCCGGCGGAGCAGTTGAGCTGCTTCATACGACTCTAGGCGACGAGGGAGACGAGCAAATCGACGGCCTATACCAAGTCTTAAGAACAGTCGGGGCCGGAGCGATTCGCCTCAGTGGCCGCATGCACGGTGGCATAGTTGCAGACCTGGGACAGAGCGAAGCTGCGATTCTAAACGAAAACTGGAAGGTACGCGGATTGATACCAAGAAATGGCCCGCTATCTTTTTCGCATCAACTACACATTAACAGACAGAGCAAGCCATTAGTACTTTGTCCGGTAAGACAAACCTATGCGGGCAATCAGCTACTAATCAGTCCCGCGACGGCCTTAGAACGCCTAGAATTCACAGTTCCATACAAAGAATTAGTGTGCGAAGCACTCCGCCGCCTAGAAGGTTAAGGATATAGATTATGTTCTTTACTTTTTTATGATTGTATGGTTTAATAACCATAGGGAGTATAGATGTCAAACCAAGAAAGATTTCGCACTAGCGGCGAACACATACCGGAAACAACTTATAAAGGAATTCCAGTTCCCGAATTACCTCCAGCCATACTTGAGGTACGGGGCGTATCTAAGTTTCTTCAATCATTCGAACACTACACCATCCCAACCCTAGAGTTTTATCTCGCGAGAGTGCTGGAACAGCAAGCTCCTAACTTATCTGCTAAGCCTGCTAGCCAGTCCGTTAAGGACAAGGTTGTAGATTATGCAATCGCGGCACATGGTGTCATGAAAACCGAAGGCCCAGATGCCGTGTTGGCTCTTGCAGCTAATATCGATAATGACTTCAATGGCTATGCTTCCGCCGAAGTCGATGGGCCGTTTATCAACATCCGCCAGGAGCCTGTTGGCTTTGCAGAACGAGTAATGGGCGAAGTCCAAAATGCCGGTGAACTATACGGAACAAACAATGATGGTTTAGAAAGAACTGTTGTCTTAGATGTTTCTTCGCCAAACATTGCAAAAGAGATGCATCTCGGACACCTACGTTCGACTGTTATCGGCGAGGCATTATCTCGAATTATGTCTGCTAACGGTTATCGAACCATACGCGACAATCATCTCGGTGACTGGGGAACACAGTTCGGCACTCTGGCGCACGCTTATAACCTTTGGCATGAAGAGATTCCGGAGCTCGACAATCCAGAAACACAAGTAGCAGGCCTGCAAAAACTTTATATTAAAATCAACTCTGCGATTGAGGAACAGAAGGAAGCTAGTAGATTATCAAGTATATTAAAGCTTTGTCGAGAAATAGCCGTACGAGGTCAAATTGACATCACACTAGGTGAGGAGGAATTACAGGCAGAGATAGACAGAGTAATAAGCGAGCAAGAGAAGGCAGAAATTGATGCAATTGAAGGAGATTCAGCTCTGCTAGACGAAGGTCGCAAGTGGTTCACAAAACTAGAAAATGGCGACGAGGAAGCAATTGCGCTTTGGCAGTGGGCGCGCGACTTAAGTATGCTCGAATTTGAAAAGGTTTATCAAACACTCGGTATAAATTTTGAATACTTGCTCGGGGAATCCGTATATTCCGGTATGAGTAGTGACTTATGCGCGGCTCTAGTTGCTGCCGGCTTAGCCGAAGAGGATGAAAAGGGCAGGTTATGCCTCATTCCATCTAAGAAGGGCTTAAGCGCTAAAGTTATTCGTAGGTCTGATGGCTCGTCTCTTTACTCGACACGCGATCTCTCATGTCTTATCGCCAGGTGCGCCTGGTTTAACCCCGCTAAGATGATCTATGTGGTTGGAGCAGAGCAGACTAGTTACTTCAAAGAAGTATTCGACGGTTTTGAGCAATTTGCCGGCGAAGATTCCCCAGAACTAGTTCATGTCGGTTTCGGTGCAATTGAACTAGATGAGGGTAAGATGTCAACTAGAAAGGGGAATGTTATTCCTCTCGTTGACGTCCTCGATGAGGCCTATAAGCAGGCTCTGAATCGCGTAACCATTAATGCTGAGAAGAGACAGGTAGCAATGAGCGCCGAAGAGGTCGCCGAAATAGCCAGGCAAGTAGCTGTAGGAGCGGTTATCTACTATGACCTCAAGCAGGGGCCCGGTAGAAAGATAACCTTTGATTGGGACGAGATACTTAGTTTCGAGGGCAATAGCGGTCCATATCTGCAGTATGCCACGGCACGTATGAATGGCTTGCTACAGAGATCACTTGAAGAACAAATCACTTTTGAGGCATTCGATGTCAGGAATCTAGACCTCCAGGGCAACGAAGGAGAAATCATCCGTATTATCGCCGAATATCCACTAGCCGTCAGGCAGGCTGCGCTAAAATATGATCCTTCCCAAATTTCTGGAGTCTTATACAAGCTGGCACACGCATTTAACGCTTTTTATAGCGAGAGTTCTGTATTCGACGAAGAAGATGTAGCCAAAAGAAACGCTCGTTTAGCGTTAATTAGTTGCGCCCATCAGACTCTAAAGAATGGCCTAGATCTGTTAAATATTCCAACTCCTGCAAGAGTCTAGAGATACGGTTATGAGTAAGATATTTATCCACATAAATAACAGATTGACGAAGTTATTTTCTGGTAATATTGCCAAAAAAGCTTTACGCAAGACTAGCCAAATCATGCTACAGTATACTTGTAGAAACATGTGTTTGACACGCAATTGTACATGTGATATAATTAACATAAATAGTAAAGAAATAAGAGGTTTTTAAGATGGAAGATGCAGCCGTAATGCCAAAACTTGATGTAGCCAAAGTCATTGATGATGTCTTGGGCACTATTGAACGTGAACGTGAGCGAGAAATCGTAGCACGGCGTTATGGTTTGTTTGACCGTCGTGAAACCCTCGAACAAATCGGGGAACTGCTTAGTATCACCCGTGAGCGTGTCCGTCAGCTAGAAAAGGCTGTTGTTACCAAGCTAAAGGCTTCCGCAGCTAAGGATCTTCCACATATTAAAGATGTCGAGAAGGCAATCCTTACTCACCTTGAGGCGATGGGGAATATCGCTCGAATTAGTGATATTACCGCAAGATTAACCCCTGAAGGCTCAAAGATCGACCAGTCCCGTGTAGCTTTTCTCGCAGAGCTTAGCCCAGGCCTCGCTGTAATAGAAGATAACGACCATTATCACCACGCAGTCGGAGCACGTAAAATCCACGACGAAAAAAGCATTCGTGAGAACGTTAATAAGATTATCGAAACAATTAAGGCTATCGGTGAGCCAGTCACCGTCGACAAAGTCCGCGAAAAGACCGGGCACAGCACAGATTCGCACGTTACGGCTCTTGCAAGCACCAGCAAACAACTAGCGACGCTAAATAATCGTTGGGGCCTAGCCCGCTGGCCACTAGTTAACCCAAAGAATATTCGCGACAAGATCTATGTAGTCTTAAAAGAGCACACAAAACCAATGCACTTTAACGAGATCGCTGAAGCTATCAAAGATTCTACCTTCAAACGCAAGGACGTTACCACTCAGGCTATTCACAACGAACTCATTAAAGACAAGCGCTTCGTACTAATCGGCCGAGGCATCTACGCCTTAAACGAATGGGGATACAAAAAGGGAACTGTCGCCGATATGATAGCTGACGTGCTTAAGAAAGAAGCCGGCCCATTACACCGTGACGAAATCGTTAAACGAGTTCTTAAAAGCCGACAGGTCAAGGAAACTACGATCCTTCTTAATCTTCAAGGGAAACCACAGTTCAAGCGTGTCGCTAAGGCGACCTACACCCTCGCCGACAAAGCCTAAGGCAAAGAATTTAGTTAAAATATGTAGGGTGGGGCATCTATTAAATTGACTCCTAAACGCCTATAATGCTTATAGTAAAAGTATCCTAAGAACCCCAAAAATGAGATTAAAACAGTGCCAATCCGACGACTAAAAAAAATTAGCAAAATCGCACCGCAAACTAGGTTACTGCTAGTTGAGATTCCTAGAACCAACGACAAGAAGGAGCTAGCCGCCGAACAGATGTTTGCGGCTCTTCATGGTATCTTGAAACCCGCCAAGGAACTATGGCGAGAAGGACTCTCTCAAGATCATATAAGTTTTGAGATCGCCGCTATTGATAAACGAATCCGTTTTTATGTCTGGCTGCCCGTACACCTTCGAACCTTTGTAGAAGGTCAAATTTATGCGCAATACCCAACTGCCCAAATCCACGAGCTAGATGAAGATTATGCCTCGCGTGACCTAGAACAAAAAGTGATTTATTCTACCGATCTTACCCTGACAGACGACGAAACCATACCGATAAAAACTTTCGCTAGCTTCGAGGTCGATCCTCTAGCCGGCATCACTGCCACACTAGCAAAACTCGAAAACGCCGGCGAAGAAATGTGGATTCAGATGATAGCTCGGCCAATCGGAGACGAGTGGCATAAACGTGGGGGGAAGACAATCGCCAAGATCAAAGCCGGTAAGGTTAGTATGCTTGGTGGGGCAGGGTCTATCCTTGGGAAGGCGATTACTGCCTTTGCAACACCGCCAACCTACGACGCTAAAACCTCTGGTGGCGATCTTAGCGAACGAGACAAAACCAGAGTGTCGGGTATTGAACTCAAGAGTCTTAAGCTTGGCTATAGCGTTAAGGTAAGGGTGGTCTATGCTGGTAGCGATGAACCAACCGCCAGACTACGCATGCAGGCAATTGTTGGTGCTTTCAAACAATTCAACTCAACTAACCTAAATGGGTTCCAGAGCAAGTTTGCCAGTTTCGATCGGACTAAACTAAACGAATATAAAAACCGTGAATTTCGTGATAACGGGTTCATATTGAACATAGAAGAGTTGGCGAGCCTTTACCACCTACCTCACACCTCTGTAGAAACGCCAAATATTGTTTGGGCTACCAGCAAGACTAGTGAACCACCGTCTAATTTGCCAGCTATCGGTAAACAGAAGGAGGGGGATGTTAGCCTGTTTGGTGTCACCAACTTCCGTGGCGACAACACCGTCTTTGGAGCACTACGCTCTGACAGGGGTCGACACATTTATGTTCTTGGTCAAACAGGAACTGGTAAGACTAAGTTACTCGAATTATTAACTTTATCAGATATATATTACGACCAAGGATTCGCAGTCATCGACCCCCATGGCGACTACGCAGCCTCAATGCTCAGCTTTATTCCAGACAGACGCATCGATGATGTTGTCTACTTTAACCCTAGCGATACGGCCTATCCAATTGGTTTCAACCCACTAGAAGTAACCGACCCAACCCTTAAAAACCACATATCGAGTGAACTAGTAGGAGTTATGAAGAGAATGTTCGATTCTTGGGGTCCGAGGCTCGAATATATACTGCGCTACACACTTCTAGCGCTGCTTGACTACCCGAACTCGACGATGCTAGACATCACCAGAATGTTAACCGAGAAAGATTTCCGCAACGAAGTAATCAGTTACTGCGAAGACGTAGTTGTCAAAAACTTCTGGACAACCGAATTCGCTAGTTGGAACGAAAAGTTTGCAACCGAAGCCGTTGCACCGGTGTTGAACAAAGTCGGTGCTTTTACCGCAAACCCAATGATTCGAAATATTATTGGTCAACCTAAAGGCAGCTTCAATATCCGCGAGATAATGGACCAAGGCAAGATATTGATAGTTAACCTGTCGCGTGGGCTAGTGGGCGAGGACAATGCAGCGATCCTTGGCGCCATGATGGTCACCAAAATTCAGCTTGCCGCAATGAGTAGGGCAGATATACCTAAGATGGAAGATCGGCGAGCCTTTTATCTATATGTCGACGAGTTCCAGAACTTTGCTACTGATTCGTTTGCAGTTATTTTGAGTGAAGCCCGTAAGTACGCACTCTATCTAGTTGTAGCCAACCAATATATATCTCAGATGGAACAAGTCGTCCGTGACGCCGTCTTTGGAAACGTTGGTTCGATAATCAGCGGCCGAGTTAGCCCAGACGACGCGCCATTTCTAACAAAATACTTCGAGCCCCAGTTCGAAGCCCAAGACATCGTACTGCTGGCCAACCGAAGCTTTGTGGCCTCTATGACAATTAATGGCGAGAAGTCTCCGGCCTTTTCGCTAAAGTCATTGGTGGTCCCTCCTGTTCAGAAGGATAACACTTCAGCCATTGTAGATTTATCGCGTCAACGCTACAGCCTGCAAAAATCTGAAGTCGAAGATATCATCAAAAACAACCATATCAAGGGTAATAGAACTGGTTCAGATTATCATCAGCCGGATATTCAACCGCCCCAGAACCATCAAACATCGAATGCTTCACCTGCTATTCAGACGATGAAACAACAACCAGCTCCAATGCGAGCCCCTCTATCTAACCCGGTGAATAATAACGG
>JBBQBM010000012.1:0-14774 GCA_038317375.1 Saccharimonadales bacterium (SeqCode)
GATTGGCTCTTGCTCCTTGCTTTTTGTTTTGGCTTGTCAAAATCATCACTAATCAATAATTCTTCTTCTGTAATCATATCGGCGTTACTAATCGAACCGCGGGCAGCCCGCGTTAAGTCTGTTTCAACCGGCTTGTCTAGCTCTGCCTGGCTAATTGGTCGAGCATGGAACAAATGCCTAACTACATCAAACCGTAGCTTTACGGACATATCATCATAAATAATCTGTGACTGTCGACGATATTCTACTAAGGGGTCGCGCTGACCAACGCCGTACCAGCGAATACCCTCTCGCAAATGATCCATATTCTCTAAATGTTGCATCCAGAGATTATCGAGAATCTGTAGATAAATATCGCCTTCGATTGCTCTCATAACTTCTGAACCGAATAGGCTCTCCTGCTTCTTGTATAGTTCAAGAGCTTCTTGCTTCAATACCCTACTAAACTTGTCAGCATCGGCGTCAAATAGTCTATCTAAGGTCTTTTCGTCAAAAGGAAAAGTATCCTTAATCTGCTGCTCATAGGTGTCGTCACTGCCCGGAAGCGCCGCCAGTCTTCCGGCCTCCTCTTCAATGAAATTATCGACAAGCTTCTCTATGTCCGTGTTTAGGAGTAGCTTTCGTCTAGTCGAATAGGTTGCTAGTCTGTGGCGATTCATAACATCGTCATATTGCACGACGTTCTTTCGTGAATCGAAGTTAAAACCTTCGACGCGTTTTTGAGCGCTTTCCAGCGTCTTGGAAACGATTCTATTTTCGATAGGCGTATCTTCGTCAACTTTCATTCTATCCATAATCATCCCTAGGCGATCACCGCCGAATACTCTCAAAAGATCATCTTCAGTTGATACATAAAACTGAGTAGCGCCCGGGTCGCCTTGGCGACCAGATCTACCCCGCAGCTGATTGTCGATACGACGCGATTCATGTCTTTCAGACCCGAGCACGAACAGTCCGCCTAGTTCGACTACGCCCTTCCCTAAAACTATGTCCGTACCTCGTCCGGCGATGTTAGTAGCTAATGTCACCGCCCCTTTTTGCCCAGCTCCGGCAACAATTTTTGCCTCACGTTCGTTATTTTTCGCATTGAGAGTTTGGTGTGGAATACCGTTTTTTGTTAAGAGTCGGCTTAGGTGTTCATTCTTTTCAATCGAAGCCGTACCGAGTAATACCGGCTGTCCCTTTTTATGTAACTCGCCAACCGTTTCAACAACTGCTCGAAACTTTGCATTTTCGCTTCGATAAATACGATCTGTGTGATCCTTTCGAATCGATGGTTTATTAGTAGGTATTTCTATGACTTCCAAGGAATATATTTGATGAAACTCTTCGCTCTCAGTTACTGCCGTTCCGGTCATTCCAGAGAGCTTTTCATAAAGCCTAAAATAGTTTTGAAAACTAATTGTCGCTAGCGTCATTGACTCTTCCTGGACTCTTACGCCTTCTTTTGCTTCTATCCCCTGATGCAACCCTTCGTTATATCTACGACCAGCTAACAAACGGCCGGTGAATTCGTCAACGATTACGATCTCTCCGTCTTTAGTAACTACATAATCTTTATCACGTTCGAATAAAGTTTGGGCTCTTAGCGCTTGATTCAAGTGATAAATCGACCTAACGTTGTCGGGGGCATATAAATTAGAGATTCCTAGAAGCTTCTCGACCTTAGTAACACCTGCATCGGTCAAATGAACACTCTTGAGCTTTTCGTCTTTCTCGTAATGTTCTGGCTTTAACTGGGCGGCAATCTTAGAAAATTGCACATAGGCGGTGCCGCTAGATGTTGAGGGTGCGGAAATAATGAGCGGCGTACGCGCCTCATCGATTAAAATCGAGTCTACTTCGTCGACAATGCAGAAATGTAAGTCTCTTTGGCGCAACTGAGCCGCTTCTCGAACCATATTGTCACGCAAATAATCAAAGCCGAATTCGTTATTGGTACCATACGTAATATCTGCCCCATAAGCCTCTTGACGACTACAGGGTTTTAAATGCCTAAAGCGCTCGTCGTCATGACTATCATCAGAAAATTTAGGATCATATATATACGAGGCATCTGGCATTATTACTCCGACACTAAGTCCTAGGAAGTTATAAATTCCACCCATCCAACCGGTATGCAAACGAGCCAGGAAGTCATTCACGGTAACTAAATGGGCGCCCTTGCCCTCAAGAGCATTCAGGAACAAAGGCAGCGTAGCGACAAGCGTCTTACCTTCTCCGGTTCGCATTTCAGCAACATTGCCCTCATGTAGTGCTAAGCCACCGATTAGCTGGACATCAAAATGCCGTTGTCCGAGTACCCTTCTGGCGGCTTCACGGACTAGTGCGAAAGCTTCTGGTAGAATCGAATCAAGAGAGCTTTTTCCTTCAAGTTTTTTCTTCAAAACATTTGTTTGTTCGGCAAGTTTTTTGTCGGTTAACTTCTTGTATTTAGGTTCTAGCTTATTAATTTCAGCAACACGCGCCCTGTATCTCTTAAGAGTTTTTACCTGCGGATCGCCAAGAATTCGTTTAAAAATCTTTTTCATAAAATATAACTAGTCCCTACCTTTAGACTACGGCTATTGTACCTTAACAAGGGTAGCTAGTGCGAACTAATTTTACCTAAAAGTCTACGGATTTTATTATTTCTTCTACCTATTTCGTGTTTACGATGGGTTGCGCTATATTTTTCGAGCTGAGACTTAAGTTTAGCCATAACTATGTCACAGGCAGCAAACATATTTACGGTTGTTTCTACTGCTGTCAGGTTTGTGCCTGGTAGATGCATTATTATTTCGCATTGGCAGTCTTTTTTATTTTTTGTTTTTTCTTCTTTTAGCTTTACTTCAACGTGTAAGCTGGAGCGTAGATTTCTTGGAACGTAGCGTTCGGTTTTTTTTATCTTCTTGACTATGTATTTGCGTAAATCGCTTTCAACATCTAGATGAATACCGCTGATTTCAACCCGTTTTATCATAGCTCCGACCTTCCTCCCATATACGGGACTAGCACTTCTGGCACCTTAACTTTTCCGTCTTTAGTCTGATAATTTTCTATAATCGCAGCCAGCGGACGTTCCGAGAATACGGTCGCATCGTTTGTATGGACTAATTCTACGCTTCCGTCGATACGCCGCACTCTAGTCTTCATAGGTCTCGCTTGATAGTCAGTAATATAGTCAGCAGTGTGTGTTTCTCGATATTTATCTTGCCCAGGAAGCCACACTTCGATATCGACACCCTTAGCATTTGGTGATCCAATATCAGCAGTACATTTCTCTAATACTCTGTATGGCAACTCCAGTTGTTGCATCAGATATTCCTGGATGGCAACCATAAATAAGTGCTCTTCTAGCGATCCATTTGGTAATGAGAAGCTCTCCATCTCCAATTTATTGAACTGATGAAGTCTAAGTATTCCTTCGGTATCTTTGCCATAAGTACCAGCTTCCCGGCGGAAAGCAGTAGTAAAGCCGACTAGCCTTATGGGCATCTCTTTTTCATCCAAGATCTCATCCATGTACATTGGCGACAACGTATGTTCGGCACTAGCATTTAGCCACAAGTCCTCACCCTCGAGCTTGTACGTTTGTTCTTCCTTATTGAGCCTACCAGTCGCTTTAAACACTTCGGTCTTAGCAACAGCCGGAGGAAGCACCGGAGTAAACGGCTTCGGGCTTACTCCTTTTAGGCCAGCAGAATCTATAATCGCTTGAAGGATTTTTTCGTCTCCAAGAACATCCATCCCGTACTGCATCAAGGCAAATTCCAGCCTAACTAGGTCACCTTTCAGATAAACAAATCTCGCACCGGCGATTTTCGTAGCCCGCTCTTTGTCAATCCAGTCTCTTGCTTCTGCAAGTTCCCAGTGACTCTTAGGTTCAAAATCAAACTTTGTTGGTTCTCCAACAATTCTAGCGACCACGTTGTCGTCCTCGCTCTTGCCGATAGGTACACTATCGAGTGGCATGTTTGGCACTTCCCTCAGAGCCTTTGCGAATTTTTCGTCTGCTTCAGTAAATTGCTTATCGAGAACTGCCAGCTGATGCTTCAGCTTTTTTCCCTTTTCAATGTCCTTTTCACTTGGTCTCTGGCCTTTGGCGGAATCATTAAGCGAGTTTCGAGTTTTGCGTAAATCTTCTATTTGTACCAGTAGTTTATGGCGTATGTTGTCGAGTTCAAGAAGTTTATCAACATTGATATTGATTCCCTTATTTTTTGAACCAGTCTTTACTTTGTCCGGATTATCTCGGATGTATTGAATATCGAGCATAGTTATTCTTAATTATACCAAGAGATGTAATTTACGCATTCTCGGAATAGTATGAACTAGCCCATCCTCTTCTCTCAAAAGCTAGAATTATCGCGAACGTTACTTCTTCTTAAGTGGTTTCTTAGCACTCAGAGCTTGAAGGGTCAGTTCTGTTCGACTCCTTGCATATAGGCAATAATCACACTCCCCGCCCATTGCGGCGGTACCTACTGGTGGCATATCGCCGTCCAGACAAGACTTCATTTCAGCAATGGTTCCGTCGATCCACTCATCAGAGCCAGTATACGGAATAATTTTAGTTCGAAATTCGATCTTGTCGAAAAAGCCATCAAGGTCTAGACGCCCATTGGTATAAACAAAGTAGCCGGTATCGCTAACGTCAAAACCGTTCTGGCGCAGTAGCCACTGATAAATCTCCATCTGCCGCTTATAGGCAATCTGCCAATCTGAATCAAGGCTAACCTCTGTTGCTTTAGACGTTGCCTTGTAGTCAACCACTATCACTTTGCCATCATTATCGATCCAGACATCATCAATAGCGCCGAATATATACAAGTTAGTGGCCCTATGAACAGTCGACACTCCCGTAAAGTTATGACGCCATTTATCTAAATCGGCATGCTGCATCGGTACGGCTTTTATACTATTCTCGACCATTAAAGGATGTGGCTCGGCCTTCGCGCGGTAACTATCAAATTCCTTCTTCATGAGTTCATCAACCGCTTTGTTGATTTGAAAAGGCGGACCGCTCGGACGTTTAATCTTCATTCTCTCGCCAAGCCAAAAACAACGCTGACACTGCATAAATAGTTCAATTTTGCTGCGACTAAGTTTATAGACTCCTGTTAGTCTTGGTTTGTAGCTCTCTGATCTTTCCCATGCCATGTGTTTATTGTAGCGCATGGACTGCAACTATCGCTGCAGTCTCGGCTCGAAGAGTTAGGTCACTTAGGTTGATGCCCAGCGTGTTTTCTTGCTTAAAATAAGCTAATTCCTTTTCACTCCAGCCACCTTCGGGGCCGATTAGTACACCCTTCGGTTTCTTACTCACGGTGTTTATTTTTGTGCTATCTCTTTCGGCAACATATAGCTCGTAATGATTATTAAATCTCCCCACACACTCCTCGGGACTTAATAGCTCCTCAATAACTGGAATGTCGCTTCGTCCGCATTGTTCGGCCGCTTCTATCACAATTTTATGCGCCCTCACCTCGTCAAACCCTGTCTTCTCGCTACGTTCTGCGAGTAGTGGCACAAAGTGCGTAACACCAAGCTCTGTACCTTTTTGGAGCACTAAGTCATTGTTATCTTTCTTGATCATGCTCCATGCTAGTAATAATTGTTTGTTCGGTATTTTTCGTTTCTCTTCCGTTACTTTTTCAAGCACTATTTCGTCCGGCTTGAATTGAATGATTGAGTAAATAAATTCCGTGCTGTCGTCAAACAAAGCGACATTTTCGCCAACTCTGAACTTTAGAACCTTTGACCATTGATGCATCAAGGTCTTGTCCTGGAGCCACATTTTCTGATCGCCATATTTCTGGATTTCACGACTGCTTTTTTCGCCTATATAGAATCTGTGTATTCTCATTTGCTAAGTTCCTTATGCGGTACGTGGCATACGCCGCGACCGGTACGCTGGGAATATTTCTGATGGTAATCTTCGGCCGGCCAAAAAGCACTTGCCTTCGCTACCTCAGTCATAATTGGTTTTTTGAATTTACTTTTTGCCGCAGCGATCGTTTTCGCAACCGTATCCCTTTGCTCGTCAGATGTAAAAAAGATTGCCGATCGATACGGTTCGCCAATATCTGGCCCTTGACCGTTAGCTTGCGTCGGGTAGTGCATATACAAAAACTGTTCGATTATGTTTTGTAGTGATATTACATTCGGATCAAATATAACTTCTATTGCTTCTGCATGCCCAGTATTTTCATAACAAACCTGTTCGTAGGTTGGGTGATCAACGTGACCCCCCGTAAAGCCAGCGGTGGTTTCTATTACTCCGGGTACTTGATCAAAGTAATACTGCGTACCCCAGAAACAGCCAGCCGCTAGATATATTATCTCTGTCATTTATTTGAGCTTAACATCGCTGTAAACACTTTTGGTTGTCTCATCGATTTCGGTTCTAAGATTAGGGAAAGGCACCCCTTCGCGGGCCGTAACACCTTCGAAGAACCAAAATACTCGTTCTGAATATCCCAAGCCACAGGTTGGTGGCATTCCATACTCCAACATCTCAACATAATCGATATCGAGCATTTGAGCTTCATCATCTCCAGCGTCGCGCATTTTTTGTTGTTCTAGAAAACGATTAAGCTGATCGACGGGATCATTAAGCTCACTATAACCATTGCAGAGTTCACTGCCTGCAATGACGGCCTGAAACCGCTGCACGGTTTTGGAATTATCGGGGTTAGTTTTTGCCAGTGGAGATATGAACTCTGGAGTGTTAATAAGCCAGGCTGGGCCGGCAACACCGGCTCGTACCTTTTTCCATAATTTATCGATTCCACGGCTAATATTATCGTTTTTCTCGACTTCCAGTTTATTATCTTTTAATGCTTTTTGGATTTGCTCCAATGTGCAGTCAAATATATTTATATCGAAGTTGGTTTTTATTACTTCGGCGTAGTCAATTTCTTGCCATTTATTCGCAAAATCAATCTTGAAACCGCGGATATCAAACTTCAGTGTTCCGAAGGTTTTTTCGAGTACTTGCGCGAACATTTTCTCCATTAAAGCCATGCCGGCCTTCCAGTCGGCATAAGACCAGTACCATTCCATGGCGATATGTTCGGGCAAATGCTCATCAGAATAGTTTTCGTTACGAAAACGCGGCCCTATGTCATAGACCTTTTCGTATCCACCACCGATTAACCTCTTAAGCGGCAGTTCGTGGCTTATCCGAAGGTATAAATCTTGGTCAATTGCATCCATGTGTGTAACGAATGGATTCGCGTCAGCCCCGCCAGTAGTGTGCTCGAGTACCGGGGTGTTAATTTCAATGAAACCCTCTGTATTGAGAAAGTCCCGAGTAGCTTGCCAGAATTTGCTGCGACGAATGTAGCGCTGCTTCACATCTTCGTTCACGTTCATATCAATGTAACGACGCCTCAAACGCTGTTCTTTATCAGTAAAACCGTCCTGAGCCGAAGGCATGGGTCTTAGCGCCTTGGTCAAAATACGTAATATCTTTACATCAACCGATATCTCCCCGGTCTGAGTCTTAATAACCTTGCCAGACGCCTCCACAAAGTCGCCAGTATCAAGAAGGCCGATCTCGTCTGGCATCCTAAGCTCTGAGTTAGTGCGATTAGGCGACGTGTCTGTGTTACCCTCTTTTATAAACAGCTGTAAGGTACCGCTGCCATCTTTAACTACGACGAAGGCTAGTTTGCCGAATTTCCGGATCGAGACAATCCGACCAGCGAGGGTTACGCTCTCGCCCTCAAGTTTAGCGAAGTCACCAACTATGTCCTTCGTCTGATGTGTCCGATTTGACTTTGCCGGGTATGCATCAACGCCAAGCTTTTTTAGTGCATCGAGTTTTTTTAGTCGCTCATCGCGAAAATCTTTGAGAGTAGCCATGTTAGTTAACAGTTTACAGTAAACAGTTTACGGTTTACAGCCTTACCTAGGAGATGCTAGAGATTTTATACTCTGAAGATTCTGATGGAGTAGCGATTACGACTTTATCGCCAACTATTTTGCCGATTAATGCCTTACCAATTGGAGACTCGTCAGATATCTTGCCGTTCAAAGGGTCTGCTTCGACTGTTCCGACCACTCTAAACTCTTTAGTCTTACTGCCGGACCCTTTTAAAGTGACCTTTGAGCCTAGTTGAACTTTTCCACCGCTCCTTGGCTTGGAGATGACCGCGGTATTTAAAAGGATGTGCTCAATCTCTACAACCCTTGCCTCGGCTCGTTCTAGCTCTGATCTTGCTGTTTGATATTCTGCATTTTCACCAAGATCGCCTTGTTCGCGGGCAGTTCGAATTGCTTCAGCTAGATCGCCTTTTTTACTCGTTAGTTTAGCAAGCTCTTTGTTCAGCTCGCCAATGCCCTCAGTTGTTAGACTATATTGCTTATTCATAAAATTATCCTAAAAAATTCTTAACTTCTCACCAAAAATACCATTATCCGCACGATTATAGCGTTAGTTTATGGATTTGTATAGCTTATCTACCACTTCTGTAATTTTTACTATACTTACATCTTTCGAAGTACGTTTCTTCAGTTCTACCGAGGCTTCCGCAAGAGTTTTTTCGCTAACTACTACCCGTGTCGGTATCCCAAGTAGGTCTGCATCGGCAAACTTCTCGCCCGGTCGAACGTCACGGTCATCATAAAGCACCTCAATACCCTTAGCCATAAGTTCCTCGTAGAGCTTATCTGTTGCTGATCTAACTTCTTCTGATTCGCCGACGCTAGCTAAATAAACTTGATACGGAGCTATCGACTGCGGCCAGACTAGACCATTTTCGTCGCTAAACTTCTCGGCAATTACTCCCATCACTCTAGTTATGCCGATTCCGTACGAACCAAGGTAGGCAAATTGTTTCTGGCCGTTCTCATCCGTGAAATTGAATCCCATCTGCTCACTTTTATCTGTCCCAAAATTGAATATATTGCCAACTTCACTACAATTTACTTCTACTGGTTTGTCGTGTGCTTCGATTCCAAGTGATTTGAGACTTTCTTCGTTCATAACCTCTTCGTTCACGGCGATTTTTTTGTCTTTATAGAGGTGTATCTTGTCTTCGCCGGCTTCGCATACTGTTTGAAACTCGTGGCTAAACTTAGTAAATGCACCACCGCTAGCAAAGGTGACGTAAGTATCCTCCCCGATACCTAAACGATCATAAACTTTTTTATAGGCTTCTATTACAGCGTTGTAGTAGTCGTTGTGTTGATTCTCATCAACGCAGATCGAGTACATATCTTTCATCACAAATTCACGGCCACGCATGATCCCACTCTTAGCGCGAAGTTCATTGCGGAGCTTTGTTTGGAATTGATAAACACTAACCGGCAGATCTTTGTAGCTAGATATGTGCTGCTTTAGCATCTCCACAATCGGCTCTTCGTGCGACCAAGCCAATCCAATCTCTGTGTCATCTTTTAATCTAGTCTTAAACCAAATATCAACTGTTTTGTCGTCCCAACGACCAGTAGTCTCCCACTTTTCGCTAGACTGAAGATTAGTCATAATTAGTTCTTGCGAGGAAACGGCATTCATCTCTTCGCGGACAATCTGTTTAATTTTTTCGACCACTTTAAGCCCAAGCGGCAAGTAGGTATAAACTCCGGCCATTTCTTTGTGAATAAAGCCAGCACGAATTAATAGTTGGGCATTCTTGCTAACCTCGTCGGCAGGAGCTTGTTTGCGTGTTTTTGTGAATAGCTGTGTAGTTTTCATTTATATCTCCGTTATTTTACGCTCAAGAGACGTGAAACACAAAAACTAACAAGAAAGCGACTGCGTTTTTGAAGAAGTGGAGTGCGATAGACGGCCAAAGCGAGTTTGTTTTCTCAAGCAGATAAATTAGCATAAGCGACAGAACGAATGTATCGGTTGCTACGTTCCACTGCCCGTGTGCCGCCCCAAAAAGCAGGCTAATAATTATTGCTGCGGCGATTTTGCCAAACGGCTTCTTGAAAGTCCGATACAGTAACCCACGAAAAAGCACTTCTTCGCAAAGTGGCGGCAAAATAACTAAAGCTAAAAATATAAGCAGTAGCTGCCAAGGGCTATTCGATTCTAGTCCGAAATCCTGCTTTTGTTGCAAGTCTACGTTTGGCAACAATCCTACGGCTGCTTGTGCAACCCTCGACATGATCATATAGACAACATAATATAACGGTGTGTATAGAATTTGTTTAGGTACAAACTTACCCAGAAAGTCTTTAAAATTGATCCTTTTTGAACGTAAAAATACAACGACTGTTATAAGCAGAATTACAGAGCTAACAGCGTACAATACGCTGTTAGTAGTGGTCGTTTCGTTTGCGATAAAGTTCGCAAATAAACCGATCACAACAATTGAAGCATAATTGGCAAAGGCTCCAAGCAGTAGAGCCGACCACCACCGTATTGAGCCCAAAGATGCACTAGAAGAATCGTCTGACATCAACGAAGGTTATTAATACGAATAAAATCATCAGCGCTGCAAAGCCCGTCCCATGGATCCGTTCTTCCATCTTAGGAGTAAGTGGCCTCTTAAGCTTGCGAAATAACAATGTAACGAAGAGCCGACCACCGTCGAGTGCTGGTATCGGCAAGATATTCATAATAGCCAGCGTGAGCGACAAGAGCGCTACTATCAGCAGAACATAGCGGAACCCAAGCGAACTGCCGTCTTTCAAGACAAAGAATATACCGACAGGTCCAGATACGTTTTGGCTGGCTTCGTGCGCGTTGCCAATAACTAGGTTCTTAACAGCGCTGCCTAAACCTTGTAATGTCACTTTAGAAAATTGATAAGTAAGCCCAGCCGCGACGATTGGTGCCGACCAGGTCGAACGGGCAATGACATATTCGTAAGGCACGACTCCTAGATAGCCCTTGGGTGTATCGGTGCCTTTACTGGAGTTTACCTCTTCGCTAGAGCGTAGGGTCGCATATACAGTTTTCGCCATCCCGTTACCCCCGATAACTTCAAATCTAATTTCTTTACCGGCATTAGCTTTCGTAAAACCACTCAATGACTTTTCGTCTTGAAATCTCGTAAATGAATAGTCACAATTGTCTCGCAATTCGCAACTAACGGGTGCCGCTTTTATTATCTTATCGCGAACTTCAAGCCCCGCACTGTCGGCGGGCGACTTAGGTTCGACGTACGACACGAACAAGCTACTAGAGGTCTCGTGGCTGTCACTGGCGATCTTAAACTGCTCTTGCCCGCCGGGTAGCGGTAGTTGCGGAATACCGATAATGCAAAGTACTAGCAGCATAAACCAAGCAATTGCGAAGTTCATGCCGACTCCAGCCAGCATAATCTTTATCTTGGTCTTCATTCGGGCTGCGCCGTAACTACCTGGCGTGCTATCACTGTCGTGCTCGCCCTTTAAGCGCACGAAGCCACCTAGAGGCAACAGGTTTAAGGTGTACTTAGTTCTATGATTCTTAAAATGCTTGGAAAATAACGTCGGTGGAAAGCCAATACCAAATTCCTCAACCTCTACTCCACCTCGTCTGGCTGCTATAAAATGACCAAACTCATGCAGTACTACTAGTAACAAGAATAGTACTAAACCTAATATTATTAATCCCATTAGTGTCTAGTATATAGGACAATTGCGCTTGTGCCTCAGATTCAATTTATACAAGGTGACGCACTGGCAAAGTCAGAGTCTTCACTTAAAAAGCGTTAGAGTCCTACTTGCCTAAACGACGATTACGCTTAGAGTACTCTTCGAGAACATTATCGAGGTCTTTGGTGTTAAACGCGGGCCAGTGTTTTTTGACAAACATAAACTCGGAATAAGCCAGACGCCATAGCAAGAAATTACTAATCCGGTATTCGTTAGATGTTCGTACCATCAAATCAACAGACGGCACTTCAGGGTGATACAGGTTCTCTTCTATGTCTTTATCAGTGATTTTGCTTGCTGCTTTCCCAGAGTCAATGATCTTCTTTGTAGCGTCTACAATCTCTTGTTTTCCGCCATAATTGAAGCAAACGCAGAGTGTGCCATAGGTATTATTTTTGGTTAGTTCCTCGGCTTCAGCTATAGCTGTAAGGTGTTTTTGGCTCAATTTGTCTTTTATTCCGAACCAGCAAATTCGAATACCTTTTTTATGCACTTTCTTCAAATCAGTTGTAAAAATTTTCAAGGCAAGATCCATTAAATAGTCGACTTCTTCGCGAGTCCGTGACCAATTCTCGGTTGAGAAGATAAAACCCGAGACATACTTTACTCCGCGCTCAAAAGAGGCATCTACCATCTTAATGAAAGTCTTATAACCTTTTTGATGGCCCAAAAGCGTCGGTAGCCCACGTGACTTCGCCCAACGGCGATTTCCGTCTAGAATGAATGCTAAGTGATTAGGGGCGGTTTCGGGCATTGTAGCCATAATTATACCTTACAGAGTTAGAATTTCTTTTTCTTTTGCATCAAGAACGGCCTCGACCTTGACCTTCATTTCGCCAATTGCGTCGTCAACTTGTTTTTCTAAACGATGTTCGTCGTCTTGGCTAATCTGCTTATCGGTAGTAGCTTTTTTAGCGTCCTTCAAGGCCTCGTGCCTGGCACTCCTCATTCGTACCATGCATTCCTCGCTTTTGTCGGAGAGTTGCTTAACAATTTGTTGGCGTCTCTCAGTTGTTAGGGCCGGAATTTGGATACGAATTACTCGCCCGTCATCTACGGGGTTTAGCCCCAAAGACTGGTCGTCTCGTATAGCACTAGCGACGGCCTGTAAGTTACCGGCGTCGAAAGGTGTAATTTGTAGTAGCTGTGCCTCAGGTGCAGAAACCGTCCCGACAGCCACCAAGGGCATCTCGGCTCCATAGGCCGTCACCATTATGCCGTCGAGCATGCTCGGGTGTGCACGCCCAGTTCGGATCTTTTTTAGCTCTTCTTCGAGTCGCGCAAGCGCGGCTCCAAACTCATTTTTTGCTTTTGCGAGTATGTCGTTTGTCATAGAGTCAGTATATAGTTTTTGGCTTTCAGTTGGTAGCTTAAAACTAGTTAACTTCGCCTAGAGCTAGGCGTTCAAAACGGCGAATAACAATATTCTCGCCTAGTTTTGCGATGTGCTCTTTCAAATAATCCTCGACTGACTGATCGGGGTTTTTGATGAACGGCTGGTCGAGCAAACACTTCTCGGAAAAATGCTTTTTGAGCATCCCTGAGACTATTCCATCGATCATTTTTTCGGGCTTGCCATCTGCTTTAGCTTTTTCAGTAAATTCGGCTTCAACCTTCTTCTTATCAGCGTCATTTATATCGCCGTCAGATACAAATTCTGGGTTACTGGCCGCGATGTGCATAGCAATGTCTTTTGCAAAATTAGTAAATAATTCGTTTCGCGCGACAAAATCAGTTTCGCAGTTAACCTCAACTACCACGCCGATGCGATTGTCATGATTGTACGTCCAGACAACTCCGCTGCGAGCTTCGCGTTCACCACGCTTGTCGGCTTTAGTTAGGCCTTTTTTGCGCATGGCCGCTAGTGCTGTGTCGAAATCACCTTTAGCTTCGACTAGCGCCTGCTTGGCGTCCGTTAGGCCAACGCCCGTTAGGTCTTTTAGTCTTTTGATTGTTTCAATATCCATGTCTATATCCCCTATTTAGGCTTTTACTTCAACAACCGGAGCTTTGCGCTTAGCAACACCACGAGTCACTGCCGCTCCGACATAATCACAAACTAGTTGAATGGTCTTAATAGCATCGTCGTTGCAAGGAACGGGGTACGTTATTAGTCTAGGGTCGGTATTAGTATCGACTAACGCAACAGTCGGTATGTTTAGTTTGCGCGCTTCTTTAACGGCGTTTAATTCTTCCTGAATATCAACAATAAAGACGACCCCAGGTAGCTTTGGCATGTCTTTGATGCCGCCGAACTTAATGTTCATAGCATCGATCTCTTCTTGGTAGCGTTGAACTTCAAGTTTGTTATATTTATTGGCTAGTTCGCCGCTCGCCATCTTATTCTCGAGATCAACCAAGTGCTTAATCCGCTCGGATGTGGTGTTTTGGTTAGTTAACATCCCGCCGAGCCAACGCTCAATGACGTACGGCATGTTCAGCTTAAGCGCCAGAGTCTTGACGATGTCACGACCCTGTCGTTTGGTGCTAACAAGCAAGATCTGCTTGCCGCTAGCTACTGTTTCTTCGATAAAAGCTAGGGCTGTTTCGAGCGCCTTAACCGTCTCGGCTAGGTCAATTATGTAGTTGTCGCCACGTCGGCCATGAATATATGGCTTCATCGCTGGGTGCCAGCTACTCGTTTTGTGCCCAAAGTGCGCACCGGCCTCTAATAGTTCCTTAATATCTACAGATTTATCTGCCATTTTCTAAAATCCTTCCTTTATTGGTCCCCGGGTTGCCCGTTGCGTCCTATCGAGGTGCGCATTAGGAGGATTTTCCCAGAACCTACTTCGTTAATACTGTAGAGATATTAACAGATTGACATATCTGGCGCAATAGGCTATATTTTGTAGACTTATGAAAGCAAATTTGCACCCAGCCGATTATCGCCCAGTTGTCTTCGAAGATTTGAGCAACGGTTTTCGATTTATCACGAAATCGACCATTAAGTCAGACGAAACCACCAAATGGGAAGATGGCAAGGAATATCCGATTATCAAATTACATATCACAAGCACCTCGCACCCCTTCTTTACTGGCCAAGAAAAGCTAGTTGATATCGAAGGTCGCGTCGACAAGTTCCGCGCTCGCCAAGATGCTGCCAAAAAAGCTGCCGGCGCCCGAACCTCTCGAGCAATCAAAGTAAAAGCCAAAGCCGACAAGAAAAAAGCCGCCCTAGACAGCGACGAAGA
>JBBQBM010000013.1:0-13850 GCA_038317375.1 Saccharimonadales bacterium (SeqCode)
TGGCACGACCATCACCGGCACCTGCGCCGGGCTAACTAACTATGTCTGGGTACCAGGCAACCCTAAATTCGGCACTATGCCGGGCTTTTGCGTTATGAAGTACGAAGCCAAAAATGACGGAGCTGGCAACGCTGTAAGCACCGCCGCTGGCACGCCCTACGTTTCCGTCTCTCAGATCACCGCCCAAGACAAAGCCATCGCCGCCTGCAGTGGTTGCCGTTTGCTGAGTGAAGCCGAATGGATGACGATTGCCACCGATGCTTTGTGGGTGAACGCTAACTGGTGTAATACCGATGGCTCGGCCTGCGGCTTTGCCCCTGGCACTAGTGGCAAGGTTCTAGCCACTGGCCACCAAGACAACAGCCCAGCCCAAGCCCTAGCAGCCAGCAGTGACGACAGCCAAGCCTGCTACGGCACGGTGACGGCCGACACCAACACCGTCTGCGGCAGTGCCGGCACCCAAAAACGTACCCTCACCCTATCTAACGGCTCGGTCATCTGGGACATACCCGGCAATGTCTGGGAATGGACAAATGCTTGGATTATTGGCAACGAAGAGCCCAACGATGCTGTTGACGGCTTTGCCTACCACGAGTTCACCGCCATTACCAAGTGGAAAGATTTAAACTACGCCAACCCCACCAACCGCGGTTGGAACAGTGCCCAACGCTTAGGCCAAATCTACACCGATGGCACCAGCACCAATAACACCTTGTACGCGTTCCTTCGCGGCGGCAATTGGAGCACTGGCACGGCTGCCGGGGCGTTCACGCTGATTCTGAACGTTGCGCCGTCCAGTGCGGACCCCAGCCGTGGCTTTCGCGTCGCCAGGTGATCTTCTGTAATCTGGAATCTCCCCGTGCCGCGGAGCGGCACCGAAATCTACATGACATTGTTCGAACAAATTACCGACTTCAACAACCTCTACGCCGCCTACAAGGCGGCGGCTCGGGGCAAACACGATCGCCCGGAGGTATTGCGACATGATCTGCACGCCGAGAAAATCCTCTGGCGTCTCAGTATCAGGGGTTTAACCCCTAACAGATAGGAATTAGTGCACTTTTGCAATAAAGGGTCTAAGGTCCTAAGGCCTTGACCTTACATCTATTAATCCAAGGAAGTCAGCGGGGTTAAATATATAAATACCCTTATATTCTTGAAGCTCCAACAGATCCTTATCGCCGGTAATAATAAAGTCACACTGGTTCTCAACAGCGGCCGCTAGAACATGCAAATCTTTGGCATCTCGTACCACGGTGTCAATATTTATAACTCTGTCTTCTGTTATTACCACTTCACAAATATTTTCAAGCAACCTCATAAAGCTGTTCAGCCACCTGTAGGGCGCCTTGGCCTTATTACGCAGCAGACCATGTAACTCATTAGCGATTTCACTTGAGGCTACAAGCGTGGCATTATCTAGGCAATAAGTTAGTGTACTTTCTGACTGACCGCTATAAACAATAGCCGAAAACCAGACATTAGTGTCAAGTACGACTCTTAAACTTACTGATGTCTTGACGCCATGGCTCTTTCTTGCGGCGCTCTCTTGTAATATATTCAGCCACTTCTTCCTCTGTTTTGAAGGCAGAGTTCTTGGCGAACTTTTTGCCATAAGCCACTAACTCCTTAAATTGTTCTATTTTTTCTTCTTCCCGCAAGTACTTAATAGCCGCCGCTCGCAAAAAATCACTGCGATTACCAAATTGCTTCTTAGCCTTTTGATCAATCTGATCAGCCAAGGCTTCGGGGAAGGATACGTTAAATGTTTTTACGCTCATCTTAGACTTCTCCTAACTTAACTACGAAAATTGTATGTAAATTGTATGTAAATTGTATGTAAATGTCAAGCAGGATAAATCTGATAGGCGTTAATCATATTACTTTGCGAGTACTTTGCGAGGCCAGGCCTCGCAAACACAAGGAGCCCACAAGGCCCTGCCCTTACATCTGGGGAATACTGTCAAATAGAAAATAGGGGCCACACGAAGCAAGGATTGGGTGGAAATATTAAAAACTAATCTTAATTTTGGATTTACTCCAAAATTGATATTTCAATAATTAGGGATACGCAGCCCGAGTAGCTTACTACTCGGCGCGATGAGAAGGGAGGTCATCCCTTCTTATAATTCTTTTTTGCCGCGGAAGCCGAAGATGGCGATGATGACACTGACGACCATGTCGATCATGACGATACGAATTAACGGCAAGTCTTGGTTAATCGCCACCATAGCGGCGCTGCCGAGCCAAATTGTGGCTATGACGCCAGCGGTGTAGGGGTATTTGATGAATAGTATGAATTCTTTAAGCATTTGTTTCTCCATTTGATTTTACTACAGGTGTGGCGCCGGAGCGCACTTTATTGGCGAGTTTTTGAAAAAGCACTGGGTCGCGGTGGGCGACGCGTTCAAGCCAGTTTATGACGGTCTCGATCGCGTCACCTAGGGATGTCTGGTCTTCGCGAGTGGATATATACTCCGGGTGAAGGGTTCTGATGTCGTGTACCACTTTAGCAACGGCCCTAGGATTTACCTGTCTACTGCGATCAAGACTATTTATTAGCGCCGAAAAAGTCTGGGTGGCCCGCAGTATCTCGCTATTTTCAAATTTCATTACTAGACCAAAACGGTTACCTTTGTTTACGGCCTTGTTTATCATGGTCAATACACCAACATCAGACCGAGGATCGTCAATCACCATATTTGTGCCGAGTGATTGCTCGAACGCCTCACCTGCGATCTTAGTGACATCCTTAAGCGTTTTCTCGCCTATAAACTGGCCGATCCGATTTAAGGCCTGGTATAAATCACCAACAAAGAAATGCATCGCTCTCTCGAACATTCCAGCGATGTCCATCGAGCCATTGTGTATCTTGTCGTATGCCTCCATAAGACCAAAGTATGCAGACTTATCGTCTGGGGTCTTAGCGCTAATACCGAAGTCAATAATTCCTACTCGGTTATCCTTCATCAAACGAATATTGCCAGGGTGAGGATCGCCCATGACTCGAGGTAAAGTAAAAACACCCATCATAGACTCGTAGCTAAGCATAATTAGTTGTTCATCAATGTCCGAACCTAATGTTTCAGAGACGTATTGCTTTGGGTCGACGCCTTGGGACTTGAGCTTAATCAGCTTGGCGACCGACAGACCGTCAACATATTCCTGAACAATTAGGTTGGCGGTGCAGAGTTCTAGGTATGTTTTCGGGATAAACAGTTTCGGGTGCCCTTTATAGGCTTCGTAGAGCTCATTGGCAAATTCGGCTTCATGCTTATAGTCGGTCTCGCGGAGGGTCGAAGCTCTAAAATCATCAACAGCCTTGCTCAGATCCATATCAACATTCTTGTATAGCTTTACGAAGAATCGACGATAAAACATTGTAAGAAGCTTAAGGTCGTGGCTCAATAATTCTCCAATCATCGGACGGAGGACTTTTAGAACGACGTTCGACCCGTCTTTTAAAGTAGCGTAATAGACTTGCCCGAACGACCCGGCTGCAAATGGCTGAGGTTGGACTAGTGCAATTTGCGCGAGCTTTGCTTTGGGTAGTTCTTTTTGCAGGAACTGTGCGATATCTAGCGGCTCGTGGTCGAGATTTTCGAATATCTTCAGTCTGTCGGGACTGTCCCAGCGCTTCATCATGTCAGACCTGAGTAGGACACCCTGCAAGAACTTAATATAAACTCCGCCAAGATCGACAAATTGGTTACAGATCATGTTTGCCATGCGATCGTACTGCTTTTTCTTATAATAGTACGCAGCCTTGGCAATTAGTGCGGCTAGCTGGCGGGTACGATGCCGCTTAATGGCTGCGATCGCTTTTTTGTTCATAGCTATTTTTTGGCAAAGCCTATTAGAAACAGGACTAACGTACTAGCAATGACGGTTAGGTAAAGATCGAAAAGTTCACCTGACGAGTTACGTGTGAAGGCCATAAGAATGACCGCTATCCAGATCAAAAGAATGGTGAAGAATATCGATATGTACTTCATGAATACAGAGATTATATCATAATTTAAGGTGTAGCGCTCAGCGGTGCTATCTTGTACAATTAAGTTTGTATTTGGTATTTTACCAATCTCAAGAACCAAGCTATGCTGTTCTTGAGATTGAGAGGAAGAATAACGGCAGGCTAATCGAGGCGAGTATACTACGCAGCCGAGTTAGCCTAAAAGTTTATTCTGACGACGGGGTGTGGCGCAGTTGTGAGAACGGCCTGTGGCGGATTCTGTGGGCAGGCGAAGCTTGCCAGCGCAGAAACTTACAGTCCTCCAGCAGTAGTTTTACAGTATAATTACATCTATCGGGGTGTGGCGCAGTTGGTAGCGCGTGCGGTTTGGGACCGCAAGGCCGGAGGTTCGAGTCCTCTCACCCCGACCATTGAAAATAGATCGTCTTCTGACGGTCTTTTTTCAATAATTGGTGATAGTACTCGGTTCTTCGGCGCATTCCGCCAATTGGCGGAATGCAAGCCGGAGGTTCGGTCATCCGCCTCGGCGGATGTGCATTGCCCCTCTCACCCCGACTTAGAAGTTGTCGAGTTAACAAGACCACATCACTGGTATAATAGACCTCACATATGTTGCTTTTTACGTACTCCGGTTTTTTAACTTCCGTAATATTAGTCGCTGGATTCTTATTCCTAGTATTAATAGGCGAATACCTACGCAAGAATAATATTCTAAAAGGCGAGAACGCCAGGAAGTTTGTCCATGCCTTCGCGGGTACTTGGGCGGCACTCTGGCCTGTCTTTCTAGACCTCAGGTCGATAGCGGTTCTGGCTGGGCTAGCTGCTGTTGCAGCTATAGTTCTTCGTCGACTCAATATATTTAGGTCGATCTATAGCGTTAGGAGGCTGTCTGTAGGTGAAATCCTGATTGGTTTCGGCCTGGCGATTTCGGCGCTATTGGCCAATAACGGAGCTGTTTTTTCAAGCGCAGTACTTATAATTGCCTGGAGTGATTCGGCTGCTGCTATCGTCGGCTTGAGATATGGTAAAAAGAAAGCCTTCAAGGTTTTAGGTTCTAAAAAATCTGCAATTGGCTCAATAGCATTTTTTGTATCTACGGTAGTAGTTCTTATGAGCTATATGTATTACACAATCGGTCAGGATATGTTCTCTAATTTAGGGCAACTTTTAGGCGCATTAATGCTAAGCATAGTTATTAGTGCAAGTTTGACGGTTGTTGAGCTTTTTGGGGTGTATGGAATCGACAATCTGACGATTCCGATGTTTGCAACAATTGTACTAAATATCTTAGGCTAAGGCCGAGGCCCACTCTTTTTCGAACTTTTGACGCTTTTTATGAACCCAGGCTTTTTTAGCTTCCTCGTCTGGGAATTTTTCGTCACCTTTGTCTTCTAACTCTTCGAGCAGTGTGTAGTAGTTTGGTACTTCGAGTAAATGTTCATAAGCAATCTTGCCTGAAGAATGGTAATCTAGTCGTTCTATTACTTTACTAGCTTCACCACCCAGAATTCCTGAATGTTCTTGTTCTTCCTTGATACCTTGGATGAATTCGCCTAGATCTACTCTGTCCCAATTAACGCCAATTTCGTCGCCAATTTTCTTGGCGTGCGCAAGCGTCAAGTTCGGCCATTTCTTAGAATAATCATGCTCATAAAAATCTTTTGTTGAACTGCTCATAAAATCTCCATCTCTCAAGTTACTGGTAATAGTATAAACTGTTTGAAGTATGGTGGGAATAAAAAGAACAAAAGCAAGTAATCATATCGAACAGTTTGTATACGGCGCAACAGACGGTACTGTCACGACCTTTGCGGTAGTTGCTGGCTCGGCCGGTGCTGGGTTTTCATCTAGCGTGGCTATAATTCTTGGAATTGCCAACTTGCTGGCTGATGGCTTTTCTATGGGAGTTAGTTCTTACCTTGCGATTATGACCGAGCCGCAAATGATGCGGACAAAGGCTCTTAACAAATCTCTCACCACATTCTTTAGTTTTGTGACAGTTGGCTCAGTCCCATTACTATCATATCTTTTCTTTAATGATCATTTGTTCTTGTGGTCATGTATCTTTACGTCGATTGCCTTTTTGTTTATTGGCTCACTTAGAGGTCGTGTAATCAAGAATAGTAGCGTGTCTAAAAGTATAATCGGCACACTATTGCTCGGTAGTATCGCTGCGGTGGTTGCATATGCTTTAGGTACTTTCTTGGAATCTGTCATCGCAAAATAAAAAACCCTACACATGGCAGGGTTCTTTATATGGGGTGGCTGATGGGAGTTGCCTTGGCCTACGGGTTTCTCGACTAGGGCTATGGGAGTTGGTCACCTTCGGCGACCCCGAAACTTCGCGATTGAAAACAAGTTTTCATCGGAAGGTTTCCTTGCGAATAGCCACAGGCTTTTCTCACCCACGACAATCGTGGATTCAACAATCATTCCAATAGAAAAACCCAGCACAAGGCTGGGTTCTTCTATTGGGGTGGCTGATGGGAGTTGAACCCACGACATCCAGTACCACAAACTGGCGCTCTAACCAACTGAGCTACAGCCACCATGTTATCGCTTGGTGATTGTAGCATTTACCTCTGTTGTTTGGCTAGAGTTATTCTTTAGCTGGCTTGGCAGAGACGACCTTAGATTTGTCGTATGGGCGCTTAACAGCGAAGTTATATACAGGTGCAGCTAATGTACCGAGTCCGACGAAGTGCAAGACTATCCAGAGTGTACGGTTAGGCACGTCAGCATGTGAAATAACATGAATCAATGTCACAATCCACCAAACAAAAAGTGCGATTCCCGCAAGTATTAGCGGGATAAATATGGCAAGCACGAACTTCCCAGCAGTTGTACAGGTGCCGTTTGTGCTTTGTAGAACTCCGTCGACATAACAATATCCGTTAACGTACTCAATTGATTTTGCGAATAATTCCATAACTTTATAAACCTCCATTAGTTTAGAAGTACTATAGCACTAAAGCTTGGTGCCCCGGGCAGGACTTGAACCTGCGACCTTGAGCTTAGAAGTCTCCTGCTCTATCCAGCTGAGCTACCAGGGCATGGTGCGGGTGGAGGGAATCGAACCCTCGTCCCAAGTTTGGAAAACTTATATACTAACCGTTGTACTACACCCGCACGTACATGCGATTATAACAGATTACAGCCCACGTTCGACAGTAATATTTGCGCCTAACTCGTTGAGCCGATTGGCGAGCTCCTCATAGCCGCGGTTGATGGTATAGACATTACGCAGGGTTGATTCTCCCGGTGCAGCGAGCATCCCGATTAGTAGCATCACAGCGGGTCTAAGACCGTTAGGGCAGATTATATCGGCGGGACGCCACCGAGTTGGGCCGTTTATAAAAACCCTATGAGGGTCGGCGAGCTGAATATCAACGCCAACTTTTTTTATTTCGGTGTACATTAGTGCTCGATCTTCAAAAACCCAGTCATGTATTAGAGTCCTACCACGTGCTACTGCAGCAATTGGTACAAAATAGGGAAGATGGTCAATATTTAGTCCGGGGAAGGGACGTGCATAGACTTTTTCCTCTGGAGCTACTAACTTGCCGTCATGCTTCTTAATCGTAATATCGACTAGATCCGTGAAGCCGTTATCGGCTTTATACGGATCGGTTATCTCATATTTCAGTCCCATTTTTTCGAGTATCAAGAGTTCTAATTCTAAGAACTCAATTGGCGCTCTTTTAACAGTGATTCTAGAGTTGGTGGTTATGGCCGCTGATATAAAGGTCATAGCCTCGACCGGGTCTTCGCTCGGCGAATAGGTGATGCTTCTTTTAATGTTCTTGATCCCCCGAACCCTTAGGGTAGTAGTGCCGACGCCTTCAATTTTTACACCCAACTTCTTAAGGAAGAAGCACAGATCTTGGATGGCATAATTAGCGCTAGCCATTTTAATTATTGTTTCTTGCTCTATCTTGGAGGCAGCCATAAGTACGTTTTCGGTTGTCGTATCGCCGGACTCATACAAGACAATATTCCGCTTAGCTGGTATCGGGTGTGAGGTAATATGATACGCACCAGCTCTTGTTTCGACACTCACGCCGAGCTCTTCGAGGGCGTAAATATGTGGAAGGACGCTTCTTTTTCCTAGTTCACAACCGCCAGCAAAAGGCAGCTCAAATTTAGGCTTAAGGTGCATCAATGGACCAATAAACATTATTACAGCCCTGGTCTTTTTAGCGGACTCCTTATTAATACTTAACATGTTAAGTATTTTTGGGGGCTTAATTTCTAGATCGTTACCGGGCAGCCATTTAACCGAAACACCGATACTTTGCAGCACTTCAACAATTCTGTTCACCTCCTCGATTCGGGCAACCTTCTTGAGCCTTGTGGTTCCAGAGTTGAGTAGGCTGGCGCATAGCAAAGCGACGGCAGCATTCTTTGACGTTTTGACAGTTATAGACCCAGTAAGCTCACGGCCTCCTTGAATTTTTAACGACATCGCCGAAGATGAAATATTGATCAGTTGTTTGTTTAGGACGTCACTGATCCGAGCTACTGTATCGAGTGACAGGTTTTGGAGTCCGTGCTCCATTCGATTTACGGCACTCTGGCTTGTGCCGAGCAACTTCGAAAATTCTGATTGCGATAAACCGCGATCTTTTCGATTCTGTGCGATAAGTTCGCCAATTTTTTGTATATCGCTACTCATTTAATACAAAAATAATATCATAAACGATATAAATAATATAGTTATGACTTGGCGAGACGTCGCCTTAGGTTGCTCCTTGCTTGGCTAGTGGTGGCCCAATCCAGCCATCTCTCGTCAATTTCCTCTTTTGGGCTAGTAATGATATTGACGATTTGCTGACTTCGAAGCTTAGTATTCAATGGCACTATTTTACCGTCGACACGACCCTTCGAAGCTTTGTTGCCAATTTCTGAATGAACTAAATAAGCAAAGTCTAAGACTGTTGCCCCATATGGCAGGTCTATAACATCTCCTTTTGGAGTTAATACAAAGATTCTATCTGAGAAGAAGTTAGTGGTTAGGCTTTCTAGGTATTCGGACCCATCGTCGCTAAATTGCTGGAAGTCACCAAGTTCGTTTAGCCACTCAACAGATTGCTTTGTTAGTCCATTTTCTTGAGTCATCTTATAAATACCATGTGCGGCAATCCCATATTCGTTATACAGGTGCATACCTGTAGTTCGGATCTGGATTTCTATCACTGGCCCACTGCCACTAAACACTGCCGTGTGCAGGCTTTGATAGCCGTTTGGTTTGGGCAATGCGATGTAGTCTTTTACTCTGCCTGGCACGGGCCGCCATCGGCTATGTATTGCTCCCAACGCAACGTAGCAGTCCGGGGTTTTCTCGACAATGACTCTAAAAGATATTAGGTCGTAGATCTCATCGATGTTCCAGTTTTTCTTCTCGAGCTTTTTATAAAGACTGTATATACCCTTAATGCGTTTGTCGATCTCTGGTTGATACCCTAGAACAGGTATCATTAACCCCACCAAGCTACCTTCGATGTCCTGGGCTATTTCATCTTCGTCTCTTAACTTACCCTCCATAAGGGTCTTGGTTTTACTAAATTCTTTCGGGAAGGCGAAGGGGAAGGCAAGATCGTTTAGAGTCGAGACTATTTGTCCCATACCGAGGCGGGACGCCAGTTGTGCGTGGATTAGTATGCTCTCACGAGCGATACGTATCTGCTTATCTTCCGACAGAAAATGTAATGTTTCGAGGTTATGCCAGCGGTCGCACAGTTTGATAACAATCACATCTACATCATTAGCTATGGCGACAAAAAACTTTCTGAGGCTTTCTACGTGCCTGTCGTTGCCCTGATACTTCACTTTACCCAGTTTGCTAACGCCGTCGACGAGACCGGCTACCTTTTTACCAAATTCTTTCTCGATCTCTTTATAAGTAGTCTTGGTATCTTCTATGGTGTCGTGTAATAAACCGGCGGCTATCATGTCTATTCCGGAGCCAAGACCGGCTATCTTTAGTGCAACTGGCACGCAGTGGCCGGTAAAGTAGAGGTCGCCGTTCGCTCTTGTTTGATCGGCGTGCTTCTCGAGTCCGAATTTAAAGACACCACTCAAAAACTTTTTCTCTTTAGTGCCGAGAGTTAGCTCGGGGTTCTGAATCTTCAAATCTGTAATAAACTTCTGGAAATCGCTTGTAGCCATATCCTACAAGTATATATTGCCTTGCCTAAGCTCACCATTGTTATTAGAATAAGATTATATGGGACGAGAGACTAAACTATTTGGACTAGAGCTAAGAGCCTTGCGTAGCCAGCATAAAGAGTCGTTAGCTGAGGTGTCTGGAGCTGTTGAAATTGATGTCACAACACTCGGTGAGATCGAGTCTGGAAATAAGCTGCCAAGTGAGGACGTCGTTATGCTACTCATTAATCATTTCTCGCTGCGTGAAGAAGAGGCGCTGAAATTTTGGCGTTTGGCGGGCTTTGATAGTTCGATTAATGGATCTATAGCAGGTGATATCCAGGCCGAGAACACCAATATGGTTATTAATGATAATAAGGTTCTATATACAGACATGGTTCAAGTTAGTGCTAATAATTACGGAGTAATTTTGAACTTTCTACAGGGCATAGGTAGTGACGGCAAACCAAGCGCTGTGGCGCGTATCGGCATGAGTCGCGAACATGCGAGGAGTGTGATTGAAGTTTTACAGCGCACCGTCGACCTTGCCGAAAATCCGAAAGATACGGCTCCGAAGCGTCTCATCGACGGCAAGTAGGTTATCGATACAACGGTTGTGTTAAAATTTAGGCATGCAAGTTTACCGAAGTTACCTCGGTCTCAAAGTCGGCCGCAAGTTATGAATCCACTAATCATCCCACTACTAGCAGCTGTAGCTCAGGCGGCCAGTTTAATCGATGCAAAGATTGGGATCACTAAGCGACATATTTCTCTGCGTGACTATATACCGGGACTTTTTTTATTTCTTACAATCACGGCCCTAATCAGTCTTATAAAATTAGGCGATGTAAATTATTCAATTGTTTCGGAAAGAGCTAACTTACTGCGCCTTTTCCTAATAATCCTTGTTGCGGCAATCTGGAATGTCTTGTTTTATAAAGGAGTTAGCAAAGAGAAAGCTAACACAGCCGAAGGCATTATGGTGATCATGCCTTTAGCGACAATCGCCATCTCCTGGCTATTCATTCCAGAGAATTTCAGCCTTCCGATTCTCGTAATCGGCGTATCAGCCACGGCGCTTGTGGCGTGGGCCTATTCAGCCCACGGCAGACTATACAAGATAGACAAGTATGCTCTAATGCTAGCGGCGGCTGTAGTATTAATCGGTTTCGAAAACGTCCTGGTTTCTCAGTTACTGTCCAGCAACGCACTATCTCCCGCCTCGCTCTACGCCCTGAGGGCGACGGTTTTATTTGTTTTGTTCTACTGTATATATCGCCCAAGATTTTCTCGGGTTAGTAAGAAGCATTTCAGTTTTCTAGCAATCTCGGGAGTCTTAGGTACGACAGGGATGCTACTGAGGTTCTACGGCTTGAAAGAGGCGGGGGTAGTAGCGACTTCATTAATGTTAATTCTCTCGCCGATAATTGTTCTTTACTTCGCTAGGCACTTTCTGCACGAAAAGGTTAAGAAACAACGAGTTTATGCGATGGCCCTTGTCTTGGTTCTTATAGTTATGGCTACAATCTTGAATTACAAAAATATATAATAGTTGGGGTAGACTTTAAACAAGATGAAAAAAACTAAAACTAGTAGTCGCAACAACGTATATTTCGACATCTGGAGCATCACTCATTTAGTAGTTGGAATAATATTTGGGTGGCTTATGTCGCCGGCCGTTGCTTTAGCCATATTGGTGCTTTGGGAGCCGTTTGAAATTTTTGTTTTGTCGCCTTTGCTTGGGAGGGTTGGAATAATTTTTGGATTTGAAAGTCTACGAAACTCGCTATCCGACATAGTTTTTGACGTCATTGGTGTGTTTTTGGGCGCCTACGTCCTAGGCTCGCTCATCACCCCGTCTTTTCATTTGTTTTGACTTCTTTAAAACTTTGTTGAATCAAAGGCGAGGTTTGTACGCACGTGGATTTATTCTCTTGTAAAAAATGAGTTGCTCAATACATAATCTTTTAGATGTTATGATTCCTGTATGAATCTTATACTTCTCGCCTTTATTGTTTCGACGGGAATTAACCTATTAATGTTTATCCCAGCTTTTATATATAAAACCGACAAGCTGACCGATATTTCTTATTCGATTACTTTTGCCACACTAGCCATCTTTGGTTTTTACCGTAGCACACAAAACAGCCTGCATAGTTTAATCCTAATCTTAGTTCTAATGTGGGCCTTAAGACTCGGGAGCTTTCTTTTTATTAGGATTAATAAGATTGGCAAAGACGTGCGTTTTGATGGCATGAGAGAACATTTCCTACTATTCCTGAGGTTTTGGATCCTGCAGGCGGCCACAGTTTTTGTGGTGTTGCTACCAGTTTTAATGGGCTACGAACAAGAGAATGCCGACATAAGCACGTTAAGTTGGTTTGGAGTAGGTATATTTATAGCCGGACTCACAATCGAGGCTATTGCCGATGCTCAAAAATTTCGCTTCAATAGCAACCCTAGGAACAAAGGACTATGGATAGACGTCGGTGTGTGGCGAGCTAGTCGACACCCGAACTATCTTGGCGAGATGATGGTGTGGACCGGCATGTATCTAATAGTCGCTTCATCCTTAAGCCGCGTAGGGCTATTTACGGCTGCACTTAGTCCCGTTTATATAATTAGTCTTCTACTTTTTGTTAGTGGAATCCCGTTATTAGAAAAGTCGGCAAAGAAGAAATGGGGAGGACAAGAAAGTTTTAGAAAATATCTAACAGTAGCCCCAGTTCTAATACCGACCATACGATCGATCAAAAGAATCTATCAAAAACCTTAATCTTGTTTTTTAGCTAGCCAGTGTTGCGGCGAATATCTGCCAGGCCAAAAGAGATTTCGCGACAAAGCTAAGAACTATGTAACTTTTTTCTCCGCGTATATAGTTTGCCCACTTACCCTTAGCCCTGTATTGCTTGTACTGAACGAGTGCAAAGACATTGAAGAGCGCAAAGAGCGAGAACACAATCCCATACACAAACCCTGGAGGTGTCGCTCCGGCAGGACCGTTTGGAGATATGAGTTGTGTCAAAATAATCACCCAAGGTATGACGCCGGCTATACAGCCAAAGATGAACGGCAGCCATTGCCCGTCACCTGGCGAAGCATACTTCTCTTGTAGCCAGCCGAATAAAATCATTGATACGTTTACTCCAAAAATTGCCAGCAGTGTCGCATAGTTACTTATGCCATTAAGCTGGGCAATCAGAAAAATCATGAGAGAAGAACTAAGTGAATATTCTACCCAACGGAAAATGTTTATTTTCTGCTTTAAGCCAGTAACATATTTTGGAAAGAATTTATTTGAGGCAACTAGAAAGTGAAAGAAGGCCGAAAGCCCCAAGAACAAAGCTATTAGGTAGCTAACATTAGCGTTAAAAAGAAGTATAGGGTCAGTAGAAGTTGAGCCGGGAGGCCCTGTCATATAAGTTGCCGTAACAGGCAGCGAAAAGCTGTTAGAAAGCGCTAGTACTGCAACCAAAGAGCCGAGGTGCAAAGATCCCGCAAGAATATTCCATTTACGCAACGGTTTTATTTGTTTGTCTGTAACCTCAGCCATTACTTAAATATTATCATACATAAGAACTAACGAGCGCACGCTAAATTACATATTTGGAGGGCCAGGAGGGACTCGACTCACCTTTGGCGAGCCCAGAAAAACATCTTTGAAAACAAGTTTTCAAGAGATTGTTCCCTTGCAAAATGCCTCAGGCATTTTTCACCTCTCCCCCTTTCA
>JBBQBM010000014.1:0-13669 GCA_038317375.1 Saccharimonadales bacterium (SeqCode)
GAATCCAAGATTGCTTTATCTGGGTAGCCGACTAATATGCCGAATGCAATGTGGTTCAAGTTTTCTTTATTGAAATCTTTAAATTGTTCATCTTGTTTTATCAGCGAACACATCGCTTCGATGAGTTGTTCACCCGTAAATTTTTGTTGAATTAATTCGGAGCTCGCACTACCTAAAAGCTTCGTATTCTCAAACACTAGCTTTAGCCCTTGCGTAAATATCATATCGTAGCCGGCGTAACTTTCCTCTGAGGTGGATTTATCAATTTTAGCTTCGGCAAAATACACATCTGTGATTGAATCAAGAGTTTTTATGGAATCTTTCATCTCTGTTGTCCACTCTTTCAGTTGCTTATGATCATCGTGGTAGAAAACCCCATCACAGTAAGCTCGTGCTCCACTTATAGTTAGGATCGTATTAGGCGTAACCCAATAAACCAGAGTAGATGAATTAGTCTGGTTTTTTAATGCTGAAAGTATTTTTATAGCAGTTTGTGCACCGGGTTGATCCATGCCATAAGTATATCTTTTTACTCCTAGACTTCCTACCCCGTAGCGGTACCTTGTCCTTGATGAATCAACCATCGATACAACTCACCAATACCGCACCTTATGTGCTGCCTGACGAGAAAGATGGCATGCCAGTTCAACCGATTGTCGCTAAGGCAGCGGCAGTCGAGTACTGTCTATATGCTCGTAAATCCAGCGAAGATGACGAGCGTCAGGCTCTATCTATTGACTCGCAAATCAAAGAAATGGCCATTCAAGCGGAGGCTCAGGGTTTGCGGGTTACAGAAATACGAAAAGAAAGCCATTCAGCCAAATATTCTGGTAAAAGACCTGTGTTTGAGCAGTTAATTGACGATGTCCGAAGCGGCTTGTTTACAGGAATCTTAAGCTGGGCACCGGATCGCTTAAGCAGAAACGCTGGCGACCTAGGCTCAGTCGTAGACCTTATGGATCAAGGCAAGCTAGTTGAAATTAGAACCCACGGCCAAATATTCACCAACTCTCCCAATGACAAGTTCCTGCTGATGATCCTATGCTCCCAAGCCAAACTAGAAAACGATAACCGTGGTATTAACGTCAAGCGCGGCATGAAAACTAAGTGTGAACTAGGCTTCAGACCCAATATGACTCCACTCGGCTACAAAAACGACTATCGCTCAGGTAAAGGCCAAAAGAAAGTATTCACAGACAAAAAGCGAGCACCAATCATCAAGGAGGCATTTGAAAAAGTAGGCGGTGGAGCCTCGGGCAGAGATATCTACGAATGGTTTAAAGAAGTTGGATATAGAACCAGGAAAAATAAAACCGTCACACTCAGTATGGTTTACCGTATGCTCAATAATCCATATTACTGTGGGATCTTTGAATTCCCAGTCGGCAGTGGGAATTGGTATAAAGGCTCGTATACACCAATAATCTCCAGAGAATTGTTCGATGCAGTGCAGCAAAAGATGGAAGTCGCGCCAAAGAGCAAACCAGGCACCAAGCGGTTTGACTATACCAAGCTATTAAAGTGTGGTGGTTGTGGATCGGGTATTACAGCACAAGAAAAGTTCAAGCAAACAAAAAAGCATGGCAAGAGACGCTATATCTACTACCACTGTACTCAATCAAGAAACTTTGACTGCTCAGAGCCATACTTACGAGAAGAAAAGCTTACAGAGGCTTTTATACGACTAATGGAAAGCGTAGGGATAGAAGAGATTGAGAGCAAAGAGGCTTTGCAAGCTGAGCTAGATAGGTTCAGACGCCTGTCGGCTGCTGTTATGGGAAATACTGAGAGCGATGAACAAGGTGTAAATCTACATAATTTTGCCAAATATATACTTACCCAGGGAACAAGAACCGAGAAACGAGCATTGATAGCCTGCCTCGAACAAACAATTTATCTCAAAGACAAAGAAGTAACTATCAAAGCTTAAAGTAATACAGCCGTAACGGACTGATTATTTTTGGGCAATATTGCAAGTAGTTCCATAAATTCAGAAACTTAAGGAGTTAATGGTAAGTTCCAGTCCCTGGTGGGGTCGAGCATAAATCAGCAACTTGAGACAACCCAAAAGCCCCTAACGGGGCTTTTCTAACTCTTTCATTGTCTTTGACCTCTGAAAAAAGTTCCAGTTTCTATCTGGCGGAAGGAGCGGGATTCGAACCCGCGATGGAGTCACCCCCAAACTGCCTTTCCAAGACAGCGCCATAGACCAACTAGGCGACCCTTCCACGTACAAAAGTTAATTATACCAGTGTGTTCGACTTGTTGATTACTAAATAACAGATTAGAATTGTAGGCATGTCGGTCATTAGTCTTCAAAATGTCTCTAAAATTTTTGGTTTCGGCGACGCTACCACGGTAGCGCTTGATGATATCAACCTCAAAGTTGATAAGGGCGAATTCTTAGCGGTCATGGGGCCGAGTGGTTCCGGAAAAAGCACATTACTCAACATTATTGGTATGCTTGACCGACCAACTCAAGGCTTATATACACTCGACACTCGTAATGTATCTAAGCTGCGTAGCAATCAGCGAGCCAAAGCCCGGCGTGATCACGTTGGTTTTATATTCCAGTCGTTCAACCTATTACCGCGAATGACTGTACTTGATAACGTCGCCCTTCCCCTCGTATACAGAGGAAGCGGTACGATAAGGGGGCTTAAAAAGGCCAGCCTCATGCTTGCTAAAGTTGGTCTCAAAAAACGAGAATATTACTTTCCACGACAACTTAGCGGCGGCCAAGCCCAACGAGTAGCTATTGCTCGGGCGCTTGTAAATAAGCCTAGTATCGTCATCGCCGACGAACCTACCGGTAACCTCGACACCGCATCGAGCCGGCAAATCATGGAACTATTGCGCGACATTAACCGTGGCGGAAACACAATTATTATGGTGACTCACAATACAAATTTAACAGAGTACGCAAGCCGAGTTATTTACTTGCGTGATGGCCAGATCGAACACGATCAACAGCTAAAACAAGGCGAGAAGGTCGACCTTAAAAAGATCAAAGCCGCTGAAGAATATAGCGCTGAGGTTGAACAAGAGATTAAGAAAACTCGTGCCGAAACAAAAGTTGAAAACAAAAAAACTGGAGCTAAGAAATGATTAAAGCCCACGCCAAGATG
Source organism: Saccharimonadales bacterium (SeqCode) (assembly GCA_038317375.1). GTDB lineage: Bacteria > Patescibacteriota > Saccharimonadia > Saccharimonadales > JAGQMS01 > JBBQBM01. Next base: position 3,129 of record JBBQBM010000014.1, read on the forward strand.
GCGGCAACCAGTATAAAAGGCGCTCGTCTGCGTTCATTCTTGACGATCATTGGTATTGTTATCGGTGTTGCTAGCGTAGTAACAATCGTCTCACTTGGCGAGGGGGTCAAGAAGGATGTGATAGGCGAAATTAGTACTCTTGGCGGCAATCTGCTGACTGTCCGCTCCGGGCAAGCTATCGAGCGCGACAATAAGGGTAACGTTACGGGCATAAATATCGCAGCAGCTCTCGGCGCCAGCACTCTAACCGAAAAAGATGTAACAGATCTTGGCACAGTTGCTAATGTCGAATCCGTTACCCCCATCGCCCTACTCTCTGGCACGCCGACAACTCTAAGTGACGACACTTACTTGCGGGCCTACATTGTCGGAACAACTTTTGAGCTACCTAATATTTTGGGCAAAAAAGTCATGCATGGAAGTTTCTTTAACGAGGGCGAGATGAGCCGTCAGGTAGCGGTCATCGGCGCAGACGTTGCCAAGAATCTGTTCCACGAAGATTCGCCAATTGGACAAACCGTCAGATTTAGAGGCTCCAACTTTATAATCCGCGGGGTTATGGACAAGTTCAAAGCCTCTAGCCTAGAACTAACACCGAGTTTGAATGATGCTGTATTCATTCCAATCGACGTTGCTAAACAAATCGGGGGTGGGATCTTAGAAATCCGTGATATCCAGGTCAAGATCAGTAACGAAAACCTACTCGACCAAACCAACAATCAAGTGAAGGCCGTTTTACTTAAGAACCACTCCGAACAAGAGGATTTTACGATCTTCAAACAAGAAGAGTTCTTGTCGATCGCGACCCAAGTTTTTGGTAAATTGACAACCTTGGTCGCCGCCATCGCCGGTATATCGCTCTTTGTTGGAGGTATCGGCATTATGAACATTATGCTAGTCAGCGTCACCGAACGAACCAGAGAGATTGGCATCAGAAAAGCCCTGGGTGCAACCAACCGCCAAATTTTGGGTCAGTTTTTAATTGAAGCGATCGTACTTAGTATTTTGGGTGGTCTGATTGGTATCGCCTTAGCGATCATAATCGGAATAGCAATCGCCGCCTGGACGAGCTTGACTCCGGCTTTTACTATACAAATAATACTAATGTCTCTCGGTGTATCGACAGCCGTAGGTGTAATCTTTGGGATTACGCCAGCGATGAAGGCGGCACGGAAGGATCCTATCGAAGCGCTGAGGCATGATTAGCCTTGATGCCTCTAAAAGTTAAAAGATAATATATAAAAGATAGGGGTCGGGTTAATACACCCCGTATCTCCTTATATTTTATCTACTAGCTTTTAATTGAGATTTCGGCTTTGAACTTTTCGATAAGGTCGACGTTTGTCGGATCGATGTTATTAATTAGCGCTAGATAGATCGAAACAAAATCACCAAATACAACAGTCCAAAGCAATTGTTCTAGCAATGTTTCGCCCTGGGCGTTTACTACATGAGGTACCGGGCGACGGCCAGAAAGTAGCTTTGCCGATACCTCAAAACGCTTCAAAATTTGGGGATGTTCAAAGCTACTGCGTAGGTCAATCACCGCATACGGCTTGTCGTGCGGTTGCCCACTCCAACCTATAAATTCGTTATGATTAAACTCTGGGAGCCTCCCCAGCCACGCCAAATTTTTGGCGTTTTCGTTGAAACTAATCTTCCATTTATAAGCCGCTGGCGACATCAACGGGCCGCCATAAACGACAATGCTCTTCCCGGCCAGTTCTTTGGCGAGCAATTTTGCCGGATTGTCTTTACTCGGCACCTCAGGCGCCCAAGTCTTAATCGATTCTTCCAAGAACTTAGAGGTTTGTGCGAGCTCTTTATCTGCAGTACCCTCGTTAACCAATCCGCAAGCTTCTAAGATTCTAATCAACGCAGAAAAAGAATAGAGCGTAGCATAGCGTGGTTGCATGTGCGACGGAATCAACACCAATGGGTGCCCTTTTGCCTTAGCCATATCGACTAACTGGCCCCCAGAACTCATTACTACAATCTGTGCTCCGGCGCTTTCAGCCTGTTTTAAGCACTCGACTTCTTCTTCTGTATTACCAGAGTAACTCGATGCGATAAAAAGTGTGTCGCTATCAACGTAAGTTGGTAAGCTATAGCCTTGTGCTACTTCAAATGGCTCTTTAACGGTCGGCCAAGTTCGCATAAGTAACGCCGCAAGAGCCGACCCGCCCATTCCTGCAAATACTATGTTATTAACATGGTCGGATTTTATCTCAGGCTCTATTTTGTATTCAGCTAGGAGTTGCTGGCACTCCTTAGCCGCTAGCCCTAGTGCATCGGTTTTATCTTTTTCGTGAATATAGCGCAAATCGTCAATCATATACCCCTTATGTTACAATCATTGTAACTTATATAGAAATCCAAAGGGGGTGGCAAAATGTTTAGTTTAGACGAAAATCAAAAACCGATTGACGATGGTACGGTTGTTCCCGAACCAGTTGTAATGCCAAGTAACGATAGTCCGACATCTGTACCTTCACCAATGCCACCTACTGCTCCGGCAACTCCGCCTCTAACCGTAGCTGAAACAGCTAATCATGAATCAACCGACAGCCTCGAAGATATCCGAAAAGAGGCCCTTGGCGAGCTCGCTCCCCTAGTCGGAAAGCTAGACTTAAATCCTGAAGACAAATTTAGAACAACGATGATGATGATTCAGGCAACGGATAATAAAGATTTGATAAAAGACGCCCATGAAGCCGCCAAAACAATTGAAGACGAAAAAGTTCGTGCCCAGGCTCTACTCGACATAGTCAACGAAATCAACTACTTCACACAAGAGAAACAGTAAATTTACCGATAAAGTAAAAGCGAGCTCGGGATAGGCGAGCTCGCGGTTTTCGCGCCCCAAGGGGGCACTGATTTTACGTCCCATCCGACGTTTCTTGTTTTAACCCTTTTGGAGCGCCTTAAGCATTGATGCTTCATTTGCCCGCAAGCGTCGTCCGAAAGCGTTAACCGCTACGGTCGACAAGTCATCAGGATCTGCTGGCACAACATCAAATCGGTGACCGTTCACCGCAGTCAGTTGCACCCCTGTGTCTGTCGCAATCTTCTTGATGACAGTCATGAGATTTGAACCCTGAGGGTCCCGCTTGCCCAGCAAGTCGATGTCTCCATCAATATGGAATCGCCGTAATGGACCGACAAAGAGCGGATACTCAATTACTAGGGGGCCGTAGATGTGATCCCCTATTAACACTTTTTTCTTCGCCACATCATCTCCCTTCTCTAGTAGAGTATGTGACTAGATAATAATACCACAATAGATACGCACAGTCAAAACTATAGGTCAATATGTTTTAGAATTTATGCTAAGGATAGAACTTGCTGCTTAACAGCTTTTTCAGCCTTTTCACTCAACGTTAAAGCTTCCGAGACACAAGTCTCAGGAATAATAAGTTTAATGCCGTTGCCGATGGGCTCGCTACGAACTGAAAGCTCACTGCCACGACACTTGACGTCAAGAAAAACTACAGACTTTTTTTTGCCCTTACCCTTGTCTAAAACAAAGTCGCCGCCCTGTCTGTCTTCTTCAGCAGTACCCCGCCTAACAATCGTCTTATTCATCCCAACGACTGCCTTTCCGACAGCTATCTCGCCCTTCGTACCTTGAATCTGCGCATCAGCTATAGCGTCTATACCAGAGTGCCTGATATTTGGTTTACCGGCTTCGACTAGATCGCGTAGTTCGGTAAGCGTCGTATGGCCTCTTAAAGTACAGTATGAATATAAGTTACCCGTAACTGTCGTGAAAGCCAGCGTGTCGGTCTTCTCACCATTAGCTCGGCCATTGGAGGCTGCTAATTGCCTAAAGTACATTCCTGGAATGTTTCGCAGGACGCCGATTAGAGCCGTGGCGATTTCGGCTTCCTCTTGCTTGCGACCCATTTTACACCTATCAACATACGTCATGAGTGCCTGAATTTGCTCAGAACCATTTACCTCGTTTTGGCCAGATCTTAAAAAATCCGTTCGGCCTTGACTATCCAGTACTACTGTAAGTTGTAAAAGTTCGGCGATTATCTTTTTCTCGCAAGCTGGATCGCTATTTCTTAGGCCCTTGGTGTATAAATCACTCATCTCCTTCATGGTCTTTGCGGGGTTGCAAAGTATCTCTTCTGCAAGTTCCATTCTCTCTTCAATTACTTGCTCTTCATCCTGGATTTGATTAAAGACTGGGCAGTCCTCACAAGCTAAGCGAAGAGCTGCCGTACGACCAATCGCCCTAACGGAAAGCAATGGACAGGTGTTGGGATGAAAATCATATAGATGATCCCAAGTTTCCTGGTCGAACCTTGGGTCAACAATAGCGTCTGTAAAACAGCCACTAACATCTACGTTAGGTACGGCGTCGATTGTGGCAATTTTTTTATTCATTTTTTTGTATTTGATTAACTCAATAATATTAGCATAGAACTACTTAAATGTCAACTGTATTGCATGGTAGTGCAATGTCTCGCAACCGCAAGTTTCTAACTTAGAAACCTCTGGTTGTGAAACAAAGTGTATAGATTAAGCGGGTCGGGGGTTTGGTGTTTCGGATCGTGAGACCCCAGCACCGCACCCCCTTCCCTATGAGCCACCCTTTTAGGGGATGACTATCATGTTGTCACGAGACGGCGGCGGTTGGGGCCACCCTTGACGCCGGCAAAATCGCCGACTTCTGTCAAGCGACCCTTCCGGCCGTTGTGAACAACGACGGACTGCTTGCCTTGGAGCACCTTCTCGAGCACCGTCAGGGCGTCGTAAACGACGCTGATGTTGGTTGGAGTCAGGCGGCCTGCGGCCGCTTCCTCAACGAGGAACATCCGGCGTAGTGGCGGATTGTGCTTGCCATTCGGCTTGCGCAATCCCTCCCAGTAGGCACTCTTGGTGCAGGTAATCGCCCGTAGGACGACCTCGGCACCATTCGTGGCAATCCAGGCGTTCGCCTCGTCAACTTCGGCAGCCTTTACTGCCGACTTTGCCATGCCCTTCAACACACCCTCGGCAGTCTTCACTGCCCAAGCTGTGCCATCGCTTACCACGCCAGATTCCTCGAACTTCTTGAACTCGACGAGCACAGGCCCGTTGATCTGGCCCCAAAGTGGGTGTTCGAGGCAAGCGCCGGCGCGAGCGATGACGTTATCGGTCGTAATGTCCAGCTTGGGGGCCTTGGCCAGGACCTTAGGCAGGGTAACTGCCTTCGGCTGTGCCTTGACTTTGAGCTGGGCCTTAACCGACGCGGTCTTCGCATCGGGCTTGGTTTCGACCGGAGTGGTCTCTGCCTTCGCCTTGGCTGCGGCACTCTTCGGAGCGGGCTTCTTCGTTGCCGAAGCTGCCTTCTTCGGAGCGGTCGCCTTTTTCACTTTCATGTCGGCTGACATTTCATACCCTCCATGGGCCCCTAAGATTGCCTATTTGGCTTTCCGGGGCAACGGGGTCTTGACTTGTTTTTTTGACAAGCAAACCCCATGGCTCCGGAAAGCCTTCTCTATACACTTTGTTAATGATCTAACGCTTCAATTAAGAAACGTAGACATACATCATACTACAAACTTGCTAAATTGTCAATACCTTTATGTTTATTAGTAATCCATGCCTCCGGATGGGGATGGTGAAGCTTTTTCGGGGATGTCGACGACGAGTGCTCCCATAGTAATGCTAGTGCCGGCGATAGAAACAGCGTTCTGGACGGCTTCGCGGCTGACACGAGCTGGGTCGACAATGCCAGTACTTTTGAGGTCGATTAGTTTGCTTGGGTCATTTACATTAACGCCCTGGCCTGGCTTACCACTCTTAACTTTTGGCAACCACTCGTCGGGGTTAATACCGGCGTTTTCCATCAAGATTCTGAACGGCTGATCTAGCGAGCTCTTGAGTATCATCTTGCCGGCTGTGACGGTTGTGTCTTCTAGTTTGTCGGTTTTAATAGCTGTAGAGAGATTGATGAAGGTTACTCCGCCTCCAGCCACAATCCCCTCTTCCATGGCAGCTTTGACGGCGTGGACAGCATCGTCTACGCGGAACTTCTTCTCTTCGATTTCGGTCTCGGTTGCGCCACCAACTTTAATGACGGCAACCTTGCCGTTTAAGGCCGCGGCGCGCTTTTGGTAGTTTTCTTTGTCGTATTCGCTCTTAGCGTTCTTTTCTTGAGCGCTAATCTGAGATAGTCGGGCTTTTAGGGCAGTTGCCGAACCGGCACCTTCGATTATTGTGGTCTCGTCTTTGTTGACTATTACTTTTCGGGCCGAGCCGATCATATCGATTTCAGCATTTTCGAAAGTAGTGCCACGCTCTTCGGAGATCACCGTCCCACCAGTCAAGATTGCAATGTCGTCGAGCACCTCGGCTCGGCGGTCGCCAAACGACGGAGCCTTGACTGCTACGGTGTTAAATACGCCTTTTAGGCGGTTCAAAATAAGCGTGCCGAGGGCTTCGCCGTCAACATCTTCGGCGATGATGACTAAGTCTTTCTTGCCGGCAGTAGCCAATTTCTCAAGGATAGGCAGGAATTCTTGGACACTAGAGATTTTTTTGTCGGTAATTAACACAGCTGGTTTGTCATAGACGGCTTCCATGCGTGCAGAGTCGGTAACCATGTAGGGGCTGACGAAGCCGCGGTCGAATGTAAAGCCCTCGACAACTTCGCTTTCCATTGTAAGGCCCTGACCTTCTTCGACAGTTACGACACCGTCTTTGCCAACACTCGCCATAACATCGGCGATTAGCTGGCCAATTTGGGCGTCGCCGGCTGAGATAGAGGCAACTTCAGCAACACGAGTTTTTTTACCAGCTATATCTTCGCTCAGAGACCCTAGCTTCGCGATAACTTGTGCGGCGGCTGCTTCTAGCCCTTTTCGAAGCAACATTGGATTGTGTCCAGCGGCAATTAGCTTATTTGCCTCGTTTAAGATGTGATAGGTCAAAACTGTGACGGTTGTTGTGCCGTCTCCAGCAACATCGTTCATCTTACTAGCGGCTTGTTTGATAAGCTCGGCGCCGACTTTATAGCCCAAGGTTTCGTCGTCAGCCTCAGCTATGTCGATACCTTTAGCGACAGTTACGCCGTCGTGAGTAACGGTTGGCGCGCCATAGCTTTTGCTGATAATAACGTTGCGACCTTTTGGGCCCATAGTCGACTTGACGGCTTCGTATAAAATCTTGGCGCCAGCTAGAACCCGGCGGCGCGCATCTTCGTCATAAAAAACTTTCTTTGCCATATATATCTCCCTATTTAACTGTTGCGATTATGTTTTTCTTATAAATCAACGAGTACTCCACCCCGCCGTGCTTAACGACAGTTGCTTCATATTCATTTTTGTAAATAATTCGGTCACCAACTTTGACTTCGTCAACACCACTGCCTATAGCCACAACTTTGGCGGTTTTAGGCTTCTCGGCTGCCGAATCGGGTAAATAGATACCGCTGGCGGTTTTGGATTGTGCTTCCTCGCTTGTTGCGACTACATAGTCGGCTTGCGGTTGAATTGGTATGTTCATTAATAATCTCCCTTTGACTTATTGCTATTTTAGCACTTAGAGCATGGGAGTGCTAGTAAAACTTTGACAAATTACAACTATTGCCTTCAAATAGGAAAAATGTTAACATCGAACAATCCCAAAAACACCCTAGTGAAAGGTGGGATATGAGTTATATCAGTCACGGAGAAGGTATCGGATCGATTTCGATCGACTTAGGGGCGTTGGGGGTTGATCGAAAGAGTTGGGAGTCCTGTGCCAAGGCAGCTGCTCGCTACGAACATGTTGCCGGAGAGAAGGTCGGTGTCAGCGACGACGGCTGGCTTAAAGTTATGACTACTCTCCCGAAATTCAAGACTGGAGATGTCTTGGCGGCGAAGCTCGAAGACCTCGAGGCAAAGATCCGCCGTACATGTAGCGCCAAAGTTAAGACCGCTGCATAGGTAGAGATGGGACAGCCCGGGAGTTAGAGGCGTTTAGTTAGCCTCGCTCCCGGGCACCGCCCGATTTAGAGTTATTGTTGATATTAGAGGCTTTTGCCTTGGATATCCTAAAGCTCGAATCGGGCTTTTTTCTTTGCATTTTTCATCAGCTAACAGATACGGCTAGATTGACTTTTTGCTGTTTTTTTGCTATATTGCCAATTAGTATCAGCACAAATGATACGTTCGCCAGCGTGCGGATTACCGTCCACCTGGGTATTGTCCGAATAGGCCCTGAGAAGCCAAACCCAGGTAGTGATTTTAGAACTGGGCATACAGGAGTAAGCATAAAAGATCGAAAGCGCATTTTTGCGGCACGACATAGTCTTGGCCTTGTAGGCCTAAAGTCAGCCGTACAACCTACTACGCTAAAAAAGCGCCCGCTTATCAAAAGCAGCCGGCGCCTTATAACCCGCTATGGGCTTGTTGCGGTTAATATTTTAGTTATAGCGACTGCTGGCTATCTAGTATTCAGCGACCGACCGAAGGCTAATGACTTTACTAATCAAGTTACTAATGCTCGAAGTGAAACGGCAACTCCTATTGATACCGTGGCAGCAGCCGACATCGCCGCCAACGTTGCAATTGCGACTCAGCTACCGATTGCAGTTATAGTCTCGAACCAAGCCGATTCTGTTAAAACCATATCTAGCCTAGCCTCTAGCGACGAATCTTCTGTCATAAAGCCTCAAGTTATCTCAACTGGTGACAGCTCGCTGGGCTCCGGCGACATTATCAGTTACGTGGTTGTTTCGGGCGATACGATGTCTAGTATCTCCCAGAAGTTCAACATCCCGAGCCAAAGTATTCGCGACTCTAACAACCTCTCTAGCGACCGCTTGACGCTTGGTCGAACACTAATCTTGCCACCAAAGAACCGAACCGGAATCGTTTATAAAGTTAATAATGGAGACACGCCGAAAAGTCTAGCTTCGAGGTTTAGCGCCGCTGAGGAAAAGATCATCTCCTTTAATGACGCCGAGGTGTCTGGCTTGACAACTGGTTCGTATATTTTTATCCCAGACGGCAAGAAGCAAGCTCCGGTGGCCGTTACCGGCAGTCTATTATTCAGCAATGCAATTTATGGCGGGAACAGCTATGCTCCTGGCTACTGTACATGGTATGTCGCTTCAAGGGTCAGCGTGCCGTCTAACTGGGGTAACGCCAATACCTGGGACAACAAAGCACGCCAAAGTGGCTGGACGGTTAGTAGTGTGCCAGTTCCGGGAGCGATTGCTCAGTCAGACAGTATGAGCTGGTGGGGCCACGTAGCTATTGTCGAAAGCGTTAGCGCCGATGGCACGATGATTGAGTTCTCGGATATGAACGGTATTGCTGGCTTCGGTCGAGTTGGTTTTTCTGGAATGGTATCGGCGGCGAAATTCCAAAACTTCATTTACCGCTAGTGCTAAAATAACCTTTAATGAGTGCCAAAAGTACTACCCCAAGTAGCAGTCTGCTGCAAAGTGAAGAATGGATGCAATTCCAGCGGCTTTTAGGTCGGCAAACTTTTGAACGAAGTGGTGCGGATTGGTCGTATCACGCAATACTAGAGAACTCGGAGCCTTTCCTGGGAAAATCAACCAAGCGCTTATATGTTCCTTATGGCCCGATCTCTAAAGATAGCAAATCACTACATGAAGCTTTGAACTCGCTGAGGGATTTAGCAATCGTCGAGAAAGCGAGTTATGTTAGGATTGAGCCTTCTCCATATTTTGATAAGCAAGCCTTGAAAAAACTTGGACTTCATAAAAATTTGCGTAATTCGCAACCCGACTTAACTTGGGTGCTAGATCTTCGCCCAAGAGAGGATGAACTACTAATGAATATGACCAGCCTCAATCGCCGAGTTTGGCGTCGACGAAAAGAATTTGGATTGAGCTTTGAATGTGATTCTAGTATTCAGGGACAAAAAGACTTCGATAAACTGATGAAAACCACGGCAAGTCGAACTTCGTCGGTTTTCCATGGGCCGGACTACATCACTAAACTACTATCGGTATTTGGCGGGTCGGCTGGGATTGTTTTTGCGCTACATTCTGGCAAGCGGCTAGCTGGGGCTGTATTTGTCGACGACCTAAAGACCAAAACTCGTTATTACATGTATGCCGGTTCAGTTGAAGAAGCAAAAAAGCATAGTTGCAGCTCGGCACTACTTAACTTCTTGATTTTTGATGCCAAAGACAAAAAACTGGAGCAGTTCGACTTTTTTGGAGTTAGCCCAAGCACTAAGCCAAAACATCCATGGGCAGGATACAGCGCTTTTAAACGTTCGTTTGGGGGCCAGGACGTGCCCTCCTCGGGCACCTGGGAATTCCCTATTAAGGAGTTGCCGCACGCCGGAATCAGGTTTGGCAGAAGAATAGTTAAGACACTCAAAACCGGGCGACTATAGTGGCTTATCACTCCCCCGTTAGGTTTAAAGGTGACGTACCGACGATTATATTTGCAAGCGGCTCGCTGGACGACAACATCAGTGAGGATTCGTGCGGGATCGGCTGCTATGGTGAAGACCGGGCTGATGTTTATAAAGACCTAGCCACTCACAAAGGTCGTACGGTTCATCTGGGCGACGATTTA